>CAZPQE010000314.1:0-8332 GCA_964588615.1 uncultured Clostridia bacterium | reverse complement strand
CTCACTCTCTCAAACCGTATTTCGTCGTCTGACTCTCGCAGGAAGCACAGCGCCCTGACAGGGACGGGGACGCTCGTGCCCTGACGATTGCGTTCGATGAGCAGGTGGATGCGCTCATCCTCTTTGAGGACGACGCGAGCGCCTTGAGGCATCTGAAAGGGGAATACATCGGGCCTGACCCTCAGCGAGGTCGGGCCGGGCAGCAGCGCCGGTTCTGAAGCCAGGTCGCAGCAGGACATGTCTTCGGTGAGTATTCGGTATCCTTCGAGGTGGAAGCCGAGCGCGAGAGTCGTCTTGCCCGATCCGCCCGGCCCGGCAAACAGCAACGCGCCGCTGTCGATTTCAACCGCTGATGCGTGCAGCGGGAAATCGCCGCGATCGATCAGGCACAACATCGCGGGGACTCCCCACAGTCGCTCTTCGCGGCGAATCGCGTTGGCCCCGGCAGGGATTTCGATCCTTCTGCGTTCGGGCGCGATGCGATAGCACCCTGTGTCAGCCGTCCAGAACAGATACTCGGAACCCTGCTCGTGAAGGCTGGCCTTGATGGTGTTGTCCGCTCCCCGGAACCTCCATTCGAAAAGGGCCCGCCCTGCCGGGACAGGCAATGGATGCGGGGCTTCAACGACATCGATTATTTCGCGGACTCCGCCCTGACGCATAAACCGCATCTCGACGCCTGAGCGCACCCCGAAACCGTAGCAGGATTCATTTTGTGTGTTGTCTACCATAGATTCAAAAACGCATGGATTCTGGCCAGGTCGTTTGCCCAGGTCCAATCGATGAGAGTGAAATCTTCTCTGTCGAGTCTCTCCGAGAGCAGTTCATAATCGACGCCTCTCATCCTGTGCCTGGGATCGCTCAGGAAGAGACGGAGAGTCGGGTAATCGATGCTGGCGAGGATGTGATCGTCAAACAGCGTTTTGTCGCGCCGGTCGAGGATTTCATCAGGAACGCGCCCGCGCAGCAGTGATCGCACAAGGGTCTTCGAGCGCAAGTCGGGGAACTTGACTCGCGCCGGGAGGCAGAGGAAAAACTCCCACAGATCGATGTCGGCAAACGGGCGGCGGACGACGACCTTGTTGAGAGAAGCGCATATTTCGTCGGCTTCCTGAGTTATCGTGCAGCCTCGAAACGGGAAGACCTGGAGAGCTTTCCACCGCCTGCGCATCGGGATCATAAGGTCCGTCCTCAATGGGGTTTCGTTTACAACTCCGGCGTCGAGCCATTGAGGAATGCGCTCGGGCCAGTCCTGACCTCCAAGCCCTAAATAGAGGTTTGAGAAACGGGCGGGTATCAGAGAAGGGAAAAGCCTGCGGCGAATCTTTTTCCACGAGACCCCGCGCCTGCGCTCGGCAGAGACCAGGCGCAGGAATTCATGAAACCTCAGACCAAGCAGCAGATGACCGAGCAGATGATGGCTCTGATCGAAAACGAACTCGGCTGCTTCACCCGTGAGGACGCCTCGAAATCCAAGTTCACTCGCGCGGGCATAACATTCGCTCGTTTCAGGCACGGAAAGTATAGGCACCGGGCCGTCGAGAACCTCGCACCATCGCTTCACATCGTCCAGAGGCCGCGCCTTCGGCCTGTAACTGTGAAGATCGATTCCGAAGCGGGCGGCAGCGAGTTCTATGAACCTCTGCTCATCGACCTTAGGAAGGTCGGGAAACAGAGCCGAGAGCGCGCCAAGCGGTCGGCCCGATCGGGCCTGATGCAGAGGAGCGGCATAAGCGGCCACAGCGGGCGAGTCGACTCCTCCGCTCAACAGAACCACATCCCGCCCGGTCAGGCTTCGAGAAACGGCCTGCGTGAAGAGAGCGGAAAATTTCTCGGCGGCTTGTTCCTCGTTGAGATTTGAAGACTCGATAAGTTCTTCAGGTCGGTGATAACGAACCGGCTGCGCGATCTTTTCGAGATCGGCGGTCAGGATGGCAGCCTGCGGGAGGCGGCTGACGCCTTTGAGAGTACACGGAGTGTCCTCGCTCAACCGGTTATAGAATATCTGCTCAAGGACTTCGATGTCCGGCTCTCTGGAGATATCGGCCCCGGCTACGATCTGTTTCGCTTCGAGAGCGACGAAGAAAGCGCGAGGCTCATCGCGATAAAAGAGCGGCTTGAGTCCCAGGTGGTCTCGAAAGCACCAGACACGGTTGCCGTCGGTGACCACTCCGGCAAAGACCCCGCGCAATTTGTTTGGCGCGCGCGCGCCCAATGATTTGAACAGGGCAGCCAGCAGGTCTGCCGGGTTTTTCGGGTTTGAATCTTCAAGCCCGCTGGCAATCTCTGACGAGTTGTCGAGCGAGCCGCAGAAGGCCGCTGTCAATTCGCCATCAGCGGAGATAAAGCTGTCAGTGTAATCGGGCGCGTTGCTTATTCCCAGAACGCATCGCCTGTGTATGGCAAGCGTGAATTTGCTGCCCCGGTGCGGAGCGGCGGCAAGCATCTTTGTCGCAACCTCTGCTCCGTCAGTCGAATCTCGCGCAAGCACGGCAACCAGTGATCCCATCGCGCTGCATTATATCAGAAGGCCGTTGACGGCAAGCCGTCAAGTCCAGAATTGTGGGGGTAGTCATGAAAAAGTAAGGCTGGCACAAGGAACGCAAGCGTCTCGCTTGCTACCACACCAGCAAGCGAGACGCTTGCGTTCCTTGTTCGCATTCATTGGTAAGACTTAATCGTAGCATTACTTTTTCATCACTACCGAATTGTGAAAGGCATTTTATGAATACAACATTCGATAATGTGAGAGATCGAGGTAGGTTTCGCGGAGCATTTTTCATATAATGCCTGTACACTAACAGCCAGTGGAGGATAGAAGAATGGAGAGCAATCAAGAAAAATCAGCAGATCAGGCGATACTCAAGAAGCCTTATGCGCCGCCAGTTTTGACAGTCCATGGAGATATATCTGAATACACCCTCGCCGTAGGTCGCCCGGGCCACGTCAAGGGCGGCGGCGTATGCTGGCACTACGATAAGTTCGGAGAGCAATCCGGGATTCCCTGTTCATAAGTTCCGAGACAGCGTCCTCGAAAAGTGACAGCAGGTCATGCCTGTTTTCATCCCCTGTTCTTAGGGTTGAGTTCCCCCGATAAAGACTGAATCCACCTGCGGGAATAATCCAGGAATCAAATCGAGAACCCTGTCATCAGATACCCGTATCATCTGCTGATGTTGGACGGTGTGTTATGAAAGAAGAAACTCGATACGATGCCCTCGCCCTTGCTCATTCAACTCCAGAGCAAGGCTTGGGCTTAAGAACTGGCAACCTGACCGCCTTTGAAAGGTTTTACCTCGGGATAGAGCCTTTCTACCTTCCCCTTCACAGGAGGGTGCGCAGGCATCTGTTGAAAATATCGCGCGCCTGCGCGGAACGAATCGATATCCTCGATGTGGGAGGAAGGAAGTCGCATTACACGATAGGCGTCCCGGCTTCTATCACTGTGACGGACCTTCCGCGAGAGACCGAGCTTCAGAAAAAGCTCAACCTCGGGATAAGCCCTGAGATCATTGGCGCAAATCAAAAAAGGCGAAGCAACATCAGGAAGATGCTCTATGATGATATGACCAGATCGAATCTCCCGGATGAGTCTTTTGATTGCGTGGTCTCTGTGGAAGTGCTGGAGCACGTGGAGCGGGACGATCTGTTCGTCGAAAATGTCCGCAGAGTCCTGAGGCCCGGCGGAGTTTTCCTTATGACCACGCCCAACGGGGACGCAGTGAAAAACACCAACCCCGATCACAAGAGGCATTACACGAGGGGGCAGTTGCTCTCGTTGCTTTCATCCCGATTCGAGGAGGTTGATGTTCATTATGCTGTCAAAGGCGGGCTCTTTCGCAGGAAAGGACTTCGATCCTGGTCTTTGAAGCATCCGCTCCGAACACTGCTCAGTATGATGAGCAATGCGATCAATTCCCTGCAGTCGTCGCCTGATCGCATGAAATACGCAGAGAAATCGACTCATCATCTGATAGCGATTGCGAGGAAGCCTTGCTGAGCGGAAAACTCGAAGATGAAGTGAAAGAACATGTGATCGGATGCGACCTGAGTGGTCGCATCCGATCAGGCTTTTAAGGAGTTATCTCTTCAGGAGAACGTACACGTTGAACTCCGCTCCCGTCGAAGAGGGCGTGCTGCTCATTCCAACCGGCCTTGCCACCCTCAGCCCGGAAGTCGGAAGTTGAATGGCTCCGCCGCCGTAGACGCCAGTGAGTACCGGAGGACCGGAGTAATCCTGTGCATTGCGCACCTCGAAAGAATCTCCCGCCTGTAGAATGTTTGACACATCCACGCTCACCGTCGGCAGAAGGTTCCAGTTGTAGACGATGATGTGAGCGCGACCCGTCTCGTACTGATTCGGCCTCACGAACACCTTCACTCCCGTCGGCTTTCCTGCGCTGTAGGTGCTCCCTGTGTCGAATCCCGTCCACTGCTTCCATCCTTTTCCGAGGCTCGTTCCCACATCGTCGTATTGCAGCATTCCTCCTCCGAGGCGATTCGTCGCCTGATTGAAAGTGAACGGGTACACCGTCTGACCTGCCGACGATCCGTCGTAGTACTCGTTGCTGTTCCAATCGTAGCTCCAACTCGTCGCCGTCTTCACCGACGCCAGGAACGATCCATAGAACAGGTTCCCTCGCACAACGGCGCTCGCCCATCCCTTCACATCCGTCGCTGAGTTACCCCCTGCCACATAGTTGTTCTCTACTCGCAGGTTCGTCCCTCCGCTCGTCGTGTACCCAAGCCCCAGATTCGACAACTCCACCTGCATCCCCGATGAGTGATACAGGTAGTTGTTCACTATCGTTATGTCTCGCGGAACCTGCAGGTCGGCTCCCACATACAGGTTCGTCATCCGGTGATTGGTCGAATATCCCGATGGGTTCCCTGTGTAAGCTGCCGGCGATCCGTTGTTGAAACTCGCTATTCCCTCGAAGTGGACTCCCACTACAGGCCCGGTCTGTCCGTAAGCCTTCATCCCGGTGGCGAAGTTGTTGAACGAGATCACATCGATTATTCGCTTGATCCCGGTCTCGTTGTGTATGTAGAGTCCGTGTCCGTGTCCCCGGTTCGGATCCTGATAGCCGTTGTTGTAGATTATGCAGCCGTAGACTTCTGAATCTACTGCTCCCTTCCAGAACCCTACTCCTTCCTGGTTGTCGTGAAGGACGAGGTTGATGAGTTTGGTTCTCGGAGCATGGACGTTGACGCCTTCGCCTCTGAGGTTGGGCGCGCTCTGAGGACTGAGGTAATTGACCACTCTGAGTGGATCGGAGTTCATGACCTCGAAGTCTCGGTAGATGGTGTCTGATCCGAGGACTTCAAGGGTGTTGCCTCCGAGGAGGGTTTGATCTCCAGGGTTGTGAGCCGCAGGAGTGCTTCCGTCCCATCCCCGAATGCAGTTGAAGGTGTTGCCTGACTGTGTAGTGAGGCGTATGTGCTCGTTGCCGACGATGACCACTCCGCCGTTGAAGAAGCCTTTGGCGTCGGTGAGAGTGATGGTGGTTTGAGTGGAAGTCATGGAAGCGGCAAGCGTGGTGTACATAAATCCTTCGATGATGGCCCACTCACCGGGATAGGAGCGCACAGTTATTGGCGCTGACGAAGTGCCGGTCAGGTTGCTCACGAATTTTCCCCGGTAGGTTCCGCCCCGCAGGTAAAGCGTCGAGCCGGGGCGCACTTTTGCCTGAGAAAGCGCGGTCTGCAAATCCCACGGATTTTTTTTCTTCCCCTTGCCCGAAGGCTTGCCGTCAGGCGCAGCGTAGAATTCACTCTTCAGTTTCGCCTCGACCACATCTTCGCCTTTTTGATAAGCCGCCAGGCAAAACATCTCCTGCACGACCGGATAGGCTTTGTGAGACTGGGCGGAAACGTCCAGGTAGCTTCCGCACGCGAAACAGGTCATAAGGCAAGCGAGCGATAAAAGGGTCAGCGTTATCGCCGAAGCTTGCGCGCGCTTCCCAACCGATTGATGTTTCATCGCGGTTGTCTCCTGACTATGCCTCTGCCTGCGAATGAAGCAGCCGGGTCTGCTGGTCTCCCCAGCGGTTCCGGAATTTTATCAACCCTTTCAGGAACCCGAATCCGTAGGCGAAGTGGAGGGTGGCGAAAATAACAGGCAACATCCAACTCATTCGAACCTGCCTGCTCGCGGTGAGCGCGGAGGCCGCAAGGTTGGCCAGCAGATAAGAGCCGCTCACCGCCAGCAGACTCGCAAGCCCCAGCAGATGAAACGGGGCCGCAACAAGCGATATCATCATAGAGACGACCAGCACCAACGGAGCGAACTGGCGCGGTCTCATCTGCAAAGTGTGCTTCTGCATCACGCGGACTTTCCAGTATCCGTACTGGTAGTACTGACGCCAGAGAGAAGGTATCGAACTGCGGCTGTAGTAGCGGGCCTTCACGTCGGAGGCCAGCAGTACCTTCGCGCCGAGTTTTCGCAAACGGTAGTTATACTCATCATCCTGATTTCGAACGAGCTCTTCATCATAAGGCCCGGCCCGTTCTATGATCGCGCGGGTGTATGCGGGAAAAGCCACCGTATCGACGAGCATCGTTTTATCCTTCACCGTGCGGAAGGCCGACCCTCCCACTCCGAAGGCCGAACTCATCGCCGTTGCAATCGCCTCCGCAAGAGGCGTCTCTCCGATGGTGTCTATCGGCCCGCCAACTCCGTCGACCTTGTCTCGTTGAAGCCGCTCGACCGCGCGCCGCACATATTCACGATCTATCTCGCAGTGTCCATCGACGCGGACGATAATTTCCCCTCGCGCCTGCCGGATGGCGCGGTTCATTCCCGTAGGAACTATTCCGTCGGGATTGGAGACCATTTGCAGATTGGGGTGAGCTTTTTGAAACTCGATGATCCTCTCGCGAGTGCCATCGGTCGAAAGGCCGTCGGCAACGAGCACTTCCATCCTGTCCGAAGGATAGTCCTGAAGGAAAACCGCTCCGAGGCTTCGTTCTATGAAACTGCCTTCGTTGCGGACGGGCATCACCACAGTGACGAAAGGATATTCATTCATCATCTCGATCCGATCAGTTTGCCGCAGCAGCCGGGCTGCACAGCGTCTCTATTTTCTCTTTCGACAGATTGCAGATGACTCCCCGAAACTTTCCGTTCCTGCCGCGCGGGAGCTTATCGATCTCTTCGAGGCGAACCTGCACGTCTCCGAGGCGATCGCGCATGCGTTCCACAATCGAGCGTCCTGCCGCTTCGGTATAATCGCTGGCAGGCACATAGCGGACGCGAATCAGGTCGATGTCTTCCTGAATTACCTGCGCTTCGATTACAGGCAGGTCGGTCTTGAAAACAGGGTCGAGCCTTCCTATCCGACGCCCGTCGCGGGTGAAAAGAACATCATCGAGGCGGCCCTCGATCTCTTCTACAATCGGCAACCTTCGACCGCACTCGCAGAGGGCATCCGTCCGAGGCAAACGCACGCGGTCGCCGACCGGGTAACGGATGAGCGGCATATCGGCATTGAGCAAACCGGTGCTGAACAACTGACCGGAGCTTGCGGGCAAGTTGTATTCGTCGAGGACTTCCATCACTCCAGCTTCGGGCCAGAGGTGGAGCCGCCCTGAAGCACACTCACCGGCGGCGGCGGCGATCTCAGCCATCCCATAGGTCTCTCGCACCGAGCATTGAAAAGCTTCCTCGATAACTTTGCGCTGGTAATCGAACACCGGCTCGGCGTTGGTTATGGCCACTGCCAGTTTTATATCGCGCCGGTTCAATCGCAGGGCCTCGCGCGCCATCTCGTAGAGGCTCGACGTGTAGCTGTAGATGTAGCGAACCTGATACTTGTGGAGCGCGTCGAGGTAATGAGGCATCGAAGCGGCGGCCAGATGATAAGAGGACATATAAAGCTGACGCAGAGCCGAGTTCCATACCCAGAAGGGCGGTCGGGTCTGGCTGGCTGGAGTGACCAGTTGCCCGCCCAGTATCGCCCAGCGGTCGCGACGCGAAACCCCGTACCACAGGCGGCTGCGCGCTTCGACCAGCGCATACCACGCGCGCGCCGTATCCCTGCTCACCCATAGTCGAAGCGGTTTGCCCGTGCTCCCACTCGTCTGCTCGGAGAGCAGGCGGCGCACATCGCAATCGTCGGCCACAAAAGCCTGCGGGTTCTGGCGAAGCGATTCCTTATCGAGCAGAGGCCAGTTTTCGAGATATTCCCACGATGCGCGGTCGCCCGCTCGTCGCCGCGCTTCCCAGTGCTGGCGATAGTAAGGCACACGAGTCGCGGCGCGATGCAGCACGAGAGAGAGACGCTCCTGCTGCCATCTTTCCCACTGTTCCCCACTCCAGCTTTCGCGCTCA
>CAZPQE010000313.1:0-8348 GCA_964588615.1 uncultured Clostridia bacterium | reverse complement strand
AGATAAGACCTGATCGATTTAGTCGCGTCGGCAGTGGCTTTTTTCAACTGATCCTCACGAAGCTCGATGAGCATGTCGACCTGTTCGCGGTTGAGCTCCTGATTGTCGGTTCGAGGGTCTTTGGCTCCGAGGTCTTCTCTGAGGTTGAGCCAGAAGGCCACCTTGATGAGGTCGTTGCTGCGGAGTCCGCTTGCAACATCGTAGAGGAAGGGATCGAGCTTTCCGTACTTGAGCCGGTATGCCTGGCCTTCGGCTGCGCGCAGAGATTTGAGATCGACCTGTCGTCCGTTTGCGTCCATAGCCATTTCGATTACTTCATCGCGGTCTCTGCGGTGGAACTTCATCGCGCGTACTTCGACTTTCGTCAGAGGGAGCTTCACCAGGGTTTCAGCGATCAATTCGAGATCGTCTGCGGCGATGCCGAGGTTTTTGGAAGCAAACTCGATGATCTTCTTTTCGTTTTCCGATTGACCGTTCTGAGCGACGGCTGGGAGGAGGTTGATCGATATGAGCGGCAGCACGAGGGTGATGGCCAGAACTGTGGCGAAAGCTTTTCTGATTATCCCCGACTGTGTTATCCGTTCAATTCTGTTTGCAAGCGTCTTGCTAATCGATTCGATATTCTTATGCGTTCTCATATAGGTTTCCTCATTGTCGATTGATAGTTTTTTTAGATTAGGTTTGACAGGCGTCCGAGCAGCGCCTTTGACGAGTTGAAAGAGCCAGGCGCGAATGATCCGTCGGATGTTCCTCCTGAGCTTTGGCGAATACATCCTCCCGGTCATCGCGCGACGCTGTGTGGGAGAGGCGTTTTGCGATATGCCTATGATGCCTCATCCCACGAATAAGAGTTGCCCGCGATGAAAAAGGGCGAGAGGGGTGAGCAAATTCCCGCCGCCCGCTGCGAGGAATTTCGCAATCGGTGATGGCGGTCAGCTAATTTGAGGCCGACGGGAATGGGAACGGGATTTGCCGTCTTTCTGCTCTCTGCATTCTAATTCGAGAGAGGCTCGATATCGACGATGACCGAAACCGCATTCATAACAGCAAGCCAGGATCGCTTCGCCGGTCTCCGGCACATGATCGGCAACACGCCGCTGCTGGCTATCGAATTCACATTTAATGGCGCTCGTCGGGTCATCTATGCCAAAGCCGAGCAAGCGAATATGACCGGCTCGATCAAAGACCGGATGGCGTTTCACATACTCAGAAAGGCTTATGAAGAGGGGGCCATCGCGCCGGGCGACACGATAGTCGAAGCGACGAGCGGCAACACCGGTATTTCTTTTTCGGCCATTGGCCGCGCACTCGGTCATCCGGTGGTCATCTTCATGCCTGACTGGATGAGTCAGGAAAGAGTCGCGCTGATAAAAAGCCTCGGAGCGCGGGTCGTTCCAGTGAGCCGTGAACAAGGAGGATTTCTGGGCTCCATTCGCATGGCCGAAGAAATGGCTTGCCGAGAGCCGGGGATTTTTCTACCGAGGCAATTCTCCAATGCCGCAAACGTCGAAGCGCACCAGCAGACGACGGGGCCGGAACTCTGGTGGCAGCTTTATCTCAACGCCATCGTTCCTGATGCCTTCGTAGCCGGAGTCGGGACCGGAGGCACGATCATGGGGACGGGAAACTTTTTGCGGAGGCAGCGCGCCTCGATTCGATTGCATGCCATCGAGCCTGCGGAATCGCCGACGCTTTCGACCGGGCACAAAACGGGACAGCATCGCATTCAGGGCATATCGGATGAATTCATCCCTCCGATAGTCGAGTTGGAAAAACTCGATCCGGTGATCGCCGTCTCGGATGGAGACGCGATATTGATGGCGCAAAAACTCGCTTCGACTCTCGGACTGGCCGTAGGGATTTCATCGGGCGCGAATTTTCTGGGCGCGCTCATGGCGCAAAACCAGATGGGCAGTGAAACGGTCGTCGCCACCGTTTTTCCCGACGATAACAAGAAGTATCTCACCACAGACCTGCTGCGCAGCGAGACTGAAAGAGAAGGCTACCTCGCTCCTCAAGTCACACTCGAATGCTACACGGCTATGAAGCGCGTCTGCTACACCTGCTACGAAGGCAATTCGGTTTAGCCACCCCTGATGGTCGCGGGTTCATCTCTGAACCCTTTTCGACAGATGTTGGTCAGCCGCGCTCTTCTGTGATATTCTCTCGACGTTTTTTTTAGCGTGTTGTCGAACTGGTCAGGAATCATCTGGTCAGTCGTCGTATCGGGCGTTTTTTTCAATCATGAATGTAGGCGTCGAATGGCTTGTTGATGCCGAAGGATGTTCGGAGGAACTTCTTCGCGACATAAACACTTTGCAGAGAGTCTGCGAGAGAATCATCTTCGATCTCGGACTCAATGTAGTCGGCTCTCCCGCATGGCATCAGTTCGCTGGCGCGGGCGGCGTGACCGGTCTCTATCTGCTGACCGAATCGCATCTGGCCTGCCATACTTACCCGGAACTGGGCGCGGCCACATTCAATCTTTACTGTTGCCGCGAACGGCCACGCTGGGCGTGGGAAGAAAGGCTCTGTGAAATGCTGGGGGCTGCGCGCGTCGTCGCTCATTTTCATTTGCGGGGCAGCGGCATCTCGCCAGTAGAGTTGAGATCGGAGCTTCGAGAAACGGAGTCGGCGATGTCGTCAGATGTACAACAGGCTGCCAGCCTGTTGACTCTCTGAAAGAATGAAAATTAGAACCCAGCAGGCTAGCAGCCTGCTGTGCATTTTCAATGAGGAGGTGACAGGGAATTGGGTCCAGTAGAGGCCGGATGTCCAGCTTGCGGCGCTCCAGTCACTTTCAGGATCGGTTCATCGATAGTCACCGTGTGCGAATTCTGCAACTCGGTGGTAGGGCGCGGCGACCGCAGGTTCGAGGACCTGGGCAAGGTCGCCGACCTGGTTGAAACCGGCTCGCCGCTCGAAATCGGAATGCGCGGAGTTTATCGAGGCATCCGGTTCGAGATCATGGGCCGCGCCCAACTCGGCCATCAGATGGGCGGGATGTGGGATGAGTGGTACGCCGCGTTCGGAGATGGCCGCTGGGGGTGGATTGCCGAAGCCCAGGGCCGCTTCTACATAACCTTTCAACACTCGATCCCTCAACAGAGCCTCATCCCTCTTTTCGACATGCTCGAACTGGGCCAATCGGTTCCTGCGCTGTCGAGCGCCGCCCCTCTAGTGGTGGCCGAAAAAGGCGTCGCCCGCTCGCTCGGCGCAAAAGGCGAGATACCATACAAACTCATCCCCGGAGCCGAACACCTCTACGCAGACCTCTCCGGGCCGCGAGGCGAATTCGCCACCATCGATTATTCAGAAGAGTCGCCTCTGGTTTTCTTCGGTCAGGAAGTCACTCTCAACGAGCTTGGAATAATCGGGCGACCGACCGAAGAAAAAGAAGCGCGGAGGGTCGCCGCCACACAGCTTTCCTGCCCGCAGTGCGCGGGCCCGCTCGAACTGCGCGCGCCCGATTACACCGAGCGCGTGACCTGTCCCAACTGCGGCTCGCTGCTCGACGTCAACCAAGGCAAACTCGAATTGCTCAAAGTCCTGCGCGGCGGGAGAGTCAAACCCATCATCCCATTGGGCGCAGTCGGAGAATTCTCCGGCAGCCGGATGATGGTCATAGGCTTCGTTCAACGAGGCGTTCAGTTCGAAGGGGTGAATTATTTCTGGGAAGAATATCTGCTCTACACCCCGGAGGTCGGGTTCCGATGGCTGGTGAGGAGCGACGACAACTGGAATTTCGTTCAGCCCGTTCATCCCGGCTCGGTAATCGATAACGGAAAGACAGTCAACTTAGGCGGCAAGCGATTCAAGCTCTATCAGGACGCCTTAGGGTGGTGTCAGTACGTCGAGGGCGAGTTCTACTGGAAAGTCGAAGTGGGCGAGCAGGTGAAGATGGCCGATTACGTCAACGCGCCATTGATGCTCTCGAAAGAGGTTTCTATGAACGTGGCCGGAGGCGAAATCAACTGGTCGCTCGGAGCCTATCTCAAACGCCAAGACGTCGAAAAGGCATTCGGCATTGAAGGGCTTCCGCGCACGTCGAAGATAGCGCCCAATCAGCCTTTCCCGCACACCCGGATTTTCAAATACTGGGGACTGCTGCTGCTGGCCAGCATCATCCTCGGCATCGCCATCAACGCCATAGGGTCTCGACGAGATGTCTTCAAACAGAACTACGCTTTCAATCCGGTCGAGGCCGCTGACAAGACTCAATCGGCGTTCAGTGATCAATTCGATCTGCGCGGCTATCAGAACATCAAGGTGACTCTCTCAGCGCCTGTAGATAATTCGTGGGCTTATGTCGAAGGCGATCTGATAAACGAAGAGACCGGGCTGGTGCAGAATTTTTCGATGCCCGTCGAATACTATCACGGGGTCGAGGGGGGAGAATCGTGGAGCGAGGGAGGGCAGACTTCTACGGTGCATCTGTCGTCGCTGCCCGCAGGAAAATATACACTGAGGCTCGAAGTTCTATGGGAGCGGTGGCAACAGCCCATAGCGGTTTCGGTGCGAGTGCAGCAGGGCGTGCCCCGCATTTTGCACCTGATGCTGGTGGTGGTGCTCATCTCGATCATCCCGGTTCTGGTCGGCATCTATTACTTCAGCTTCGACAAGCGGCGATGGGCCGACAGCGACTACACCCCGTATCAATCGTCGGAATGAGTGTGGAGGCGAGATGTTCAGCAAAATTTATCTTACATTGGGAATAATCGCGTTGGCGGTCTATGGACTGGTGGCGCTGACCGGAAGAGAATTCGGCGACGCGCAGCGGGAATTGATCCCGCAAGAGGTGCGCAATTCACCG
Organism: uncultured Clostridia bacterium; assembly: GCA_964588615.1. Lineage (GTDB taxonomy): Bacteria > Acidobacteriota > Blastocatellia > UBA7656 > UBA7656 > UBA7656. Next base: position 3,535 of record CAZPQE010000313.1, on the reverse strand, counting down.
GGCGGCTACCGTTCGTTTCACTTCTGGCACTCCGGCTACCGAGGGGGAAAATGATGGCGATACTTTCAACTGCAACCCGAACTTTCGATCAACCTGCGGGCCTGTTGATACCCTGGGGACAGCTTCCAGAGCTTGTTTTATCGACTCTGGTGTTTTCAGTTCTCGGCCTTCTTCTGTTCGCTCTGGCGTTCTGGCTGTTCCGGGTCGTGATGCCTTTTTCCATCCGCAAGGAGATAGAGGAAGACCAGAACGTGGCGCTGGGGATAATCATCGGCTCGGTCATCATCGGCATGGCTTTGATAGTCTCCGCCGCAGTTCACGGTTAAGGGATGAGCCGCACGCCAATTCTTTTCCTTCACGTGCTCATCATAGCCACGTGCGGACTGGTGTATGAACTGCTGGCCGGGACGCTGGCCAGTTACGTTCTCGGCGATTCGGTCACGCAATTCTCTCTCATCATCGGAATCTATCTGTTCGCCCTGGGAGCGGGAGCTTGGCTGTCGAGGTTCGTCGATAAGAATCTTGCCCGTCGCTTCGTAGAGGTGGAACTCGGAGTCGCGTTGCTGGGAGGAATTTCCGCGCCGCTTCTTTTTCTGAGCTTCGCCCGACTGGGTTATTTCCAGGTCATTTTGTACCTGTTGGTTTTTCTGGTGGGCACGCTCGTGGGCCTCGAACTCCCGCTTCTGATGCGCATACTCAAAGACGCGCTCGACTTCAAGGAGCTTGTCTCGCGCGTGCTCACCTTCGATTACGTCGGCGCGCTTGCGGCGTCTCTTTTGTTCCCGCTCTTCTTCGTCCCCAAACTCGGACTGGTGCGAACCTCGCTCATCTTCGGGATACTCAACGCTGTCATCGGGCTGTGGGGCACCTGGCTGCTGCGGCCTCTGATAAAAGGCGGCGTGACTTTGTTGCGAGTCAAAGGCGCGATAGTAATCACTCTGCTTCTTGTGGGAGTGATAAAGGCAGACCGCCTCACCTCGCTTGCCGAAGAAGACCTATTTCCAGACACGATAGTCTACACGCGCACGACTCACTATCAGCGCATCGTGGTCACGCGCAACCGAACGGGGTTTCAACTGTTTCTCAACGGCCACCTGCAATTTTCATCAGCCGACGAGTACCGCTATCACGAATCGCTGGTTCATCCGGCGATGATGCTTCACGGCTCGCCTCGCCGGGTGCTCGTGCTTGGCGGAGGCGACGGCCTCGCCGTGAGGGAAATACTCAAGCACCCGTCGGTCGAATCGGTCACTCTGGTCGATCTCGACCCTGACATGACCGCTCTCTCGGAACGCTTCCCCCTGCTTGCCCAGTTGAACGATCACTCTCTTTCCGACAGCCGGGTGAAGGTGATAAATCAGGACGCTTTCATCTGGATCGAATCGGAGGGCCAGCCGTTCGATGTCGCTATAATCGATTTCCCTGACCCCGGCACGTTCGCATTGGGCAAACTCTACACCACGCGATTTTATAAAATGCTTCGCCAGCGATTGACTCCCGATGCCGCCATTGCGGTTCAAAGCACGTCGCCGCTGTTTGCTCAAAAGTCATTCTGGTGCATCATGCGGACTCTCGAAGCCGCAGGCTTTCACGTCCGCCCTTACCAGGTGGCTGTTCCCTCATTCGTCGGGGTGTGGGGATTTGCGCTGGCCAGCGCGAAATCCTTCGAGATTCCTTCGACCGTTCCCGCCGGGCTGAGGTTTCTCGACGAGCAAACTATGGCGGCGATGTTCGTTCTCAGTCGAGACCTCTCTCCGGTTCCGGTCGAAATAAACCGGCTGGACAATCAGGCGCTCGTTCATTATTACGAATCCGAATGGAAACGGTATGAGCAGTGACTGACATCTCAACCGGAGTCAGACGAAAAGAGTCGCGCGGGATGGGGCCGAGGACTCAAAAATTCATCCGGGAGATTCAAAATGTTGTGGCGAATATCAACTCTCTTTCTGATGTGCGCGGTCGTCTTTCTCATAGCCAAACCGGGCAACGGATTTGAAACCGATGCCGCGCAAGCTTCACCTGAATCACGGGAAGACTCGGCCTCGCAGAAAATCGAATACAAACTGCTGGCTACCAACAAGACCTCCACGATGCAGAAGGAATTGAATCAGGCTGCCGGCGAAGGTTTTCGCTTCGAAGGCGTGATGGGCGGCGAGACCGCCTTCGGCGGAAAAGAAGTAGTCCTTCTGGTTTCGCGCCAGGCGGCGGCCAAAGCGCGATATGAATACAAGCTTCTTGCGACCAATAAAACTTCGACTATGCAAAAGGAAGCGCAGCAGGCGGGCGATGCCGGTTTCGAGTACAAGGGCCAGACCGTTTTCGAAACCGCGTTCGGCGGCAGGGAAGTCGTGCTCATCCTCGAACGCGACCGCGAAGCTGCGGTCACTGCCTTCACCTATCGTTTGCTTGCGACCAGCAAGACCTCGACCATGCAGAAGGAGTTGACCGAGGCCGCCGATGCGGGGTTCCGCTTCGTCGGACTGACGGTGGGCGAGACGGCATTCGGCGGCAATGAAGTCGTATGCATACTTCGCAAGCAGGCGGCACGCAACTGACCGTGCTTTATGTCACACCGGTTCACAAGGCGAGAGGTCATCGCGGCGCTCCTCGGCGTCCCCATGTCCCTCGCCTCCTGCGACACCCGCGACCGACATCCTCTGCCCTACGGCCAGATAGTCGGGGCATCGGATGAAGTCGGCCATCGCCTTCGCAACCCGCCTCGCATCATTCCATCATCAGATCAGTGGGAGCGACGCAGCGTGGTCATCGTGGGCGGCGGAGTCGCGGGGCTTACATCTGCGTGGCGACTCCTCAAATCGGGCCTGGATGATTTCGTGCTCCTCGAACTCGAACGCGAGGCTGGAGGCACTTCGCGCAGCGGATCTTCTTCGCTCGTCTCTTATCCCTGGGGCGCGCACTATCTGCCCGTGCCGATGAAGGAAAACCGCGCTCTGGTCGAGTTGATAGAAGAGGTGGGCTGTCTCGAAGGAAAGACTGCGGACGGAGAGCCGATAGTCGCCGAGCAGTTTCTCTGCCGCGAGCCTGAAGAGCGAACCTTTTACAGAGGCCGTTGGCACGAAGGGCTTTATCTTCGCGCCGGAGCAAGCGAGGAAGACCTCGCGCAGTTAGAGGCGTTCAACCGGGAAGTCAGTCGCTGGGTCGGATGGCGTGACGCGCGAGGCCGCCGCGCTTTTGCCATCCCTGTCGCAGCAGGGTCGGATGATGCGGAAGTGACCGCGCTGGATCAAGCGCCTATGTCCGAATGGCTCGACCGCCGGGGGTGGAATTCTGCGCGACTTCGATGGCTGATCGATTATGCATGTCGAGACGACTACGGATTGACGCTCGATCAGGCGAGCGCGTGGGCCGGGCTTTTTTATTTCGCATCGCGTGTGAAAAAGCCCGGCGATCAAGCCGAGCCTCTGATGACCTGGCCCGAAGGGAACGGGCGGCTGGTTTCTCATCTGTTCGAAAAAGCGCATTCGAAGGTCCGTCTGGGACTCGCCGCGATGGAAATCATTCCGACCGGCGACGG
>CAZPQE010000312.1:0-8381 GCA_964588615.1 uncultured Clostridia bacterium | reverse complement strand
CCTCGGCAGGCGAGGCACAGCGGAGGGTTCTCTTCAAGCGGGCACTCGCGCGCCTCGAATACCGATCCGCATCGCAGACACCTCGCGCGCCAGATATTGCCATGGAGTTCGAGGAGGTTGAGGCTTCCGGCTGCGCGATGGAGGTCATCGATGTTTTGAGTGATGAGCGTGAAGTCTTCGAACCTGCGCTCCCACTGAACCAGCGCCTCGTGAGCCGGGTTGGGGCGAATCGTCCTGAGCAATCCGCGTCGATAATCGAACCACTCCCAGACAAGTTTCGGGTCTGTGGCCATCAACTCAGATGAAGAAAGTTCAGTGATGTGACGCCCGCGCCATGTCCACACCTCTGTGTCGCCTCCGCCGCGAAAGGTAGGCACTCCGCTTTCGGCAGACACGCCCGCGCCGGTAAGCGCGGCCACACGCCGGGCATTATCGAACATCTGAAGCAGTTCACTTGTGACTTCCGTAAGCTCCATGTCGCGCCTCGCAGGGAAAAGCACGCATGGTATAAACCGGCTGGAGTCGAAGTCAAGCAATGCGCGGATGAGAGAATCGTCCTTGCTGCCGCGCTGCGTCGGGAGGAGGGCCGCAAGAACTCTTAGCGTGGCGGAACATCTCCTGAAAATGATCGTATCAGCGAAGGGCGGCAAGACCCGCAAGCAATTACAATCGTCAGAAGGGAAATACAGTGAAGACACGATTGCCAATCACCGTCCTATCGCTTTGTTTGTGCTTCTCACCCGTGACTGCTACGAAGTCTGCCGGCCCAGGCGCTTCCGACTGGCCTCAATGGCGGGGTCCGCTCCGCACCGGGGTCTCGCAGGAGAGAGGTCTCCTCAAGCAATGGCCGCCGGAGGGACCGAAACTGCTCTGGCAAGTCAACGACATAGGAGACGGCTACTCAACTCCGGCGGTCGTCGGAACGCGCATCTATGTGATGAGCAACCAGGGCATGGATAATGAGTTCGTTCAAGCTCTCTCGACTCAGGACGGAAAACCCGTATGGACGACGCGCGTGGGCAACGTAGGCAATCCGCAGGACGTGTTTTATCCCAAGGCCCGGTCGACTCCGACCGTTGACGGAGACTTCATCTACGCGCTGGGATCCGACGGCGACCTCGCCTGTCTCGAAACTCGCAGCGGCAGGATTCGATGGCAGAAGAACATCCGCAGGGAATTCGACGGCAAGCCGGGTATATGGTCCTATGCAGAGTCCCCTCTGGTTGATGGCGAGGCGGTAGTCGTAACCCCAGGCGGCGCGCAGGCCACGATGGTGGCGCTCAACAAAAGGACGGGCGCGGTCATCTGGAAGATGGCCGTTCCCGGCGGCGAGCACGCGGGTTATGCCTCGGCGATAGCCATTCAGGCGGGCGGTCGAAAACAATACGCGCAGTTTTTGAGCAAAGGGATTGTCGGAGTCGATGCCAGGACGGGCGAGTTCCTCTGGCGCTATGCGGAGGTCGCCAAGGGGTCGGCGCAAATGGTGACTCCGGTAGCGCGCGACCAATACGTCTACGGCGGAGCGCATGGCGTCGGAGGAGGAACCGTCCGTTTGAGACTGGATCAGGGCAGAGTCGCAGCAGAGCAGGTCTACTTCGAGCGCGGGCTTCCTAACAGCATCGGCGGATCGGTGCTGGTCGGTGAATATCTTTACGGCACGGCGGCAGAGGGGCTGGTCGCGGTCGAGTTCGCTTCGGGCAAGGTGAAATGGAAGGCCGAGAGCATAGGCAGAGGCTCAGTCGCCTGCGCCGATGGACTCTTATTCCTTCACGGCGAGAATGGAGATGTGGCGCTTGTGGAGGCGACACCTCAAGGCTATCGGGAGAAGGGCCGATTCACCCCGCCCGATCAACCCAAGCGCAATCGCCTGGGTCCCTATCCTGAAAAGGCGTGGACGTATCCGGTGATCGCTAACGGGAGGCTCTACATACGCGATATCGGGACGCTGTGGGCTTATGACATCAGAGAAAACCATTAGACACATGCGCTGGAGCAGAAACACAGGCAGATGTCATATAATGAATCGGTCTGGGGCATCTGCCTGAGGGCGCAGGCATCGCATGGTAGATGCAGGGTCACGGCGTCTGCATCGTTTCGGGATATGGGATGACGGCAAGGCTCAGGGACAAGAGACAAAAACGCGATCTGCATGCCCTCGATGAGGACGGTATGGTGCTGTGCAATCCTCGTGACAAGGAAGCAGCCCACCGGGCTGATGTGGAAAGCATCGCTACTGCTGACTACGACGCGGCGACCTGTCGCAAGTGCATTGACCTGCTTCACAGCGAAAAACCTCGAAATAAGAACATCTGATTTCCGGGTTTGCCTATGTCCAAAACTGCAAGGTTCGATGATGAGACGCTCGACGCCATACGGAAGGCTAAGATACTCGGTGTGCGCTCCGGCCCGGAGCACCGCTACACCGGCGTGTGGGTCGTGGTTGTTGATGGCAGGGCATTCGTGCGCTCCTGGAACGATAAGCCGACTGGATGGTTCCACGCCTTCAGACACGACCCGGATGGGACGGTTCAGGTCGGAGAGATTGAGATCGAGGTTCGAGCCAGAGTGATTCGAAGCGCCCGCCTGCAACGCGCGGTGACGGCTGCCTTCGGCGAGAAATACCACACTCCAGGGTCCCGAAATTGGGTGACCGGTTTCGCCGAGTCCGAACGCGAGATGACGACTCTTGAATTCATTCCCCGCTAACGGACGAATGGAAGAAAATGATCAGGTTGGCTGCCGTGTCAACGCACGACGGATTTTGAAACCACAGCCATCGAAAGAATTCCAACGCAAAAGGAGAAATCAATGAACGAACTCACCCAGGTCGCCCCTGCCTTCGTCGAAATGGCGCATCGCATTGTGTGGGCCAGCGCAGCCACGGTTGATAGGAAAGGCAGGCCCCGGTCTCGCGTGCTCCATCCGATCTGGCAATGGGATGGCGCGAGTCTCGTCGGATGGATAGGGACCGGACCGACTCCTCTCAAACGCGCTCACCTCAATCAAAGCCCTTACCTGTCTCTCAACTACTGGTCTCCGTCTCACGACACCTGCGTGGCCGAGTGTCGGGCAACCTGGGCTTTCGATGCCGAGACGCGCCAGCGGGTGTGGAATCTCTTCCTCAATGCCCCGGAACCGCTCGGCTTCAACCCGGCCATCATTCCCGGATGGGACAGCCCCACTTCGGAAGCGTTTGCCGCTCTCCGCCTTGACCCATGGCGTCTGAAGGTGTTCCCCGGCAGCATACTGCGCAGAGAGGGCGGCGAGGTGCTGACCTGGCGTGAGTGAAAACGGGCGAAGGCATCGAACCAGGGGGGCAGTTTTCATCGTGTACTTCCAACCTACAAAAAAAGCGCCGGTCTTCTTTGAATCCCCCCAACGGCAGTTGGGGGATCGTTGAAGTCCAACACATAAGGCTGGGTTTGAACTCCTCCATTGATTTCCATCGGGAGTATTCAGAAGCGAGCGAAGCCTCATCGCGCAGGCTGGATTTGCAAGCGCCCTCAACTGTTCGAACCAGCCATTTACTGCACTACCGCGCTGATGCAAATTCCCTCCGCCTTCCAAAAGAAATGATCGGCTGATATTATCTTCGTTTCTGTCGGCTCTCTTTTCGACGGCAGAGTTCTCTCATCAACGGAGATATTCGGAATATGTCGATTCAGGAAACCGTGCGCCAGATTTTGGTTGATGCCATCGCCGAGAATTTCGATATCCAACTCGCCGACCTTGCGGTCGAGGTTCCTCCCCGAACCGATCTCGGCGACCTGGCATTTCCCGTCGCCTTCGAACTTGCAAAGCGTCTCAAAGAAGCTACGGGCCAGAAGCACAACCCGCGCGAAGTGGCCTCGCGGCTTGCCGAACGACTGCGAGAAATCGAAGGCGTCTCCCGCGTTGATGTCGCAGGCGCAGGCTATATCAATGTGTTTTTCGACCGGGCGGATTATCTGCTGCGGGCTGCCGCTTCGCCTTCGGAGCTTACGCCTCAACTCGGCGGAAAGATCATCGTCGAGCACACATCAGTCAATCCCAACAAGGCCGCTCACATCGGCCACCTGCGCAACGCCGTTCTCGGAGACACCATAGCCCGCATGCTGAGAGCTACGGGCGAAAACGTCGAGGTTCAAAACTACATCGATAACACCGGGGTTCAGGTCGCCGATGTCGTCGTCGGGTTTAAACACATCGAGCAGAAATCGCTTGATGAAATCAAAGCCATCGGCGAGAAGTTCGATTATTACTGCTGGGACCTTTATGCCCGCGTGGGAACTTTTTACGAAGAAGACAAATCGCGGCTCTCTCATCGCGCCGAAGTATTGCACGAGCTCGAAAAGGGCGAGGGCGCAGTTTATGAGATGGCCGATTACATCTCGACGCGCATTCTCCGTTGTCACCTCGACACGATGGCGCGCGTGGGGATCGAGTACGATGTTTTGCCGCGCGAGTCCGACGTGCTGCACCTTCATTTATGGGAAGAGGCATTCGCGCTGCTCAAGGAGCGCGGCGGCATCGAGCACGAAACCGAAGGCAAGCTTGCCGGCTGCTGGGTTATGCGCTCACTGGATGAAACGAAAGAAGAAGAAAGCGAGCACGAAGCGGATAAAGTCATAGTGCGCTCGAACGGGACTGTGACCTACACGGGCAAGGACATAGCCTTTCACCTGTGGAAGCTCGGGCAGTTGAATCTGGATTTTTATTACAACAGGTTTCACACCTACGCAGACGGCCATCAGGCATGGATCACAGCGCCGAACGACAGCGAGGAGGATGCGATGCATCCTAAGTTTGGCAAAGCGGCGGCTTATTTCAACGTCATCGACATAGGCCAGTCCTATCCTCAGCACTATGTCAAACTCGGAGTGATGGCCGTCGATCACGACGAGCGAGTCGAACGGAGCGCGCATCTCGCTTATGAAAAAGTGGTGCTCTCGACTGCCGCAGCCGAGCAACTCGGGCAGCGATTGTCGGATGAAGACCGGCAGCGCGGAGCCATCAGCATGTCGGGACGCAAAGGGCTTGGGGTCAAGGCTGATGATCTCATCGATGAGCTTGAGCGGGGCGCGCTTGCGGAAGTGGCGTCGAGACAGGCGGAACTCGACGAAAAGGAGCAGCAATCCATAGCTCATAAAATCGCAGTCGGCGCACTGCGTTATTACCTGCTCAAGTATTCGCGCAACTCGATAATCTCGTTCGATTTCAAAGAGGCTCTGGCGTGGACGGGCGAGACCGGCGCTTACATTCAAAACGCCGTGGTGCGCGCCGCCTCGATCTTCCGCCGACTGGATGAAGAGGGAATGAATTCTTCGCCCGATCAGGTCACGAAGTTTTCGCGCGAGGAAATCTCCGGGTTGCTGACGGGCAAAGACGGCGATGAATTCTGGTCGCTTGCTTACCTGGCTACTAGATTGCCTGATGTGGTGCGTGGGGCCGTTACCTCGCTTGAGCCTGCGCTGGTTGCGAAGTGGGCATTCGAACTGGCGCAGAGCTTCAACAAGTTTTATGAAAGGCACAGGATCAAATCGGAAACCAACGAAGCGCGTAGGGCGTTGTTGATAGCGATCTCCTTCATCGCGCGTCGTCAGATGGTTCGCGCGCTGGAATTGCTCGGCATCGAAGCGCCGGATCGGATGTGAGTTTGCTTGATTTCACTCGACCAGCTATACAATCAATTGGTATAGCTCAGGAGAACTAATATGCTTATCGTAATGAAAGCCGACGCCACTAAGTCGGAGGTGGAAAGCGTGCTCGATGTGATTCGCGCTCTCGGATTCAAGCCTCATCCGATGCCCGGAGCTACGCGCACGGCAATCGGCATAACCGGCAATCAGGGAGCTATCGATCCTGGTCATTTCGAAAACCTCCCCGGCGTGGGCGAAGCCATCAGAGTATCCAAGCCATACAAGCTTGTAAGCCGCGACCTCAAACACGAAGACACCATCGTGCGAGTGGGCGACGCGGAAATAGGCGGCCCGCAGCCTGTCATCATCGCCGGCCCCTGCGCTGTCGAATCCTTCGAGCAGACGATGGAGATTGCTGAACTGGTCGCTTCGACCGGTGTGAAGCTCTTTCGAGGAGGCGCGTTCAAGCCGCGCACTTCGCCCTACTCGTTTCAGGGACTCGGCGAAGAGGGATTGAAAATACTCGCCGAAGCCCGCCAGAGATTCGGCCTGAGCATAGTCACTGAAGTCCTCGACACCGAAACTGCCGACGTGGTCGAAGAGTACGCCGACCTGATGCAGATAGGGGCGCGCAATATGCAAAACTTCTCTCTGCTGCGAAGAGTCGGACAGGCCGGAAAACCTGTCATGCTCAAGCGCGGAATGTCGGCCACCCTCGAAGAGTTCCTGCTGGCCGCCGAGTACATCATGGCCGAGGGCAACTACAACGTCATACTCTGCGAGCGAGGCGTGAGAACTTTCGCCGATCACACCCGCAACACGCTCGATCTTTCGATAGTGCCGGCGGTGCAGAACCGCTCGCATCTTCCGATCATAGTCGATCCGTCGCACGGCACGGGCAAACGCGACAAGGTGATTCCGATGGCTCGCGGTTCGATAGCCGTCGGAGCAGACGGCATCATGGTCGAAGTGCATAATCATCCCGAACACGCGCTCTCGGACGGGCCGCAGGCTTTGCTGCCCGATATGTTCCGACATCTGGTCAACGAGGTGCGCGCCATTCATCAGGTGATCGCTGAAACTCAGGCAAGCCTGGTTTGATGAGCATAGAAGCTCGCCGACGCTGACGCGCCGAAATTCATGCATCGATTCTTTTCCGCTCGAAAAGAAATCTTCGCTGTCCTTCTGGCGGCTTCCGTTTTATCAATCTCTTCGTTTCTCTACTTCTTCGATCGCGGCATGACGAACGTCTACGGAGACGGCGTGGCGCACACAAACATCGCCCGCAAGGTCGTCGATCATCCTGACGATTCGCTCTGGCAGAGGTACATTCAAATAGGCACGCCCTGGCTTCCGCTGCAAACCATGTTGATGCTCCCTCTGGTTTCAATCGACTCGATGTGGCGAAGCGGCGCGGCAGGAAGCATTGTTTCAATGCTCTTTTTCGTCCTCGCTTCCTGCGCGCTCTACAAGCTGGCGAGTCTCTTCTATCGTGATGAAGACCCGCGATGGAAAAAGCGGCTGCCCGCTTTGACGCTTGCCATCTTCGCGCTCAATCCGAGCGCGCTTTACATGCAAACGACTCCGATGAGCGAACTGGTTTTTATGGGGGCGCTGGCCATTGCGGTTTACCTGCTTCAGCGGTGGGCCTTCGATCAGACCCGAAAAAATCTTTTGCTTGCCGCGCTCGCTATGACCCTGGCGACGCTCTCGCGCTATGAAGCGTGGCCTGTTGCCGCCGCATCCGCTCTTATCGTCGCTGCGCTTTCATCAGGCAGGTTGATCGAGAAGTTCAAGCATTCTTCTGTTTATTGTGCGATAGCCCTGACCGGTCCCGGCTACTGGCTATGGCACAACCGGGCGATTTACGGAAACGCTTTCGAGTTTCTGACCGGGCCTCATTCGGCTCGCGGGATATTTCTTCAGAACGAGGCCAATCTCGGCTGGTCCAGAATATTCGTCGGAAACGCTGCGCTCGATCTACTGTTGATGACCGCGACTGTGGCTGTCATCATCGGCCCGCTTGTGCTGCTGCTTTCAGCCGCCGGTTTTTTGAAAGTTACGGTCTCGCGGCGACGAGGGTTGATTCGATGCCTGCCTTCGATGCTGCTCATCATCCCGTTTTTCTTTCACACGATGAGTCTGTATCGCGGAGAGATTCAGATATTTCCTCTGAGCGCGTTCGGGCTGTTGAATGTTCGCTACGGGCTGCCTCACCTGCTGGCCTTCGCGCTGTTTGCGCCCGCCACCCTCACGGTCTTCACTCGAAGAGGCCGAAACTTCGCGCTGATGGTTTTCATTTCGATCGCGGGGTTGCAATACGGGTTGCTCATTTCAGACGGGCCGTCGCAGATAGCCGTCTATCAGGAGGGCTATCGCAACGGGGTCAATTCCCGCCCGGCGCGCGAGCGGTCGCGCGCGGCCTCCCTGCTTCGAGACGCGCCCCCTGATCCGATCATACTGATGACGACCGGCTCGCTCGGCCCTGTGGTTTCGAAAAGCGGGATGAGATTCTCAGACATAATTCATGAAGGAACGATTCGCTGGCATGCAATCGAGTCGGAAATCCCGGCGGATGTTTCGACTGTAATCGTCGAAGAGGGCGACCTTCCTGATCGGCGCATTATTGAAAGCGGACGGCTTTTTGAGGATTTCCGGTCGCGCTTTCGACAGATTCATCAGATCGGACCGATTCGGATTTATGTGATAAAAAGACGGAGCCGCTTTGATAGCTCAGCTCGACGGGTTGGAAAGAGGGCTGGT
>CAZPQE010000311.1:0-8391 GCA_964588615.1 uncultured Clostridia bacterium | reverse complement strand
CGTGACCGTCACGACGGGCGGCACGGAACTCGTTCAGAGAGAAACCGCCACGACATTTCGACAGTTGAATTCCCTTGAGCTTCAGGAAGTGCCTTCATCGACGCGCAGCTTCACGCATCTGCTTTCAGCCGAAGGGGGAGTGAGCGCCGATCTTCCTCCGGTGCTGACAAACAGCACAGGCAATCTGTCGCCTTCCGTCAACGGTCTTCGCACTACTTCGAACAGTTTGCAATTCAACGGCATCGATACGACCAATCTCACGTCGAACGAAGGCTCGCTCACGGATAACATTTCGCCCGCGCCGGAAACTCTTCAGGAGGTCAAGCTCCAGACGGGTCTCTATGACGCTTCGACAGGGCGGAGCGGAGGCGGCAACTTCCAACTCATCACCAAGTCGGGAACAAACGAGTTTCACGGCTCGGTTTACTACTTTCATCAGAACGAAAAGTTCAATGCCAACGACTTCTTCTTCAACAAGGACGGCATCGAGCGGCCTGTAGCCCGACGGCACGAAGGCGGGTTCACCATCGGCGGCCCTGTATTCAAGGACAGATCGTTTTTCTTCGGCAGCTATCAGCGCACTGATGCGCTGACGGGATTCGTGCCGACAGCGCAGAGCATCTCGCTGCTGCCCGTCGCGCTCAACTTCGCTGGCGACCGCTCGGCGGCTTCGCTCGTCGCCGCATTCAGACAGGCCAATCCGGCATTCAACCTCACTCCGGCTCAGATATCGCGATTCGCGCTGAACCTGTTCAACCTGCGCAATCCCGTGACCGGAAATTTCCTGATACCGTCTCCGAACAGCCTTCCGGGCCAGAAGGACTCCCTCAGTCCTGACGGCAAACCCTTCCTCGACGCTGCGGGAAATCCGATGGTGCGCGTGCGCCAGGTCTTTCCGGCTGAGTTCGAACAGGATCAGTTCACTATCCGCAATGACACTCAGATAACGGACAAGAACCGTCTGGCTGCGACTTTCTTCTTCTCGAACTTTCCGGGATTCGACCCCTATCCCGATCCGTCGAGCCTGACCTCTCCTTTCACTCTTCAGAGAGATGATCGCGCGCGCACGTTCGCCGTCTCGGATGTTCATCTGATCGGCGACCGTATGGTCAACGAAGCGCGCTTCGGTTTCTTCTATCTCGACAACTCACGTCGCGGCTCGGACGAGTTCGCCGACATCACGCACGACCGCCTGCTCGAAGGAACCGGCGTTTCGATCACGAGCTTCAACCCGGCCCTGCTCTACGACGACAGCGCGGCCACGCGGAGATTGAGCCACTTCACCTTCGCGCCGAACTTCGGCACATCGTTCGGCTATCCGAACGACTCTTTCAATCAGCGAGAGCAGCAGACCTTCAGTGTGGCCGACATCCTCTCTTACACGCGCGGCGCGCACACGTTCCGAATGGGCGGTGAGTGGAGGTATCACACCTACGACACGACGCTTCCCGAAGAACAGGGTACAGAATTCGAGAAGCAGCAGAGTTACACACAGTTGCTTCAGGGTCTGACGCGCGAGGCCGATACGCAGTTCGGCTTCACCAGCAAGCAGTTCCGCATGACGGATGTGAGTTTCTTCTTCGCCGACGACTGGAAGTTCTCGTCGAAGCTCACGCTCAATCTCGGTCTGCGCTGGGACTGGTTCGGCTGGCCGATTGAGAAGAACGGACTGATAGGGAACCTCGATTTCTCGCGCGTCGGCCCGACTCTCCTGCCCAATGCTTTCATCGTGCCGAGCAATTTCAACTCTACCGGCATCGCGACGATTGACGAGTCGGTTGCGCTGACCGAAAAGGCGGATACCAAACATACGCTCGACGGGCAGGACCTCAACAATTTTCAGCCGCGAATCGGCTTTGCCTGGTCGCCGTTCGATTCCAAAAAGCTGGTCATACGCGGCGGTTATGGAGTCTTCTTTGACCGCCCGTCGGCTGCGTTCGCAAACACTGTTTTTTCAAACTACCCGTTCCTGCGCGAGCTCGAAGTCACCTTCCCCGGCAGCAGGGTTCCTTTCCTGACAGCCTTTTCTCAACAGGACCCGAACCTTCCTTTCCATCGCTATCTGCCGAACCGTCTCATATTCCGCAGCAACAACTATGAAATTCGCGACGGCACGCCGGTCATTCGCGGAGCGGACGGAACTATCAACCCGAACGACCCTTCGACGGGGCAACCCACCAGAGGCAATATCGCCGAGACGTTCGAGTTTCGCGCCGTCGACCGCGACCTGCGCACGCCTTATGTGCAGCAGTGGGGGCTGGGTTTTCAGTACGAAATAACCAAGGACTTTCTCTTCGAGGCCCGCTACATTGGCACTAAGGGAACGAAACTGCTTCAGGCGCTGGCATTCAATCAGGGCTTTGATCTCAACGATCCGCTGACGCCTGATTCCATATTCCAGCGACTCAACGATGCTTACGTGGCTGCTGGCTCTCCGCGCGGCCCGCTTCGAGCAGGCAACACAGCGCGCGAACGAGGGACGGGCGTGGCCTTCGGATTCCTCAATCCGCTAACCGGCAGCATTGACCTGAATCTCTCGCAGGCGGTTCGCACAGTCAACGGCGTGCCTGATCTTGCGACAGGAACACTCATACCGTTCGAGGCCAGAGGGCTGATTCTCGGATTCAACATTCCCGAAGCATTGCTGTTGACCTCTTCGGCAAATTCGATCTACAACGCTTTGCAGTTCGGCTTCCAGAAGAGGCTCTCCCACGGATTGCAGTTCAACGCATCCTACACCTTCTCGAAGTCGATTGACACGAGTTCAGCCGATCCCGGCTCAACAGCAGGAGGCGGCAAGCCCGATGTTCCCAATGTCGGTTTTGTCACGCAGGGCGATCAGCGAAACTCGCGGGCGAATCGCGCGTTGTCGGACTTCGACCGCACGCATCGCTTCTCGCTGTCGTTCGTCTATGACATTCCGTCACTGGGCATCGATTCGCGCTGGCTCAAGGGATGGCAGATAGCGGGTTTCGTTCAGGCGCAGTCAGGCACGCCGTTTAGCATCTTCGCGTCCGAGCCTGAAGCGAAGAACCTTGCAGAATTGTTGAGGCTCAACCTCGGATCAGGCGGATTGTACCGGTTGGGATTCGGTCGTCCGAGTCTGGCCGCTGGAGCGACGCTTGACGATCTCCGACGCCGGGGCGCTGATGAGACCGAAGCCTTCTTCAATGTCGATGCGCTCGCCAGCCCGCTTGGAGGATTCGGCAATCTGGGACGCAATGTGTTGCGCGGGCCTGATCAGAAGCGAGTCGACTTCAGCATCTCGAAGACGACAGCCATCGTCGAGAAGTTGTCGCTGGAGTTCCGGTGGGAGATATTCAATCTCTTCAACAGCGTCAACTTTGCAAACCCGAACAATGATCTCAACGACACGCTCGACCTGGGAACCATATCGAACACGGTCGGCGGGCCGCGAGTGATGCAGTTCGGACTGAAGCTGAAATTCTAACTGTTCTTGTTCGCGTGGAGCGCGGTTGATTGATGACAGGGGAAAGGGTCAATCGCCGCGCTCTGCGTGCTTTTCAGCGACAGAAGAAGGAAGGCCCCAGTTGAAGAGCTTTGCCATCAGGGGAAGCATCCAGTGACCGGCGACCATTTCGAGAAAGAACTCTTCATGCGCGCGTTCGACCCTGGCCATGTGAAGAAGATCGGTTTCAAAATGCCCAAGCCGAAGAGCGCGGGCGTGGCGGGCGGCTGAAAGATATTCCTCGACGTTGCGGCTTTCGATCCTCCCGGCGAAAAACATCGGCAAAAACCGGCCAATCAGATGACACGACAATCCGACCGTCCTTCCCGTGATCCACAGTTTGATTTCCTTCAATCTCGCCGCAGATGAATCGAGCGAACCGAGCATCTCGCCGACCCTTTGGCGATGAATCCATTCTTCCTGCTCGATGGCGCGTATGCGCTCTCGCTCTGAATTATCTTTTACTGATTTCCAGTGGCCCCGGTAAGCGAGGGCGGCGGCGAGTTCGCCTGAGTAAGCGCGTTGAAGAATAAGGATGAGATGCTCGCGGTGAGATCGTTCGCCCATTCGGCCTCCGCTGCCAAGTGTAGCGTTTGGGCAGGGCGGAGCCAAACCTTTTATTGCGTGGTCGGCTCGGTTTCTGAACGCTCTCTTGCAGGCGCGCGCTGCATCGCTCGCGGGAAGAAGGCGACAAGCACTCGATAAATCAAAAGCAGGGCCAGCACAGCGCCGAACGCTACAGGTATTCGCGTGTCGGCTTTCACCAGCATCCAGTAGTGAACTACTCCCGCCGCCGCCGCCACGTAAACCAGGCGATGCAACCGGTTCCACCTTTTGCCGCCAAGTCGTTTCACCATGCGGTTAGTCGAAGTCGCGGCGAGCGGAACCATCAGAAAGAAAGCCAGCATGCCGAAGGTGATGAACGGGCGCTTGATGGTGTCGGCGACGACCGCTCGCGCGTCGAAAAATTTGTCGAACCACACGTAAGCCGTCAGATGAAGGAACCCATAAAAAAACGCGAACAGCCCGGTCATACGTCGAAGCTTTATCATCCAGGGAAGTCCGAGAATTTTTCTCAGCGGAGTGACCGCAAGCGATATCATCAGAAACACCAGCGTCAGCGTCCCCGTCGTTCGAGTGACGAACTCAAGCGGGTTTGCGCCGAGATTATTCCTGTAGGCATCCCAGCCGAGAAGGGCGAGAGGAAGGGCGCTGTTTACCAGTACGATGAGTTTTGCAAACTTGTCATTAGTCATTGGTCATTTGTGTCGGAACTTGAGCGAAGAACGAAGGACATAAAACAAGGGACGAATCAATAATTCGTTTTCAAATCCATGCCGTCGTACAATCCCGCGACCTGATCGGCATAGCCGTTGAAGAGTAGAGTGTCTCTCTGGCCGAATTCGCCTATGCGCCGCTCGCGGGCCTGGCTCCATCGCGGGTGATCTACTTCAGGATTCACATTCGAATAAAAACCGTACTCGCGCGGAGCATAAGAAGCCCAGGTGGTGCGCGGCTGCTCTTCCACCAGGCGAATCGAAACTATCGACTTGATGCTCTTGAATCCGTACTTCCAGGGAACGACCAGGCGCAGCGGCGCCCCGTTTTGCGGCAGCAGCGTCTTTCCATACAGTCCGGTCGAAAGAATCGTCAGCGGATGAAGAGCTTCATCCAGCCGGAGACCTTCCACATAAGGCCAGTCGAGAAAATCGTCTCTCTGTCCGGGCATCCGTTCCGGGTCGTGAAGGGTGACGAACTCAACATACTGCGCCGATGAATTCGGCTCCACCCGTTTGAGAAGAGCGGAGAGCGGAAAGCCGAGCCAGGGGATGACCATCGACCAGGCTTCGACACATCGCAGGCGATAGACGCGCTCCTGGGCCGGGTAGAGTCTCAACAACTCATCGATGTCGAACACTCCGGGCTTGTTTACGAGACCTTCGACCGAAACAGTCCAGGGCCGCGTGACGAAGCCTTCCGCCTTGCGGGCCACTCCCTGCTTGCTGGTCGTGAACTCGTAGAAGTTGTTGTAGTGAGTGATGTCTGTGAATGAAGTCAGCTTTTGGCCATCGATTGGCGCGCTCTGTGGGGGTTGAATCGAATCAAGGGCTACTGATTCGACTGCGGTTTCCGCGCGCCTTGCCGAAGAAGTCAAACTTCGGTAGAGCAGTCCGGTGGCTGTGGCCGATCCGGCGAGCGCAGCAGCGCGAATGAAGTTGCGGCGATTGAGATAAAGATGCTCGTCGGTTATCTCTCTGCTTTTGATGTCTTCAGGTTTCTTTATCAACATATTTCGTTATTCGTCACTGGTCATTCGTCCTTGCAAAGAACGAATGACCAGTGACGATCTTCTTACCATTCTGTTCTGAACTCGCATGCAGAAATACGAGCCTGCCTGCGGAGCGGTTTTATTATGAGCCGAGACGCACAGAGGCCGCTCCAATCACGCGGCGGCTGTCTCGCTCCTGAATGAAGACGACCGCGCGCAGATTGTCTCTCTTCCAGCCTTTTTCGAGCCTCACCTGCGCGCTGATCCGAGATGCGGCTTCTCCCAGAGGCTCAAGCTTTCGCGCGACTGCCGTGTGAGAGAGCCTGCGCCCTGAATTTTCTCCGCGCGTGACATTGGATTGCAATCCGCTTTCGGTGATCGCAAGCAGGACTTCAGCCGTGTCTCCTGACGAGACACGGGGAAGGTTTTCTATTCGAATGTCGAGCGGCAAGCTGTCGCCCTCCACAGGGCCGGGCAGTATGCGGATGCTGGCTTTAGGCGCGCGCGCTGCTGCCTCTATCGCGCTGCGGGCGGCTGCGGCGTTTGAGCCGACGAACTCCCTCTGGCCATCGACGACCATCTGCGGAGTGTAGATGCTGTCGAGATTGAAGGCGCGCGCGTACCGGCTTTGTCGCGCGCTGAACTCGCTGGAAGAAAAAGGATCGGCCCAGCCCAGCCGGTTCCAGTAATCGACGTGCTCGCTCAGGGCGATGATCTCCGCGCCCGGCGCGCTTTCAAGCCGGTCGAGAAGCTGGTCTGCCGGGGGACAGCTTGAACAGCCCTCGGAAGTGAACAACTCGACGAGTACGGAGCTGCGGCTTTCATTGAGATCGAGCGTTCCCACATCGAGCATAGTCGAAGTGTCAGCCTTGCGATTGAGTATGACGGCGATAATAGAGATAACTGCGATTGTGACGAGCAAAAGCATGACTTTGGACTTCATTCTCTTTCAGACCTCCTCAATGGTCGGAAGGATCATCCTCCCCTTGTACATATCATCAGGAATGTGTTTTATTCCAGCATTCTCGAAGCAGACATAAGCGGCCTGCCGATATTTCTGGAACTTTTCAGAGGGTGAGGCGTGCTTTGAGTTGAAAACTATTACAACTTACTCGGTCTACAAGGAGGGAAGAATGTTTAATAGGAGCTATCTTGTCCTTCTGCTCTCTGCCGCTCTCGGAGTCGGCACAGCCATCGCATCCGGCAATACTGACGAGCCTCAGAAAGAGAAGGAAAAACCGTCGCAGCCTGCCAAAGCCCCCCAGTCTCCGCAGCCCGCCAGAACCCCCGAAGCCCCTGTCATCGCCGAAACCTTCCCGCTTTCGATTCAGGTCGGCGGAGGAAGCTATCTCGGCGTTTATCTCGAAGACGTGACATCTGAGCGCGCTCAGAGTCTCAAGCTCAAGGAAGAGCGGGGCGCGATAGTGATGAAGGTCGTCGAGGGCAGCCCGGCTGAAAAAGCGGGACTCAGGGAAAACGATGTAATCACTTCTTTCAACAATCGACCCGTCGAGAGCGTCCGCGAATTGCAGCGACTGCTCGGCGAAACCCCTGAAGGCAGAAGCGTGCCTATAGAAGTCTTCCGCGACGGGAGCCGCCAGAAACTTACGGCCACTCTGAGCCAGCGCACGCTGCGCGGACTGGCCCCGCTGGATACCGAACGCGTTTACCGCGACACCGAGCGCGCCCAACGCCAGATGAGAGAGCAGTTGGAAAGAATGCAGAGAGAGCGCGCCGACCTGGGTACATTCGATATGACCGCTCCGCGCGGCCTCGGCGCTTTTCGCGGCGGCAGGCTCGGCGTCTCAATTGAAACCATGGGCGATCAACTCGCCGAATACTTCGGAGTCAAGGACGGCAAGGGAGTGCTCGTCACCGAAGTGCGCGAGAATACGCCCGCCGCCAAAGCCGGTCTCAAAGCCGGAGATGTCATTACCGCAGTCGACGGACAGAAGACAGATGACATCAACGCGCTGCTTCGCGCCATCAATCAGAAACAAGAGGGCCAGATGACCCTGACCATAGTTCGCAACCGCGCAGAGCAGACCGTAACGGTGACGATTGAAAAGCGCCAGTCGAGAACCGCGCTTCCACGCAGAGCTTTCGCAACTGCATAGCATCATCTGATCCTTTCTTTCGAGGGGAGACCGCAAGGTCTCCCTTTTTGTTTTTCGAAGCGATAGAGAGATTGCCTCCGCGACTCGGCGGCGATACTATAACGGTTCGAAAACATAGGCTATGTCAACCAGGAACAAGTTCTTTCTGGCAATCGGCTCCATCATGGGCCTGATAGCTTTCGGCACGACAGGTCTGAAGATAATCACCGGCCATTCGTGGTTCGACTGCTTCTTCTTCACCCTCTACACCGTCACCACCATTGGCTATGGAGAATTGCCGGGAATGGGCGTGGGCGCCAAACTCTACACCACCGTCCTCATCATTCTCGGAGTCGGCACTCTGGGTTATGCCTTTTCGACCGCCATCAAGGCTGTAGTCGAGTCCGAACTTATTTCAACTTTTGGGAAGCGAAGAATGTTCAAAGACATCAGCAAACTCAACGAACATTACATCGTATGCGGATCGGGGAGAGTCGGATCGCGGGTGATTCACGAAATAGCCCGGCGCGGCCACGATTTCGTCGTGATCGAAAGCG
>CAZPQE010000310.1:0-8398 GCA_964588615.1 uncultured Clostridia bacterium | reverse complement strand
CTTACGGTCGGGCTACCGACACACCTTGTGCCAATGTTGTGTGGTTCGATTTAGATGAGAGAGTGTTTGAAAATCATGTGCCTGGCCAATCCCCCCGACAGAAGTCGGGGGATCGTTCAAGTCCAGCCTATGTGAGGAACAACAGACTGTGATTCAGGTGAGGCTTGAACCATCCCCCAACTGCTGTTTGGGGAATCAGACAAATTGATGGAACAGATTTCGCGGCGAATATTTCTCGGCTCACTCGCTTTCGGCGGGCTGATCGGGTCTTCCGGGCGGCAGAGTGGCTCGCTTAATCGAGCCGCCAGGGTCAATCGTCACAGCCCCGTGATGCGAAAAATCGATTCGCTGTCGCCTATGTCGGTCGGCAACGGCGAGTTCGCTTTCACGGCTGATGTCACCGGGCTGCAAACATTCCCCGACGAGTACGAAAACGCCATGCCGTTATGCACTATGTCGCAGTGGGGCTGGCACACTTCACCACCGCGAGGAATAAACCCGCGCGCCTTGCGATTGACCGAGTACGCGACTCATGGCCGAATGGTCGCTTATGCTACAAGCTCTCAAAGCCAGGCGGAAATCTACAACTGGCTCCGCGAGAATCCGCATCGCCTGCACCTCGGTCGGGTGGGATTGCGATTGCTGGCCTCCGACAAAAGAGAGGTTCAGGCCAGCGACATCACTGACATCCGGCAGAAACTCGATCTGTGGACAGGCATCCTGACCTCTCGATTCAAAGTCGAAGGCAGAGGGGTGACGGTCAGGACTGCGGTTCATCCGCGACTCGACCTGCTGGCGGTGGCAATCGAATCTGTGTTGATCGATGAAGGAAGGCTCGCAGTGCGACTGGCTTTTCCTTACGGGTTGCCCTCGATGCAGGCCGCAGACTGGAATCGCGCCGATCATCATCAATCGAAAATCATCAGCCGCAAAACTGGCCGCGTTGATCTTCATCGCGCGCTTGACGACGATCAATACTTCGTGTCGATAAACTGCGAGGCGAGCTTCGAAGCCGAGAGCGCGCATGTTTTTCTGCTCACTCCTTCGAAGAAAAACTCCCGGCTGGAACTGACCGCTCTCTTTTCGCCTCATCAAACGAGGGAATCGCTGCCCGACGCACAAGCCACTTTTGCCGCAAGCGCCGCGCACTGGAAACGATTCTGGACTCAGGGCGGAGCCGTAGAGCTTGCCGAAAGTAGCGACCCAAGAGCGCAGGAACTTGAGCGCCGCATCGTGCTTTCCGAGTACCTGACCGCAATTCAGTGCGCCGGGTCGAATCCGCCGCAGGAAACGGGGCTGACGGTCAACAGTTGGTACGGTAAATTCCATCTCGAAATGCACTGGTGGCATGCGGCGCATTTCGCATTGTGGAACAGAATCCACCTGCTTGAAAAAAGCCTGGGCTTCTATGAACGAATTCTTCCCGAAGCTCGCCGCCTTGCCAGGTCTCAGGGCTACAGAGGAGCGCGCTGGCCCAAAATGGTCGGGCCCGAAGGGCGCGACAGCCCCTCTCCCATCGGCCCTCTTCTGATATGGCAACAACCTCATCCGATATTTTATGCGGAACTCTGCTATCGGGCTCGGCCCGCTCGCGTGACGCTTGAGCGTTACCGGCAGATCGTGGAAGACTCGGCAGAGTTCATGGCTTCGTTCGCCTTTTTCGATGACAAGACTGGGCGTTACGCGCTTGGTCCGCCGGTCATCCCCGCGCAGGAGAATCATCCGCCGCGCGAGACGTGGAATCCGACCTTCGAACTGGCCTACTGGTCGTGGGGATTGAAGATCGCCCAGCGATGGCGAGAACGTTTGCAAATGAGGCGCAACCCGGCCTGGGATCAGGTGATTGAAAAATTATCTCCGCTGCCCGCGCGCGACGGAGTGTATCTGGCGCATGAAAACTGCCCGCAGACTTTCACCCATCGCAATCAGGATCATCCCTCGATGCTCGCGGCGATGGGAGTGCTGCCGGGCGAAGTGGTCGACCGCGAGACGATGCGACGCACGCTCAAGCGAGTGATGGCTCAATGGGAATGGGATAAGACCTGGGGCTGGGATTATCCGATGACCGCGATGACGGCGGCGCGGCTCGACGAGCCTCAGACAGCAATCGATGCTCTGATGATGCAGACGGAAAAGAACCGCTATCTTCCGAACGGTCATAACTGGCAGCGACAGAATCTGCCTTGTTACCTGCCCGGCAACGGCGGCCTGCTTTATGCGGTGGCGATGATGGCAGCCGGTTGGAAGGGAGCGCCGCAGCGACACGCGCCGGGATTTCCCGGCGACGGCTCGTGGACAGTTCGCTGGGAGAACCTCAACGCTTCGTTGCTCAGTGGGCTGTGACAAGGTGGTCGGTGGTAAGAAATACATGGAAAAACTCAAATGACTCATAAACCAAAAACCTCGCTCAAGCTGGCGCCTCTGCTGCTGATGATTTTTTCGCTTGCGGCTTTTCCTCAACAGCGCGCCTCCAATCAAACAGTATCGCATCTCACACTCGCTGATCTTGAGCGGCAGTTTCAGAATCCGCCCGATGACAGTCGCATCCTTATGCGCTGGTGGTGGTTCGGTCCGGCGGTGACAAGGACGGAGCTTGAGCGCGAGATGCGATTGATGAAAGAGGGCGGCATAGGCGGCTTCGAAGTGCAGCCCGTCTACCCGGTCGCGCTCGAAGATGGAGGAATCAGAAATCTTCCGTTTCTCTCCGACGAGTTCATCGATGCGCTGAGGTTCACATCCGAAAAAGCGCGCGAGATGGGATTGCGACTCGACCTCACCCTGGGCAGCGGATGGCCCTTCGGCGGGCCGCAGGTTCCTGTGAGCCAGGCTGCCGGAAGGCTCAAGGTCGAGCGCGCGAAAGTGGCGCAAAATACCCGGCGGGTGAAGATGCCCGATATCGGAATTGGCGAAAAGCTGATTGCTGTCTTTGCGGCTCGCTCGCAGGGGCAGGGAATCGTCGGAGAAAGTCTTCGTGAGATAACAGACATCGGCGACGGCGCAGTTCGATTGCCCGACGGCCTTGAAGCACCAGCGGAAATCCTGTTCTTCATTTCGAGCCGCACGGGCCAGCAGGTGAAGCGACCTGCCGTAGGGTCTGAAGGCTTCGTGCTAGATCATCTGGATCGCGCAGCCATCGTTAATTATCTCAAGCGAGTCGGAGATCGATTGATGCAGGCGTTTGGCGATCATCCTCCCACGGCGATTTTCTGCGACAGTTTGGAAGCCTACAACAACGACTGGACGGGCGATCTTCTCGAAGAGTTTCAGAAACGGCGCGGCTATGATTTGAAGCCTCATCTTGCGGCGCTCGTCACCTACATCGGCCCCACAACTTCAGCCATCCGTCACGACTGGGGAAAAACTCTGACCGAACTGCTCAACGAGCGATTCCTCAAGCCGATGCGCGAATGGTCGCAGCGAAACAAAGTTCTGTTTCGAATTCAGAATTACGGCGTTCCGGCGGCTGCGCTCTCAAGCAACGCTTACGCCGATCTGCCCGAAGGCGAAGGGCCGCAGTGGAAGACTCTCAGCGCCACGCGCTGGGCTTCTTCGGCAAGCCATCTCTACGGACGGAGGGTGACTTCTTCGGAGACCTGGACGTGGCTGCACTCGCCTTCTTTCCGGGCCACGCCGCTGGATGTGAAAGCCGAAGCTGACATGCATTTTTTGCAGGGCATCAATCAACTGATCGGACACGGCTGGCCTTACACGGCGGAGGGAGTGGAGTATCCCGGCTGGCGATTTTATGCGGCGGGCGTCTTCAACGAAAAAAACCCCTGGTGGATAGTGATGCCTGATCTTGCGCGCTATCTGCAACGCATCAGTTTCATTTTGCGACAGGGGCAGCCTGCAAACGATGTGGCGATCTATCTGCCAAACGATGATGCCTGGTCGCGCTTCACCGGCGGAAACGTGAGCCTGATCGAGACGCTGCGAAATCGACTCGGACCCTCGCTCATCCCGCGAGTGCTCGACGCCGGATACAACTTCGACTTCTTCGACGATGACGCTTTCAGACAGGCAGGTCGGGTGGAAAAAGGAAAACTGGTGCTGGGTGAAAACAAATACAAGGCGGTGATACTGCCTGGCGTAGAGCGCATGCCTGCCGACACGCTGCACAAACTCGAAGAGTTCGCTCGCGCAGGAGGAGTGTTGATAGCCACCCGGAGAACGCCTTTTGAGTCGCCCGGATTTCAGGCGACGCAGACTGACCATCAGAGGATCAGCGATCTTTCAAAAAGAATTTTCGAGGGGCCAGCGGCTCCGGGGCATTTGGTGAGCGATGACACAGATCAGCTTACCCTTGCTCTGACATCACTGCTTCGCCCTGACGCGCAGTTTTCACCAGCCGCGCCGGAAATCGGGTTCATTCATCGAAGCGACGGAGACCGGGAGATTTATTTTCTGGCCAACACTGGCAACGCGCGGCAGAGCGTGAAAGCCACTTTCCGCGTCTCCGGGCTGGAGCCTCAGTGGTGGGATGCGATGACCGGGCGGACGCGACCCGCCAGGGTCATCGAGCGCGGCGCGGAGACGGTTTCGGTCGCGCTCGACCTGGAGCCTTACGGATCGCGTGTTTTGGTTTTTTCGCCTCGCGCGCAAGCGACTTCATCATCGCAAGCGATGACAGAACTTCAGTCAATCGATCTCAGCCGCGAATGGCAGGTGTCGTTTGGCGACAAAGGCGCGTCGGTGAAGTTCGACAGTCTGCGTTCGTGGACTGAGGATGAGAGCGTCCGCTACTATTCCGGCCTTGCTGAGTATGAAAAAAAATTCGTCATTCCCGATGGCTTCCTTCGCCGAGGGGCTCGCGTCAGGCTGGATTTCGGCGAAGGCAAAATGATTGAGGAGAAGGCGCAGGACCCTCGCGCGCATGGAATTCATGCGAAGCTGGAAGGGCCGGTGCGCGAAGCGGCGGTCGTCTGGGTCAACGGTCGTCGAGCCGGATCGGTGTGGTGTCCTCCTTATCACATCGATGTCACGGAGTTTTTGAAGAGCGGCGAAAACAGCCTGCGAATTGTGGTCGCCAACACCGCGATCAATCACATGGCCGGGCGCGCGTTGCCTGACTATCGTTTGCTCAACCTGCGCTACGGAGAGCGATTCCAGCCGCAGGACATGGATAAAGTTCAACCGGTTGCGTCCGGCCTTCTGGGGCCGATACGCATCTTTGCGGTTGCGGAGCGTTAGAGCAGCTTTATATTATTCGGTCTCCGCGCTCGACCTGTAGACAGGAGTCAGCGATGTCCGAGAAAAAAATGGCGCGCAGAAAATTCCTCAAGCAGAGTTCAGCCCTGATAGCGGCTTCGAGCCTAGCCGACGTGGAGGCTTTCTCTGAGATCGGCTCTGAAACCGGGCAGTCACAATATCGAGGGCCGCTCGCCGATTACGACCTGAGCGACAGACAATTCGACACGCTGGACTTCAGCCTCTCATCATACCGCGCGGTCAAGCCGTCGATGAATTTTTCGGCGACCAATGAAAGATCAGCCCGCCTGTGGCAGAAGCGCGCGCGCAGCAGGCTGACGGAACTGGTCGGAGGCTTTCCGGTGCGGGTTGCACTCCGGCCCCGCGTTCTGGAAAAGAAGCAGATGAGCGGCTACGCGCGCGAGAAAATAGTTTTTCAGAGCCGCGATGATCTTTCAGTTTTCGGTTATCTACTGCTGCCCGATGATCGCCCGCGTCCTCTTCCCGCAATAATCTGTCTGCCCGGTCATGGTCGCGGCTGCGACGACATCGTGGGCATAGCGCAGGACGGCAGCCAGCGCGAAGCGAAGAGCGGGTATGCGAAAGATTTCGCGTTGCAGGCCGTCGAACAGGGCTATGCCGCTCTCGCTATCGAGCAACTCGCTTTCGGGTGCAGGCGCGATGGGGCAGCCCGCAAGAGAGGGCCGGAGCAATCTTCCTGTCAGCCGTCGGCAGGAGTCGCGCTGCTGCTGGGGCAGACGATGATCGGCTGGAGGGTATGGGATGTGATGCGCGCGATAGATTATCTGCTCACGCGCTCTGAGATAGCATCTTCGCGGATAGCGACGATGGGCATATCGGGAGGAGGGACGATATCGCTTTTTGCCGCCGCGATGGATGAGCGAATCAGAGCGGCTGTCGTCAGCGGATACTTCAACACTTTCCGGGATTGCATCGTCAGCCTTTCGCACTGCATAGACAACTACGTGCCGGGCATACTGAATTACTTCGAGATGCCTGATCTGGCCGGAATGATTGCGCCGCGCCCGCTGTTCATCGAATCAGGGACGCGAGACCCGATATTTCCGGTCGAGGGAACGAAGACGGCATTTAGGAGAGCCAGACAAATCTACTCGGTCTTCAACGCGACGGCCCGCCTCGATCAGGAAATATTCGATGGCGGCCACGAATTCTACGGGAAGGGCGCATTCGGGTTCCTGAAAAAAAATCTGTAGCGTTGACTTATGTGAGAGTTCGGCGAGATTATCCTTAGACAATCGGTTTTCGATTTTTGATCCATGCGCTCAGGGATCGAAACGAAGCCGGACGCTGGTCTGGAGAAGAGGCGTCGATCCGACTTTCAATATAGAAACCGAGCGGCTTGTTTTTTCGGAACGGTCGGTAAACCTGACCCAAAACCTTTCGAGAAGAAGGAGAGTGAGATGGAGAGAAAGACTCGCAGCTTTGCTTCAGTTTCCATAGTTATCCTCATCCTCGCGCTCGAATGTTCGGCGCAGGACAAGTTGACGAGTGTCGTGAAGCAGTATGAACCGCAGACCATAACCTTATCGCTCGAATTCAGCAAAAAAAATCAGAGCGTGGTGCTGCGCGCCCTTTCCGTTGCCGGAGCCTTCGACCCCAATGCGCATGCTACAGGCTTTTTAGTCGGAGAAGGGTTGGTGATGACCAGCTATCATGTCGTGTCAGGAAAACTGAGCAGCGATAAAAAGAAGGTGCTCGGATTCAAACCCGGAGACGAACTCCAGGTCAAAGTGTTCGTCGACGGCAGCCAGGCGAAAGTGGTCAAGGTGGATGAAGAAGCCGACCTTGCTTTGCTCAAAGTGCGCACACCGTCGAAGCGGGCCAAACGTCCCATGTTCCGAAAAGACCCAAGCAATGGAGAGCAACTCCTCCTGATCGCTCAACCGGGCAATCGCAAAATGATCCGCTGGGGCAGCTTCAACGGGTTGTACACCTTTCGGGGGCAGCAATACTGGTCAGTAAAAATAGACGGGCAGGATGGTTTTTCAGGCAGCCCGGTCTATAACAGCAATGGCGAAATCGTCGGCGTCTTCTGCCTTTATGACTGGAAGCAGGGGGTCGCATTGCTCAGTCCCGGCGAAAAAGTTCAACAGTTCCTCGCCGAGTATGACGCCGACTCTCAGAACAGAGAATAGCCAGATGTCCGATTCTACCGACAATGTGTTCAGGGCTATTGATTCGGAACGAAGCGGAACAACTTCCGAGGAGGTCGTCTCGCGGCTTCAGGAGATGATTCATCGCGGCCAGTTGCGGCCCGGCGACCGGCTTCCCCCCGAACGAGACCTGGCAAAGCTGCTCGGTGTGAGCCGCCCCACGCTTCGCGCAGGCATTAGCTCTCTTGCCGCCATAGGAGTCCTTCAGGCGCGGCAGGGCGCAGGCACATTCGTCGTTGATACCGAAGGGCCTCCCGCTCTCGACTCAGGCCCGTTGCGCCTGATGGCATCCCTTCATGGATTCACCACCTCTGAAATGTTCGAGGCGCGACAGTCGCTCGAAATGGCTGTCGCCGGACTTGCCGCCGAGCGCGCGACAGGCGATCAGATGGCCTCGATGGCCGAAGAACTGGCCGGGATGTACGCCTCGCTCGACGACCCTGAGCAGTACCTCGTCCATGACATGCATTTTCATCAGACGGTCGCCGCCGCTTCAGGCAATCGAATACTCACGGCCTTGATGAACATGGTTGCGACCATATTGCTCGACGTGAGGAGCAAGACGGTCAAGCGCGCTAAAGACCTGAAAGAATCAGCCGAGATGCACCGGGATATTTACCGGGCGATCCGGGATCGAAATCCCGAACTTGCGCGCAAGGCCATGCGCGACCACCTAATACGCGCGCAGAAGGCGCAGGAATCGGAAGAAGCGGAATCGGCTTCCGCTAACGGCGATCAAAGCGAAGACGGCGCGAAAGGATGATTTCAGGAGATCGCGCGGCGCGACTCTCTGACTATTTCGACGAACTGGCGCGCGCGCTCGACTATCAGGCTCCTGGTTCCGTCGTTCTGCCTGGATAATTCAGCATTACTCGCATTCGGTGACACACGGCCCCCCAGGCTTCCATCCGAGTGAAATCTCCGGCTCTCGGCAAGTCAACAGGTCCTTCCTTCAAGCGAAAAAAAAAGACGAGATTTTCCGCAGCCGCGCAAAGATTTTTCTTGACATCACCGAA
>CAZPQE010000309.1:0-8399 GCA_964588615.1 uncultured Clostridia bacterium | reverse complement strand
CAGCCGGTCGATTCGCCTGAACTGACGCTTCGAGGCGATTACCAGATCAACGACCGGCACGGCTTCTGGTATCGCCACCTCTATCGGTCGGCTGACAATAAAAACGGGCTTGCAGGTTCGGGCGGATTCGTAGGCGACATTCCGACGCACGCCAACCTGTCGGGAGGGCAGTGGACTGCTCAATTCTCGGACACTGCCGTAAACGAATTCCGGTTCGTGTTCAACCGCCTCGATCTGGTCTTCGGCGGCGGATGCGAAAACTTCAAGGGGTGCATCACCGCTCCTGAAAACGTCGGGGATTCGCTCACCAACCTGCGTTTTGCCGGTTTCACCTCCAGCGGCGGAACTTCTCTTCAGGGCATAGGCCCGGCCACCAATCTGCCGCAGGACAGAATAGTCACCGTCTATCAGTGGACGGACAACTTCTCAAAGATTATGGGAAGACACCAGATGAAGATGGGAGCTGACATCCGCCGTCTCACCAACGCGGTCAGCTTCCTGCCCTTCATCAACAGCCGGTTCAGCTACAACAGCGCGACGCGAGTGCTCAACAACACTCCGTCGTCAATCGATCTTGCGGGCGGCCAGTACAAAATCGCCTACACCGAAACTGACCAGTTCTACTACTTTCAGGATGACTGGCGAGTTAAGGACAATCTCACTTTCAACCTGGGAATCCGGTACGAGTACACCGGTCAACCCATCAACACTCTCAACAGTCTGACGGTCGCGCGCGAGTCCAACTCTCAGACGGCGCTGTGGCGTCAGAACCTGCCGCTCGAAGTGCGGACTTTTCCGAAACTCGGCGCAGACAAAACCAACTGGGCTCCGCGAGTGGGCCTTGCCTGGCGTCCTCGACTGGGCGATGGCCGCTTGAGCCGATGGCTTCTGGGCCAGTCGGACAGCGCGGTCATCTCTGCGGGATATTCTGTAGCTTACGATCCGTCGTTTTACAACCTGCTGCTCAACGCTTCCACCTCTGCGCCCACGGCGTTCCTGCTCAATATCCCTGCGGCGGCGACCTTCGGGCTTCCTCCGGGGACTCCTACGGGAGCAAACGTCGCGGCTGCGGCTGAGGCCGCCGGCGCGCTGCAACGCAATGCTTACGATCCGAGGTTCTTCACCCAGACCCGGTTTTCGGGCGATTTCTACTCGCCTTATGTTCAGCAATGGACAGTGAGGGCGCAGCGCGAAATCACGTCGAAGAATGTCGTCGAAGTTCGATACGTCGGGTCGAAGACGACGGGTCTGTTCCAGACGCTCAACGGCAATCCGCGCATTGATCGTCTGATCAACGGATTTTCGCTCGGTGGATTCACTTTCCCCGGCTTCCCCAATTTCGTGCCCGCCGGCCTACGCCCGCAGGTCGCCGGTCAGGGGCAGTGCGTCAACGATCCGGCGACTCCCATCAATGAGGCGAACCTCTGCAACGGTCGCGCGCTTCCGTTCGGTCAGATTCGATCCCGCGAAAACACTGCGACCGCTTCCTATCACGGATTGCAGACTCGATACGATGGCCGCCTGCTCAACCAGTTCCAACTGGGCCTCTCTTACACCTGGTCGAAGGCTCTGGACAATGCCAGCGAGGTCTTTTCGTTCTTCGAGTCGGCGGTTCCGCAGGACCCGTTCAACCGCAACGCCGGAGAAAAGAGCTTTTCCGGGTTTGATCGCAATCACGCTCTGGCGATGAATTTCATCTGGGACGCGCCTTTCTACAAAGACCAGAAGGGAGTCATCGGCAAGGCGCTCGGCGGATGGCAGTTGACCGGCACTTACTTTCTGGCCTCGGGGCAGCGGTTCACTCCTTCTCAGGCGTGCGGCGCGCTGTGCCTCGGCATAGGCTACAACGACACGGCCTTTGACGGGTTTTTCCTCGGGCAGGACTCGATTCGTCCTTTCCTGGGCAATCCGAATGCGGCAAAAAACACAGTCGGCATCAGCCAGATCGATGCTGCGCTGCTGTTTGGAGTCGCGGTCGAGGATGATCGTGGGTTCTATAATTTCGTGGAACTCAACAACAGCAACGGAGCCAACGCCGTCAGCATAAAGAGCACGGATGCATTCCTGATCTACAACGGGCCGGGAGCGGCTTCCATATTCGGCACTCCCTACGGCAACGCGCCGCGCGGATTGCTCAGGGGGCCGCGCCTCAACGACCTGGCTCTGGGCGTGTTCAAGAATACTCGCATAGATGAAAACATCCGCCTTCAGTTCCGCCTCGACATATTCAATGCGTTGAATCATCCCAACCCTGGAGTCGGATTCAACGCGGGAGCGGCAACTCCGGGCGGTTTCGTCGAAGGAACTTATGTCGGGCTTCCGTTCAACGACAACGGAGAGGTGGCTCTCGCTCGAAGGGCCTTGCAGTTTGGCTTGAAGGTGATCTTCTAGCGTGCTTTGCGGAATCGAAAGCTCCGGGGAGGGATCGAAGGGTCTCTCCCCTTTTTTTTGAGAACACATCTCCGGTTTGATCGTTAGACACAGGCAGAATCCATCGATCTTCTGGAGGTTCGGAAGTTGAAAAAAATTCTGCTGGCGCTGCTCTCGCTTGCTCTGGCTCCCGCTTCGCTGAGTCGGCAGTCGGATCACTTCAATTCTCCTGTCGCTGACCTGTCGACGAGCGAATCATCCGCCGACCTCAGACGCGAAACTTTCGAGATAGTCTGGCGGACGGTCAATGAAAAACATTTCGATCCGACTCTTGGGGGCATCGATTGGGAAAAGGTGAGACGCGATTACTCGCCGCGAGTCGAGCAGGTCAAAACCGACGCCGAGCTTTACTCGCTGCTTCAGGAGATGCTCGGCGAGCTTGGCCAGTCGCACTTCAACATCATCCCTCCCGAAGCCATCATTGCCGACGACGTGAAAGAGCCGCCCACGGGCGGCGTCGGCCTGGACGCTCAGATGCTCGAAGGCCAGGCCGTCATCACCCGCATCGAAGAGGGGTCGCCCGCCGACAGCGCAGGGCTCCGAACCGGGTTCATCATCAAAGAGGTCGATGAGGTGAAGGTCGAGCAGTTGATCGAACAATTCGCAAAGAGCAAACTCTCGGCCCCGATGAAGCGAGTGCGGACAACACGGGCCGTGATGCAGAAAATAAACGGCGAGCCTCAGTCTGCGGTGCGACTGGTCTGTCTCGACGAGCGAAACCGCAGCCGTCAGGTCTCGCTCACTCGCGCGAGGCTCAAAGGCGAACTCTCCAAAAGGCTCGGAAACTTTCCTCCGCATTACTCAGAATTCGAAGCCCGGCGACTTGATGACAATACTGGCTACATCCGCTTCTCAATCTTCACCCTGAACCTGAATGAAAGAATTCTTTCCTCCATCCGGGAGATGAGCGATGCGCCCGCGATCATAATCGACCTTCGAGGAAACCCCGGAGGAGTCGGAGGGATGGCAGTGTCGATAGCATCGGCTCTCGAAACGCGGGCCATTTCGCTCGGCGCTATGAAGATGCGTTCGAGCCGGACAGACTTTAGGGTCTTTCCGCGAAAGGACTCTTACACCGGAGCGGTCATTGTGTTGATAGATGGACGGAGCGGTTCGACGAGCGAGGTGTTCACTTCGGGGATGCAGGAAGCGGGACGCGTGGTGGTGGTCGGAGAGCGCAGCGTCGGGGCGGCTCTTCCATCGGCGTTTGAGAAGCTGCCGACCGGCGCGCTGTTTCAATATGCCATAGCCGATTTCAGAACTCCGAAAGGGATTTTGATAGAAGGTCGGGGGGTGATTCCCGATATCGAAGTCTTGCTCACCCGGCGGGCGCTGCTCGACGGGCGCGACCCTCAACTCGAAGCCGCCATCGATGAAGCGCGCAGACGCTCCCGTCAGAGAATCGCCGCATAGTCGACAGCGCGTCAGTTGCCGGTTCCGTTTCGGGCGCGCTCGCCCGAATCCGGCAGATCGCACAATCCATGCTTGTAGGCGTATATTATCAATTCGAATCGGTCGGTCAAATCCAGCTTGCTGAAAATCGAAGTCAGGTGATGACGGACAGTTATGTCGCTGATGGCGAGCCTGCTGGCGGTCTGCTTGTTTTTGAGTCCCTGGGCCACCAGCGTGATGATGTCGCGCTCCCTCTTGGTCAGGCTGTTGATCTTGACCATCTCGGATGATTTCTCGCCGTTCGAGGGGATCGATCGCTGCGAGAGGACTTTGGCTATCGTGCTGCGGTCGAGCCATACCTCGCCGCTGTGAACTTTTTCTATGGCTTTGATGAGGGTGTCGGGGTCTTTCTTCTTTGACACCAGACCCATGGCTCCGAGGTGTATGGCGCGAATATGCAAATCCTGATTCTCGTTGCCCGTCAGCACCAGCAGCCGGGGCTGATTGGGAGTGGCCGCCAGTTCGGTTATGTAATCGAGATCGTCGCCATTTTCGGTGATGATCTCGATCAGTATGATATCAGGCTGTTTGTACCTTGCCATCACGATA
Source organism: uncultured Clostridia bacterium (assembly GCA_964588615.1). Lineage (GTDB taxonomy): Bacteria > Acidobacteriota > Blastocatellia > UBA7656 > UBA7656 > UBA7656. Next base: position 3,968 of record CAZPQE010000309.1, on the reverse strand, counting down.
GCTTCTGATGTCGTTCCGGCTTCGCCTACGACTACCAGCCCGGCGTGGCTTTCGATCAAAAGCTTCACTCCGGTGCGAACGACTATGTGATCATCTACCAGCAGAACTCTTATCTGATCGTTCATAAGTTCCAACCTGAGGGCAGTGCGGTGTGAATCCGGGCCTGGGAGAGGGATTCACTCAGGAAAAACTGTATTTCTTCATGGTCGACAACTCTCAGGCTTTATTCTGAGCCTGAAGCTCAGGCATAAGCGCCTCGAATTGATTAGTTTTCATGCGGGATTCAATGTGCCGTCTGCGTGCCGACTGGCATTAAAAAGCTTCCCTGAACCACCCCCGCTTATGGTGTTGGAGCCAGGCACGCTGTGGCTTTTTCTTGATTAGACAGGCTTAATACTTTGCCATATAAATTGTTAATCCCTGAATGAACTTTCTTGCTCTCAACTGTTCGGGCCTTGAAACATCTGGCGCTACAGAAGCCTTATACAAAGGCTGACAGTGGAAGTAAATAACCAACCCTTTTGGTTTTCCAGAATAATGAGCAGCTTTGTCTTTTCCAACAATGCCGGAGGTGAAAAAAAGAGATTCGTTCACGCCGCCTGACCTGATTCCCCTCTGAAATCTGAAAACAATCGGCACATTTGTGCCATTTTTTACTGGCACATCACAGTATTTTGTCACTGACCAGATGGTAAATGGGAGCCAATAAAAAAGGTCGGGACAGACGATGTATCGAGGTGAGGAATTGCTTATAGTCCAACATCGCAGCCGGTGAGAACTGTCTGAAAGTACTGGTTCTCACGGGAGAACCAGGCGGCATTAAAGGCACTGACAACCGATACGGCTCCTCCGGCGTTCGGAAGCCAGAGTTTGGAATATCCGGCAATGCAGGAAACGACGCTTTCCCTTGGCGCTCTCGATGTAAGCCGGCGGCAAGAAAAAGAACGGATTTGGAGTAAAACTAATGATAAAGCCCCCGATACCTCACTGCGAAACAGCTTCGTCCTTTCTGATGACACCCTACCTGCCACCTCAAATCCGTCCTCCTGTGACGATCCGTCCGACCGTCCAGCCTGAATCATAAACGAAGCTCAGACGAAGAAACTTGAAGGGGCGATCAAAAAGTTTAAGCGATGATTTCCCGGTCGCTTGCCTGCTTAGGACGCCGGAGGGCAGGCGAGGACCTGACGAATTGAAAACTTGCGCCGCCGTAGTGTTCGGCTTCCCTCAAGGGTTTAACCATCAGAGGGCGCAGCCTGCCCGCCTGCTGTCGCAGACCCGGTTGGGCGGAGCGTCGAGGCTGTCTTCCTCGTTTTCATCGGGGGTATTGAAATGAGAATCAAATATCGAGGCAATGATTTCCGCGTCGAAGAGAGTTTCGTCATGAGATTTTTTATCTTGATAGCCGCCTTGATGCTGTCTGCCGATTCTGTTTCGACGAATCTGTTTGCGCAGTCTCAGGAGACCAGGACAGACGCGCGGACAGGCGCGTCCGTCCCCAGGCAGGGCAGAGCAGTCTCGCTCGGTGATGGAGATTATCGCATAGGGCCGGGAGATGTCCTCGACATACAGATAGACAAAGCTCCCGAGTTGTCGGGCTCCAAGAAGGTTTCTTCCAGAGGCACGATCCGCGTGGATTTCGTGGGCGAACTGGAAGTCGCGCGCCTGACAGCCGAAGAAGTGGAAAAGCAGATAGCCGACCGTTTGCGCGGGGCCTACCTGGTCAACCCGCAGGTCAAAGTCGCGGTGACGCAACCCAACAGCCGCTCCTTTTTCATACAAGGGTCAGTCAACAATCCAGGTGTCTACCAGATCGAAGGGCGGCTGACCATACTGACGCTCATTTCTCTGGCTGGGGGACTCGATAGAAGCCATGGCTCTACTGCATTCATCATCCGGGAACTCAAGACAAAGGATGCGCCTCCGGCATCGCAGGTCGAAGAGGATGCTGCAGACAGGCAGGAGGTTCCTGAGCATGAACTGCTGAAGGTCAACATCGATAGCCTCTACAAAGGCGCCTTCGATCAGAACATACTGCTTGAGCCGCGCGACATAGTTCACATACCGGCGACCGAAGTCTTCTTCGTAACCGGCGAAGTGCGCAAGCCTGGCTCGTTCCCGCTCAAAGAAGGCACGACGCTCAAACAGGCCATATCGCTCGCCGAGGGGACGACATTCCAGGCAAAAAGCAACGGAATAATTTTTCGCCAGCAGCCCAAGACCGGCAAACAGGAAGAGATAAAGATAGAAATCAGCGCAGTGATGAGCGGGAAGAAAGAAGACATAATCATACAGCCCAACGATGTGGTGGTGATCCCCAACAGCAAGTGGAAGTCAGTGGGCGGAACCATTCTCCGAACTCTCGGATTCACCACCTTGAGCCGTGGAGCCGTGTTGCGATAATCGAAGGCCGGTTCGGATCGCCTTCGACCGGACGCGGCAGTAAAAGGAATTATCATGCCTGAAGATAAAGAAGAGCACCTGGAAATCTGGCAGCAGGGAGATTCAGCCCTCACGCGCCGGGGCTACCCCGGAATGGGCGCCTACCCTGAAGCCCTGGTCGACACTTATGCTTATGACTATGGATCGGAAGAGAACAGTCAGGATCTCAGGGTCGTGCTGCGCGATCTATGGGCCGCAGTCAAGAAGTACAAATGGCTGATAATGGCTCTCTCGATTCTCGTCACTGCCGCGATTGCCGTAGAGTCGTTTCGCATAAGACCGACTTTTACGGCTTCGACGATGGTCGAGATAACGAAGGAATCTCCGGCCATTTTCCCTGTCACGCTCGAAAGCGATCCTCAAAACGCAGTCGGCATCAACACCAAGATACTGATGTTCAGCAGTCGTCAACTGCTCGAAGATGTGGTCAAACAGTGCAACCTCGAAAACAACAGGAGGTTCCTTGATATAGCTCAGAAGTTTTCCCGATGGCAGACAATAGAAGCCCTCATGAAAGGGAAGATGCCTGACGCGAGCCAGATCATAGGAAAAGAACCGGACAACAAACCTTCCGCCCCTCCTAAGCCGGAAGAGCCGCAGCCGCCTTCTTCTGAAAAAGGTTTCTACGAAAACCCGCGACTCGACCGCTATGTCTCTTTGCTCGAAAGAGGGATGAAGGTCGAGCACCTCAAAGACACGCAGGCGCTCAAGATTTCGTTTTCGCACACGGACAGAAACCTCGCTACTGTCATCGCAAACGGGCTTGCCGAAAGCTTCATCCGCCTCAACTTTCAGAACAAGACCGACAGCTTCAACAGGGCGAGCGACTGGCTTGACCGCTCCACTAAGGAATTGAAAGGGGAGGTGGAAAAGGCCGAGCAGGCATTGCAAAACTATACGCGCGAGAAAGGAATAATCGCCCCGACCGAAAAAGGCGATAGCTCGCTGACCTCCGACAAACTCGTCCGCCTCCACGATCAGGCCATGCGATTGCAATCGGACCTGGTGATAAAAAAATCGCTCTATGAAGAAGTCAAGGCCGGGCGGGCCGCCCAACTGCCTCCCGCTTTCACCGATTCAGGCATAGCAGAAACTCAGAGGAAAATAAACGACCTGATGGTGAGCGCCGCGCGACTGAGCGCCAGCTACGGCCCTCAGAACCCGCAGGTTCAGGAACTGCAAAAACAGTTGGACGAGTACCGACAACAGCTTGAGCAGAGCAAGAAATCGCTCGAAGATAGAATCCGCTCGGATTATGAGCGCGCCGAACAGGATTACAAGACCATAACCGCTCTGCTTGAGAGCGCCAAAGGCGAGGCCCGTCAGGAAGACCAGGATTCGATACAGTACAACATACTCAAGTCACAGCTTGACACCTCCCGGAATCTCTACGACGCCTTTCTGCAAAAGAAGCAGCAGGCCAAGCTCGAAGAAGCCAAACAGCAAAACAACATCAGAGTCATCCGACCCGCCCGCTTGCCCGGCTCTCCTGATGGGTTGAATCATATAGTGATAGTCGCCCTCGG
>CAZPQE010000308.1:0-8420 GCA_964588615.1 uncultured Clostridia bacterium | reverse complement strand
ATCAGATTTCCGATGGAGTGCTGGACGCGGTTCTGCGCGAAGACTCTTATGGAAGGGTTGCCTGCGAAACTCTTCTGACCACCGGGCTGGTGGTCGTGGCCGGTGAAATCACCACCTCCGTCTGGGTCGATATACCAAAGATCGCCCGCGATATCATCCGCGAGATCGGTTACACTCGCGCAAAATTCGGCTTCGACGCCAACACCTGCGGCATCATCACCGCAATCGATACTCAGTCGCCCGACATCGCCATGGGCGTAGACACGGGAGGAGCGGGCGATCAGGGTATGATGTTCGGATTTGCCTGCAATGAGACCCCTGAGCTTATGCCTATGCCCATCATGCTCGCGCACAAGCTCACCCGCCGACTCGCCGAAGTGCGAAAAGAAGGACTCCTCGATTACCTCCGCCCCGACGGCAAATCTCAGGTGACTATCGAATATGTTGATCGCAAGCCTGTGAGAGTCGACACGGTAGTCCTCTCCACCCAACACGCCGACTCGGCCACAAACGATCAGATTCACGACGATTTAGTAGAGCACGTAGTCCGCGCCGTCGTCCCCTCGGAGATGATCGATGGCAACACCAGATTCCACATAAATCCGACCGGGCGCTTCGTCGTCGGAGGACCTATGGGCGACACGGGGCTGACGGGCCGAAAGATCATCGTTGATAGCTACGGCGGATCGGGCGCGCACGGAGGAGGCGCATTTTCGGGCAAAGACCCCACGAAGGTCGACCGGTCGGCTTCCTACATGGCCCGCTACATCGCAAAGAACATAGTCGCCTCGGGCCTCGCAGACCGATGCGAGGTTCAGCTTGCCTACGCGATCGGCATCGCCGAGCCTGTCTCTGTCCTCGTCGACACCCGCAACACAGGCAAGATCGATGAAGCGAAAATCTCCGATCTGGTGCGTGAGCATTTCAGCCTCACTCCCAAAGGAATCATCGAAACGCTCAACCTTCGCCGTCCGATCTACCGAAAGACGGCAGCCTATGGTCACTTCGGTCGCACGGAGGCAGAGTTCACCTGGGAGCGAACCGACAAGGCCGACGCGCTCCGCCGGGCAGCGGGACTTTAATACATGAAGAGATGAAGAGATGAAGAGGTGAAGAGGTGATGGTGCGAAATTCACCTCTTCACCTTTTCACCTCTTCACTTTTTCACTTTCATGACGGGAGATAATTCAATGACCACAAGTATTCCAGTTCCAAATCACGATGTTAAAGACCTGGGCCTGGCAAAAGCGGGCCGAAAGAGAATCGAATGGGCCGAACGCGAAATGCCTGTGCTTCGTCTCATTCGAGAACGCTTCGAGCGCGAGCGACCGCTCGAAGGCAAACGGCTGGTGGCCTGCTGCCACATCACCACAGAAACCGCCAATCTTGCCCGCGCTCTTAAAGCGGGCGGCGTCGATGCGGTGTTGATCGCATCAAATCCGCTCTCGACGCAGGATGACGTGGCGGCGGCTCTGGTGGCCGAATACGGCATTCCGGTTTTTGCCATCAAGGGAGAATCGACCGATACCTACAACCGCCATGTGCGGATGGCGCTCGATCACCAGCCCGACCTGATAATCGATGACGGCTCGGACGTGGTGGCCACCCTGGTCAAAGAGCGCCCCGAACTCCTTGAGAAGATCATCGGCACAACGGAAGAAACTACCACAGGACTTGTGCGGCTCCGCGCGCTGGAAAAGAGCGGGAGGATGACCTGGCCTGCGATAGCCGTCAACGATGCGCAGACCAAGCATTTCTTCGATAACCGGTACGGGACGGGACAATCGACTCTCGACGGCGTGATCCGGGCGACGAACATCCTCCTCGCAGGCCGCACGCTGGTCGTCGTCGGCTACGGCTGGTGCGGCAAGGGCGTGGCCATGCGCGGACGAGGGCTGGGAGCCAACGTCGTCGTGTGCGAGGTCAATCCCATTCGCGCCATCGAAGCGGTGATGGACGGCTTTCGAGTGATGCCCATGATAGAAGCCGCCAGAGAAGGCGACATCTTCATCACCGTCACCGGAAACCGCCACGTAATCGATGGCCATCATTTCGCCCAGATGAAAGACGGAGCGATAGTGGCAAACAGCGGCCACTTCGATGTCGAGTTGAATCTGCTCGCGCTCGGCGAGATGAGCCAGGAGCGCCAGGAACTCCGCCCGTTCGTCGAAGAGTACAAATTGAAATCCAACGGCAATCGAGTGATCGTTTTAGGCGAGGGCCGACTGGTGAATCTGGCAGCAGCCGAAGGCCATCCGGCGTCGGTGATGGATATGAGTTTCGCCAATCAGGCTCTTTCCTGCGAATACCTGGTGGAAAAAGAGGGAGAGCTTGCGCCCGGACTGCACCTTCTGCCCGAAGAAGTCGATCAGGAAATCGCTTCGCTCAAACTCGGCGCCATGGGAGTGAAAATAGATGACCTCACGCCCGAAATGCTCGAATACATGAACAGTTGGGAGATCGGAACTTAATCGCTGATCGAGACCCGAACTAAAAGAGATGCGATGGATCGATGCGAATAACCGTCTCGATCCGTCGCATTCGTTTTGGCCTGTGTTCTGCAGCTACAGCCATCCAAACAACCTCGCTAAAAATCCAACTGATTCGCAATAGACGTATAAAGAGGCGCACTGTAAAGTATGCCCCTCGAAATGAAAAAAAATATCGCCGGAACCTGCATGGGTGAGCGGATGACGCAAAAACGACGATCCGGCACACCTTGCCATCGGGCTTGCCCCGACACCGACGCGCTCGATCAATATGAGGAGTACCAGCTTTATGTCCAATCAAGTTTCGCCCGTCACGCTAAACGCCGCTCAAGAGAGAGTCAAACGGCAGTATTTGTCGAGCCCTGCCGCACCGAAGGTGAGGCTTTCGCAGGTAATCTCGGCTCTGTCCTATGTGCTGGATATGACCGAAGGCCAGCCTACGGGACACGCCATCCGAAGCTGCATCATTGGTATGCGTCTGGCTTCGGAAATCAAACTTCCTGCGTCCAGGCTGTCGGCCCTCTTCTACGCCCTGTTGCTGAAGGATTCCGGCTGCTCTTCGAATGCGGGAAGAGTCTGCACGCTATTCGGGGCTGACGATCTGACGGTCAAGCGCAATTTCAAGACCGTCGACTGGTCTCGCTTCTCGCACTCTCTGGGCTATGTGGCCCGCAATGTCTCGCCCCAGGCTTCGCCCATGCAACGCGCCATTCGAATGCTCGCTCTGGCCTTCGAAGGTCAGAAGGCCGCAAGAGAAGTGGTTCAGATCCGCTGCGAGCGGGGAGAACAGATCGCCCGGATGCTCGATTTGCCGGACGAAACCGCCAGAGCCATACGCGCGCTCGATGAGCACTGGGACGGACACGGCCACCCTGACGGACTCAAGGGCAAGGACATTCCGCTCCTGGCCCGCGTTCTGAGCCTGGCCCAAACCGTAGAAGTGTTTTTCACCACCTACGGTCAGAGCGCGGCATTCGAGATGTTGCAGGAGCGACGGGGAACGTGGTTCGACCCGTTGCTGGTCGATGCCTTTCTGGCTGTGCGCGCTGACAGAGCTTTCTGGAATCAACTCAAATACGATGACCTTCAGGATCAGATCAACAGGCTTGAGCCGGAGGATTGCATTCTGATGGCCGATGATGCGCGCGTAGACCGCATCGCCGAGGCATTCGCTAAAGTAGTGGATGCGAAATCGCCCTGGACTTACCTTCATTCGGAGAACGTCGCCGAAACAGCCGTCGGCATCGGCGAAATCCTTTCGCTGCCGCGATCGGAACTGCGCAAACTCCGCCGGGCCGCTCTCCTGCACGATATCGGAAAGCTCGGCATATCGAATCTGATACTGGACAAGGCCGGCCCGCTCACGGAAGAAGAGCGGGAGGAGATGAAAGGGCATGCGAAGAAGACAGGGGAGATTCTTGCCCGTGTGAGTTGTTTCCGCGAGATTGCAGGCCTTGCCGCTTCTCATCATGAAAAGCTGGACGGGAGCGGATACTTTCGAGGAGTGAGAGGGGAAGCGATTTCGATTTCCACTCGCATTCTGACGGTTGCCGACGTTTACGACGCGCTTACCTCAGACCGTCCTTATCGCCGCGCTTCGACGAGTCAGGAAGCGCTGGCGATCATGCGAAAAGATGTGGGAACTTCGCTCTGCGAACGGGTTTTCGCAGGTCTGGAGACCTGGCTGCAAATGGATCAGTGTCGGGTTTACTGATCGAAAGCGCCGTTTCAAGCATCACCCTGAATCATCCCGATTGCGCGATGATTTCGACTTCGAAGTAGTCCTTTGCAGGAGCCTCTGCTAAACTCTGAGACACATTCGGAGCGATGCTCACATCCGCAGGCAGTGGGCTTGCGTTACGACGTGAAAGAGGCGATGAGATGCTTGAAGCCAACGCTGTTCTTCAGGGGCGCTACCAGATCGTAAAGCAGATTGGGAAAGGCGGGATGGGAGCCGTCTATCTGGCGCGCGACCTTCGACTCGGCAGCCGAATCGCTCTGAAGGAAACCTTCTTCAGCGACGAGGCCCTGCTCAAAGCCTTCGAGCGCGAAGCGCGACTGCTGGCCAACCTCCGCCACGCTTCTCTGCCACGCGTCAGCGATCATTTCACCGACGGCGAAGGCCAGTTCCTCGTCATGGAATTTATCGAAGGCCACGACCTGGCCCATCTGCTCGAAGAACGTCATCGGGCTTTCCCTTCTGAAGAAGTCCTCAACTGGGCCGATCAACTTCTCGACGCGCTCGATTATCTTCACACCCAGGAGCCGCCCATTATTCATCGGGACATCAAGCCCCAGAACCTCAAGCTCACCGGGCGCGGGCAGATAGTTCTGCTCGACTTCGGACTTGCAAAGGGACAGGCCGGGGCGATGACCAGGACGGGTTCCAACCTGAGTGTGTTCGGTTACACGCCTCATTACGCGCCGCTCGAACAGATTCAGGGGTCAGGCACGGACTCGCGCAGCGATCTCTATTCGCTGGCTGCGACGCTTTATCACCTGGCCACCAACCTCCAGCCTGCCGATGCGATGACCCGCGCAAATGCCGTGCTCAATCATGAAGACGATCCGCTCGCGCCTGCCTGCGAGGTCAACCCGTTCGTGCCGCCGGAGCTATCGATGGCGCTCGCTAGAGCGATGTCGCTGAAACGAAGCCATCGCCCTGCAAACGCGGCTGAAATGCGCGCGAGTATGCGCCCGTCAGTCGCTTCGACAAACTATATCACTGGCCGTGAGACCGCAGGCGTCGGCGAAAATAAAACCGCCGTTCAGGAGACCCCTTCCACTTTTCATCATCAGGGAATCCTTGAGTCCGACGATCCGATGGCGAACACCCGACCCGATAAGTCACTGGCTTCTCAGCCGACGCTTGCCGACTCAGTGAATCGCGCACAAACGGCTTCAGGTTTTCACTACCCCGATCAGCCCACCAAGCCGACCGGGTTGAACTGGGTCACTACATTCAATCGCAAATGGGTAGTTGCTGCCATCGCGCTGATGATAGTCGCAGGGGGAACGGCGCTGACTCTGATGACGCAGCAGAAAATGACGACGGCCCTTCCGCAGCCCGTCGACAGCCCGCCTGAGCCTGCGTTGTCGACTCCTCCTGTGGCTGATGTCAGCCCGGCAGCCGATGACCCCCATCAGAACAAGAACGCGCCGGCGGCAAAGGACACTGAAAAACCGAATGCTAAAAAGATTCAGAAGAACTCGAACGAATCTTCGACAGTCGCCGCCAAACAGGAAAACTCCAACGAGTCGACGAAGCCGGGCCGTAAGACCAGGACCGGCAACAAGGATTCAGACGATGAAGTGAAGAGGCGGAGGTTTCCTCTCCTCCGGCGAAGGCTTCAGAACAGGAATTGAGATGTACGACCGTCGGCCAGATGGTTGATGACCTGAAAGAATGAAAATCGGAACTATGCAGACTGGCAGACTGCTGTACTTTTTTTCGAGAAGCTTTCATGTCGCCGAAGGCGGCGCCCAGAGAGGATGAAAAACGGTTCGTAGCGCCGGCCCTTAGCCGGAAGCTTACGCTACTACAACCTTCCGCCTGAAAGCGGGACTACGAACTTTTTCTGAGGAGCCTTCATAATCGATGCGCGACGCCCTGAAAGGACAATGCCATTAAGTTAAGGGGGCGGCTTAAAGGTGTCAGTAGCCCGCGCGTCAGCAAGGGCTTGATTCTACTGGCCCTCCCTCACCATCGGGCTACTGACACACAGCTTAACTTAATGGCATTGCCCTGAAAGGATGAAAAACAGGTGATGACTTCAAACAACGGACTCCAGACTCCAGACTCTGGATTCCAGACTTTTTTATGAGGAGGAAGATGCTCACTCAAAACAGTGTATTGCAGAACCGGTATCTGATAGTGCGGCAGATAGGCCAGGGCGGGATGGGCGCGGTTTATCTGGCCCGCGACCAGCGTCTCAACAACGATGTGGCCATCAAGGAGACCTTCGCCAACACCGACCGTTTGCGCCGCGCTTTCGAGCAGGAGGCTCAACTGCTGGCCGCCCTGCGCCATCCGGCTCTTCCCGTCGTCAGCGATCATTTCGTCGAAGGCGACGGACAGTTCCTCGTCATGCAGTTCATCGCGGGCAACGATCTCGAAACGCTTCTCCATCGCCAGGGCTACGCTTTCTCTCCGCGCGAAGTCATCGAGTGGGCCGATCAACTTCTCGACGCGCTCGATTATCTTCACACCCAGGAGCCGCCCATTATTCATCGGGACATCAAGCCCCAGAACCTCAAGCTCACCGAGCGCGGGCAGATAGTTCTGCTCGACTTCGGCCTCGCCAAAGGGCAGGTGATTGCTGAAATCGGAGCGCCTCTGAGCGTTCTTGGCTACACGCCGAATTATGCGCCGCTCGAACAGATCAAGGGGCAGGGAACGGATGCGCGCTCCGATCTCTATTCACTTGCCGCCACGCTCTACTATCTGCTCACGGCCTCAATGCCTGCTGACGCCATCGCCCGCGTCGAGGCTCTGGCTCACGGCCAGACTGACCCGCTGCGGAGGGCCGAGGAGATAAATCCTCACGTTCCGCTTCACATCTCAAATGTTTTGCAGCGATCCCTTTCGATCAACCGCGAACGGAGATTCGCGTCATCCCGAGAGATGAAATCCGCCCTTCACTCAGTGAGCCAGTCATTGACTCAGGTCTATGAAAGCGAGTCTCCCGCATTTGCCGGACAGACTTCCATTCCCACATCGGTGATGGCCACGCCGCCTTCTGCTTTACAATCGAGCGAAACCAAACAGGTTCAAACTGAGGGTCCCCGACCGAAGAAGCTTCGAGTGGCTGGCGCAGGCATTCTGCTCGTGCTGGTGGGAGCAGCCATCGCCGTCGCCCTGTGGCCCGCTTCGAGACCCTCTGCGCCGGAGTTGAAAACATTCGATTTCAACACTCCGAGCATCGATCTGGTCGGAAAGTTGGTTAGCGAGAGGAAAGGCAGAGCGCGCTCATTTACAGAAGACCTCGGCGACGGAGTCGCCATTGAAATGGTCGAAGTCCCCGGAGGCGCATTTTTTATGGGGTCGCTCGAATCGGAAGAGAAGCGGGAGAAAACCGAAGGGCCGCAGCAGCAGGTCAGCGTCGGGCTGTTCTTCATAGGGAAGTATGAGATAACGCAGGCGCAGTGGCGCGCTGTGGCCCGGCTGCCCAAAGTGGCCCGCGACCTGATCACTGAACCATCGTCTTTCAAAGGCGACAACCTGCCCGTAGAGCAGGTCTCGTGGGAGGATGCAATGGAATTCTGTTCTAGGCTCTCAGCAAAAACAGGCCGCGCGTATCGACTGCCGAGCGAATCGGAATGGGAATACGCCTGCCGGGGCGGATCGACGAATGCCTTCGGGTTCGGAGAAAACATCAACTCCGATCTCGTGAACTTCAATGGCGATGGACCGTACCGCACCGCTCCCAGGACGCTTTATCGCGACAAGACGGTCGAGGTCGGGAGCCTCGGATACGCCAACGGCTTCGGACTCCACGATCTGCACGGCAACGTGTCAGAGTGGGTTGGAGACCTCTGGCACGACAGCTATCAGGGAGCGCCGGTAGACGGCAGCGTGTGGGAGTCAGGCGGCGACCCTAAGTTCAGAATCCTGCGCGGAGGATCATGGTACGTGCAGGCATTCTTCTGCCGCGCCGCCAGTCGCTATAAAACCACGCCTGACCTGAGAGATTACAACGCAGGGTTCAGAGTGGCCTTGTCGGGAGGGTCACTGAAATGAAGACGCCAGGGCTGGCTCAGGCGAGATTTCCGTTTTCACATCGCTGAATCTATAATTGACCCGCGCCAGAGCGACGAACTGAAAACTGTCCTTCCGAGGAGAAGCAGATGTACAACAGGCTGCCAGCCTGTTGACGCCCTGAAAGCATGAAAACTTGAGGAAGCAGCAGGCTGCCAGCTTGCTGTAGATTT
>CAZPQE010000307.1:0-8435 GCA_964588615.1 uncultured Clostridia bacterium | reverse complement strand
AGAAGGCGGATTTCGTCAAGCAGTCCCTTGGGGTCTTCTTCGTGAATGAACCCGCGAGTCACTATCTCGGGATCGGATTCGAGTTCTCCCGATGTCGGATTGATGACGGCTATCGGAAGCACCACGCCATCGTAGGAGAGATGTTTGCGGTCTCGAACCACGATGTCTTCTATGGCTTCGAGCGTTCCATCGATGAAGGTGCGTCCGACGGCTTCCTTTCCGACGATAGAAGCGCGCCTCTCTTCGATCTCAAGCACGTCGCCGTTTTCGATGACGATGATATTGCGAGGCTCGACCAGTCCGAGACCTGCTGCCCAATCCCTGTGGCGATAAAGCTGGCGATGTTCGCCGTGAATGGGGATGAGATAGCGCGGGCGGACGGCTTCGATCAGAATTTTTATGTCTTCCTGGCTGCCGTGTCCCGAACAATGAATTCGCGCCATGGAGCTATCGATGACCCGCGCCCCCCGCTTGTAGCAATGAGAAATCAGCCTCGATATTGCCCGCTCGTTTCCGGGTATGATTCTGGAAGAGAGGACGACCACATCGCCCTCGCCTACGGAAAGGCTCTTGTGCTGATCGGTTGCCAGCCGGGTCATCGCCGACATCGGGTCGGCCTGGCATCCGCTGGCCAGCAGGAGCAACTGGTCGTCATCGGTCTGGCGAGCCTGCACAGGAGAAATGAAAATGCCGTCAGGAATGCGAAGCTGTCGCAGCGAATCGGCAGTCTCGACGTTGCGAAGCATGCTTCGGCCCAAAAGAGCGACGCTGCGGCCAAAGTCTGCGGCCAGATCGAGGAGTATCTGAACTCGATGGACGGATGTGGTAAAGCAGGAGGCTACGATCCTTCCGGTCGAAGTCTCGAAGATATTTTCCAGCGCAGGGGCGACGCTGCGCTCCGAGAGCGTGCGTCCGGGTCGTTCGGCATTGGTCGAATCCGCAAGCAGAGCCAGCACTCCTCGATCTCCCAGTTCATGAAGCCGTCCGAGATCAATCGAGTCTCCGATGACCGGCGTGTCATCGACCTTGAAATCGCCCGAATGGATGACCACCCCGACCGGGGTTGTGATGGCCACCGCGCAGCACGAAGTCAGAGAGTGAGAGACGTGTATCCACTCGACTTCGAACTTGTCGAACCTTACCCGGTCGCGCGGCTCTACGGAGTGCAGCCGGGCGAAACCCATCAGGCCATGCTCTGAGAGCTTGTTTGCCAGCAGAGCCAGCGTGAAGTGAGTGCCGTAGATTGGCGCATCGATTTCCTTGAGCAGGAACGGGATTGCGCCTATATGGTCTTCGTGCCCGTGAGTCAGGATGATTGCGATTATCTCATCGCGATACTCGAAGAGCGGCGAGAAGTCGGGGATGACTATATCGACTCCGGGCATGTCTTCTTCGGGAAAAGCCATCCCGCAATCGACCACTACGGCCTGCCCGCCGCAGCGCATGACCATGATGTTCATCCCGAACTGCCCGAGGCCGCCGAGCGGTATTATCTGCAATCTCTCTTCTGCCACTGTGCTTTCTGCTCTCCCGTTGATATTGGATGGAAAGCCAAAGGATAACAGAAAAAACGGCGAGACTCTAAGATGCAGCTTTCATTTTCCCATCAATCTCAGGTAAATGGTTTTGAATTCCTCGACAGAGAGCGTTTCCGCCCTTCGACGCGCATCGATGCCCGCGCTTTGAAGTGAAGGTTCGAGTCCCGCAGCGACAGACCCATAGCCTGATGCCTTGAGGTTATTCAACAGGGTTTTGCGTCGCTGCGAAAAGGCCGCGCCCACCATAGCGAGGAATTTTTTTTCATCCTCCGCGCCGAATCTCTGTTTATCTTTGATGACCAGTCGAAGAACAGCCGAATGAACTTTTGGAGCGGGCTTGAATGCCGATGGCGAAACCTCGAACAGCTTCTTTGCCTCGCAATGATACTGAGCAAGAACCGAAAGATATCCATACTCCTTGCCTCCAGGCGGGCTGATGATTCTTGCGACGACCTCCTTTTGCAGCATCAGCGTCATATCGTGAATCCTCGGACGCGCGCGCAGGAGTCGTTCGATGATCGGCGTAGATATGTAATAAGGGAGGTTGGCCACCACTCGCACGCGGGGATTTTCTTTGTGAGCGGTCAGGGCTTCACCGATCAGTTTTTCCCAATCGATCTTCATTGCATCGCCTTCGATGATGGTGAGACAGGGGGAGTCGAGAGACCGGCGCAGTTGGGCAACGAGTCGCGGATCGATTTCGACGGCCCGAATATCGGCGCATCTTTCGACCATCAGTGTGGTGAGCGCGCCCATCCCCGGCCCTATTTCAAGTATGATGTCGGTCGGCAGAGGAGCGACGGCTTCGACGATGCGACGGGCGACTCTTCTGTCGATGAGAAAATTCTGACCCAGACTTTTTTTCGCATTTATCAAACTGCGCCCTTTTCAACCCATTCGAATCAGGATTTGTACCTCGCCTTCTTTGGATACTCATAGCCTTCGACCGGGAAGTTTTCTATCTTCATCGTCGGCTCTGCCGGGAAATCCGCAGGGTCGCTTTCTCCCCGCGCGAGCCTGCGGTAGGCAGCGGCGGCTATCATCGCCGCGTTGTCGGTAGTCAATCCGGGACTCGGCCAGTAGACTGGAGCGCCGAAGTCTCTTTCATTCACTGCCCGGCGAAGCGCGCTGTTGCAGGCGACTCCTCCGGCGAGAATTATCGTTCGGGGAGAGTGCCGCCGCGCCGCTTCTTTCAATCTGGCAATCAGAGAGCCAATCACCTTGTCCTGAAAGCTGCTCACAAGATCGATGATCTGGCGGCTTATCTCTTCTCCTTCTTTGACAGGCTCGATGCGGTTTTCTCTCACGTATCTGAGCACCGCCGTCTTGAGCCCGCTGAAGCTGAAGTCGAGATTTGCCGAATCCATCCTCGGAAGCGTGAAGACCAGTTTCGCCGATGAGGGATCGCCCCGTGAGGCGAGACGGTCGATTACGGGGCCGCCCGGATAACCGAGGCCCAGAAGTTTCGCCACCTTGTCATAGGCTTCGCCTGCAGCATCGTCCCGCGTCCGCCCCAGCGTTCCGTATCGCCCTTCTTCGGGGATGAGAAAAAGAGAAGTATGTCCGCCCGAAACGATCAGGGCCAGCGAGGGGTATTCGATTGCCGGGTTCTCGAAAACTACAGAATAGATGTGACCCTCAATGTGATTGACTCCGACCATCGGCTTTCGCGCGGCCATGGCCAGAGAGCGGGCGAAACTCATCCCAACGAGCAGCGATCCGACAAGGCCCGGCCCGCGAGTGACTGCGATGCCATCGATTTCTTCAATCGTCACTTTTGCTTCTTCGAGGGCAGATCGGACGACCGGCGCGATGCACAGCAGGTGCTCGCGCGAGGCGAGTTCGGGAACGACGCCGCCGAACGGAGCGTGAATGCCGACCTGAGAGGCGATGACATTGGACAGGATACAGGTTTGCGATTCAATCACCGCAGCAGCCGTCTCATCGCATGAACTCTCGATTCCCAGCACAAGCATGATCGGTTCATTGTACACCAGAGGCCCGATGAGCTTTGAGGCGAAAAATGTTTCTCGTATCAGGGCACGCACACGACGGGGATGCGAGTGCCGCGAAGCACTTTGTCGGCGTTGCCGCCGAAGAGGATTTCTTCCAGAGGACCCGCTCCTCCGCGTATCCCCATGGCGATGAGGCTGAAGTCGAGGTCTTTGGCTATGCGAAGTATCTCGACGAAGGGTATGCCGATGACGATCATTTTATTTACTTTTCCCCGCGCCGATTCTCTTTCGGTTATGATCGAATCCATTCTCGCTTCGGCTTCGCGGCGCAATCGCTCGGTGGCTTCTTCACGGCCAGCCATCTGGTGCTCGACCAGGCGGTCGAGAAACTTGCTATCGATGACGTGAAGCAGATAAACCTCGCCGTCTTCGGAGACCAGCGAGAGAGCGAAATCGAGCGCCCTCAGTGAGCACTCGGAAAAATCAGTGGGAACCAGTATGTCGCCTATGTCCATCATTGCCTCCGCTGATTCAGGCGTCCCCCGTCGTTTTGACCAAATCATACACCATAGAAAAACCCGGCGTCACTGCCCAAAAGTTTTTTGCAGCCGCCCCGCGCTTCTGTAAGATATGTACTTTCGCCTTGACTCATCCTTACCTTGAGGGGTATCAGTTATGGTTGTGACACACATCAGTGGAACCTGAGACCGGGAATCGGCGTTTTACTCGACGCCTTTTACGACATATCGCTTCTGTCATTTCGTTTGATCGAACCAACAAACTCTGATCGCCATCGCGCCTCCCCCTGCGGCGCGATAGAAGGAGGATACTGATGATTGTGAAAACCAGACTCCCCTTGCTTCTGGTTTATGCGGTCGTCTGCGGTCTGCTGATCCCTACGGCCACTGCCAAGACTGATGGGCCTTCCCCCGAGGCCAGAAAGCATTTCGAAGCCGCTCAATGGCTCTTCGCTCTCAACCACAGTGATCGCGCGATGAAGGAACTCAGGGCTGCTATCGCGATTGCCCCCGATTTCATCGCCGCCCAATGCCTCTTGCTCGACAAACAGAGCGAGCGAGCGAGTGATCTCATCACGCAGTTCGAAAAATATGTTCAGGATAATCCCGAAAGCGCGGCCTTTCATTACCTGCTGGGCAAGGCGCACTCGAAGGCCGGAAAAGGAGACAGGGCGGTTGCCGAGTTCAACAAGGCTCTGGAAATCGATCCCCAGCATGGATGGTCTTTGCTGGCTCTGGGAGAAGCAGCTTTGCGGGAGGGCGACAAAGAGAAAGCCGCAGAGTCGTGGCGCAAGGCTGGGCAATACGCAGGCGATGACATCGAGCTTCGATCAGCCCTGGCCGCAAGCCTGCTCGACAACCGCTTCTATGACGCCGCGCTCGAAGAAGCTGAAAAGATTCTCCGACTCGACTCCTTGCACATCGATTCCTATTACAGGAAATGGTCGGCGAAGATGAACATCACCTACGGGGCGGAGGAGACGCGCGCCGAAGTCCTGCGCGATATCCGAAAGCTCGAATCCGAACATCACCGGGATGTTCGCGCCCTGGCCATCGCATTGAGCGGATACGAAATGCTCGACGACCGAAAGGCTGCAGCAAGGACTCGAAAAAGCATCCTCTCTCTCGACCCGGGATACTTCGACCGCCAGCCGTTCGATTTCAGCTTTCGCACCCCATCGGGCAGGCTCGTCCACATCGGCGGCGCTCCCGCGCGGAAATTCAATGAGACATTCACAACCGAAGACCCCAGGGCGAGGCTTGAGATTTTCGCTCAACTGGATAAAGAGATTGAAGACCAGAATGTCCGGCTTTACCTGCTTTATCCGCAGATGCTCTCAGCCTACGTTTCTGTAGCCGATGTCGCCAACGCCCGCCGTCTTCTTCAGGCGTTGATCGATGCCGGAGTCGAAGGGAGCGAAATTGCGTCCAATCAACTTCAGGTGGCCCGCCTCTGCTTCGATACCAAAATCGATCTCGACCTGGCGCTCGACTATGCCCGTCAGTCCGTCGAGAGATTGAGAAAACCCTCGCCTGCGCCTGATCTCAAAAGCCCTGACTCCGCCGACCTCCTCGCGCTTGCTGAAGAATACCGCCTCTTTCAGCTTGCTGAAGCTCTCTCCCTGCAAGGGAGCATTTTGCTCGCCCGAGGCCTGGCCGATCAGGCTGTCTCGCCTCTTGAAGAATCTTTCAGGGTGTCAGAGCGCGAAGAAACCGCTCTCGACCTCGGGCTAGCCTGCGCGAAGGCTGGTCAGAACCAGAAGGCCATAGAATTTCTCACCAGAGCCTACGTATACGATGGCAAACTAAAAGGCGAAGCTCTCAAGGCGCTCAGGAGCGTCTACGGCGAGAGGGAGAAGACTCTCAAACTTATGCTCGACGGAGCAGTCGCCCGGCATCGAGAAAGTATGAGGGAGGCAGCCATCGCCCAGGCAATTCGAGAGATGGGCCGCACAGAGAGGAAGACCGCGCCCGCCTTCGAACTTTCGACTCTCGAAGGACGGAAGGTTGCGCTCTCGGAACTGGCAGGCAAAATAGTGCTTATGAATTTCTGGGCGACTTGGTGAGGGCCATGCCGTGAGGAGTTTCCTTACCTGCAAAAAATTCAGAACCACTATCGCAGTCGGGGAGTCTTCGTTCTCATGATCAACACCGATAGCGAGCGGTTCAAGGTCAGGCCTTTCCTCAAAAAAAATCCGGCGACGGCGACCATCGTTATGAGCGACGGCAAAACCGAAGAAAAATACGGAATGAGAGGTCTCCCGCTCAACCTCATCATAGACCGGCAGGGGAATCTGAGGCTCAGAAAAACCGGGTTTGGCCCGAACGTCCAGTCGCAACTCCGCGCAGTAATCGATGTCCTGTTAAGCGAAGAGCAGAAACCGACAAGCTCAGGAAAGCCTAATCAGTGAAGATGGCAGAGAGCGCGATAAAAAGATCGCGCTCTCTGTCACGGTTTCATGATTTGATGAATCCGCGGAAGTTGGAAGCAGAAGGGTTGAATCCGGGGAAGATGGAATTGAGGTTGGCGGTTTTCAGATGCCGCGCCGCGACTTCGGCAAACACGTCGCGGAAATCGGTCGTCAGCGCGAGGTCGCGCCCTTCATACAACTCGTGGGTGGCAAGCCCCGGCCATTTGCCGTAGACCTTTCCGCCAGCGACCGGCCCGCCGAGCGCGAACAGACAGCTTGCGTGCCCGTGATCGGTTCCGCCTGATCCGTTCTGACGGATCGTGCGCCCGAACTCGGTCATCGTCAGTATCACGATGTTGCTCATCCGCTCGCCGAGGTCTTTATAAAGCGCGGCGATGCTCTGGGAAAAATCCTGCAAGCGATTGGCAAGCTGCCCGCGCGCAGCCCCCTGATTCGAGTGCGTGTCCCACCCTCCGCCGTCTGCGAAGGCCACCTGCAATCCGATATCGGATTTTATCAACTGCGCGATCTGCAACAGCGATTGACCGAAGGAGGAGCGCGGGTAGGCAGCGCCGTTGGCCGGGCGGTGTTGTTGAGGGTTGGCTTTTCGTAGCATCTTCACCGCCTCGAATGCCTCCTTGCCCGTGCCGTAGAGCACATCGCTGGAGTTTGCGGCGTAAAGAGCTTCGAAGCTTGTGGCTGAGGCGTTGACCTGGCTTGCCCTGACGCCGAAGTCTGAAATATTGGTCATCGCTATTGCAGGGGCATCGCCCGCAAGCGAGCGCGGCAGGTTCTGGCTGAAGGCCACCGCGCGAAACGGGGTCGCTTTGGCCTCCTTGCTCGATTGCATGAACCGATTGAGCCATCCGTCGGGCGTGCCTTTTCTGCCCGGAGTGGCCGATTCCATGTAATCCTGCGCGTCGAAATGCGACCGCGTGTTGTCGGGCGACCCGACGGCGTGAACTATCGCCAGGTGGCCGCTGTCGTAGATGGGCTTGAAGGAAGCAAGGGCGGGATGCAGGCCGAAGAACCCGTCGAGATCAAGGGCCGTGTCCTGGCTCCCGCTCTTTGGCGCGGGTATGGCTATCTGAGGCCGGATGCCCGCGTAGTTTTTATCTCCGAACGGCGCTACCATAGAAATTCCGTCCGCTGCTCCGCGTTGAAAGATCGCTATGATTATGGGGCGAGTCGGCGAGAGCGAATCGGCCAGCGCCGCGCGTTTGAGAAACGAGGGGGCCGAGGCCAGACCCGCCATCGCAACTCCTGATGATTTCAAAAAGAATCTTCTTGTTACTGCCATGATTGTCTCCTCATAAAAAAGTCTGGAGTCCGTTGCGCAGAAGTCATCACCTGTTTTTCATCCTTTCAGGGCAATGCCATTAAGTTAAGGGGGCGGCTTAAAGGTGTCAGTAGCCCGCGCGTCAGCAAGGGCTTGATTCTACTGGCCCTCCCTCACCATCGGGCTACTGACACACAGCTTAACTTAATGGCATTGTCCTTTCAGGGCGTCGCGCAGCCACATGAAGGCTCCTCAAAGAATGTACAACAGGCTGGCAGCCTGTTGTACATCCGCGCTGGCTCCCATACTTCATCTCCTCTGGAACTCAGGCGAGCCGAGCACCAGTCCGAATACTTTTGCTATCTCAAGTTCTGCCGCCGACATCGGGGCCTGCGCTACGGATTGATCGACGAGTTGAGCCAATCTGCCCTGCCCCGTTCCCGGACGGCGCGGCTGATCGGGCGACATCATCGCATCGCCTGCGCCTGCCGAAGGGTCGACTGCCTGGTCCAATTCGCCCTTGACCGGCACGCCTTCCTTCAATTGTCGGTTGAGTATGTCGCGCGTCTGCTCAGACACTTCGCCGTTGAGCAAAAGCGCGATGGCTCGATCCAGCGCCTTGTTGGTATCCTTGCCGGTCACTCCCGGCGCAACGCGGCTCATTTCAACCGCCGCGCCGCGAACGCGATTCGAACTCAGAGCGATTCCGAAGTTGAGCCGCTCAAGCAACGAGC
>CAZPQE010000306.1:0-8446 GCA_964588615.1 uncultured Clostridia bacterium | reverse complement strand
TCAAAGCGGCAGAGCCGCACAGATAAAGCCAGGCTCCTGGTCAATATCGAGTCTCGCTTTCAATCACACCCCCTGAATCGCACAATTGCGAGATTGCTGGCGAAACGGATTTGAAAATGGGATACTCTCTCCCGCAATTTCTGTGCTCATTCCGCCAACAAAATCGTTCGGAGAACCCGCATGACGAAGCGACGATTGCAGCTTGTGTCCCTGATGCTGATGCTCTATTGCCTAATCCTTCTGCCTGCGCTCGAAGCTCAGAAGAAACCCATTCGGTCGAGGAAGCGCATCGATGATGCCGCCTTGCGCCGCGCCGACGCCCGCCGCTCGGACTGGATCACTCATGGGCGCAACTATTGGGAAACCCGCTTCAGCCCGCTCGATCAGATCAATGCAGCAAACGTCAAAGACCTCGGCCTGGCCTGGTCAATCCAAACCCAGACCACTCGCGGTCTCGAAGCGACTCCGCTCATATTTGATGGCAGGATGTACACGACCGGAAGCTGGAGCATAGTCTTCGTTCTCGACGCGCGAACCGGAAAACTGATCTGGAAATACGATCCGCAGGTTGATCGCAAATACGGATCGAAAGCCTGCTGCGACGTGGTCAATCGCGGAGTGGCCATCTATCAGGACAAGGTTTACGTCGGCGCTCTCGACGGACGACTGATCGCCCTCGATGCAGAAACCGGAAAGGTGGTGTGGGAAGTCGCGACCGTCGATCCGAGCCGCCCTTACACGATCACCGGAGCGCCGCGCGTGGTGAAAGGCAAGGTAATCATCGGCAACGGTGGCGCCGAGTACGGAGTGCGCGGGTATGTTTCGGCCTACGACGCCGAAACGGGAAAACTCGTCTGGCGCTTTTACACCGTTCCGGGCGATCCCTCGAAGCCGTTCGAATCTCCGGCGATGGAAAAAGCCGCCAGTACCTGGAAGGGCCAGTGGTGGACGATCGGCGGAGGCGGCACCGTGTGGGATTCGCTGGCTTATGACCCGGAACTCGATCTGCTCTATGTCGGAACCGGCAACGGATCGCCCTGGAACCCGCACCTGCGCAGCCCCGGAGGGGGAGATAATCTTTACCTGTCATCGATACTCGCTCTGCGACCCGACACAGGTGAACTGGTCTGGCATTACCAGACAACTCCCGGCGAAGCGTGGGATTACACCGCCACCCAGCACATGATCCTTGCCGACCTCAATATCAATGGCCGTCGTCGCAGGGCGCTGATGCAGGCTCCAAAAAACGGGTTCTTTTATGTGCTCGATCGCAGTACCGGCGAACTAATTTCAGCCGAGCCTTATGTGAAGATCACCTGGGCCAGCCGAATCGATAAGAAGACTGGTCGCCCCATCGAGACTCCTGGCGCTCGTTATCAAGACGCTCCCGCTCATCTGCGGCCCGGCCCCCTGGGCGGTCACAACTGGCAACCGATGTCCTTCAATCCACAGACAGGTCTCGTCTACATACCCGCGCAGGAGAATTCATATTTTTATTCGCAGCCTGCGGAATTCAAATATCGTCCCGAAACCTGGAACATTGGAATTGGCGGCGCTCCACAGGGAGCCAAGCGAGAGACGCCTCGCGGTCATCTGCTGGCCTGGGACCCCATCGCTCAAAGAGAGCGATGGCGCGCCGAGTACGAGATGATGTGGAACGGAGGGACTCTGACGACCGCAGGCAATCTGGTTTTTCAGGGGACAGGAGACGGTCGCGTCGTCGCTTACAGCGCAGACCGAGGAGAGAAGCTCTGGGAAGTGAGAATCGGATCAGGCATCATCGCTTCGCCCGTGACTTATGAAATCGATGGAGTGCAGTATGTTTCAATCATGGCCGGGGCTGGAGGGGCAGGCGGGGTCTCGCTTGCGGGAAGAAACGTCGGCCCGCCTCCGCCAGGAAGAGTCCTCACCTTCGCGCTCAATGGCAAACAGTCTCTGCCTGATCTCCCAGCGACGGGCAATCGAGTTGTACTGCCGATTGAATCCGCAGCCTCGCGGGAAACCATCAATCAGGGCGCTGGATTATTCGTCCAGCATTGCTCGGTGTGTCACGGACAGGATGCGCAGGGCGGAGGAAGCGGAGTGCCTGACCTGAGACTTTCGCAGCCGTCGGTTTTCGAGAGTTATAGAAAGATATTGCTCGAAGGCTCGCTGGCCAATTCCGGCATGCCTTCGTTCAAAGAGTTGCTCAAGCCCGATGAGGCGGACGCGATTCGCGCTTTCATCATCAGCCGCAGGGCCGAGATCACGACCAGGAAGTAGAGCGGGAGGGCACGCTTCCAGCGTGCTGCGATTGAATAAGTCACTGCTTCCGCTCCATCGCACGAGTTCCAAGACCCTGCACGCAGTCGGCGTGCGGTCCCAGGATATCTGACGGCAGGACGCACGACACAGCTATGGCGAACGACAACAATTCGAGCGCGACTTCAGGCCCTCTGGCAGGAGTGAAGGTAATCGATTTTTGCAGCTTCATCGCCGGGTCTTACAGCGCGATGCTGCTAGGCAGCATGGGCGCGGAGGTCATCAAGGTCGAACCTCTCACGGGCGATCTGGCTCGAACCTGGGGACCGTTTCTTGCCGGAGAGAGTCGATACTTTCAGGGCTGGAACCTCAACAAGCGAAGCCTGGCTCTTGACCTCTGCTCGCAGGCGGGACGGGAGATCGTCTACCAACTTGCTCGACTGTCTGATGTGGTGATCGAGAACTTCCGCCCTGGTGTCACCAGGCGACTTCGCATCGATTATGAAACGCTCAAAGAGATAAACCCCCGACTCATCTATTGCTCATCGACGGCGTTCGGCTCGAAAGGGCCTTATCATAAGCGCCCCGGCTATGATCCTGTGCTTCAATCGATGGGAGGCGCAGCGCACGACAACATTCGCTACAGCGGCAAGGTCGCCATATGCTCGGTCGCCGTCTCTGATTATCAGGCAGCGATGCTCGCCATCGGCGGCATCAACGCTGCGCTCTATCACCGAGAGAAAACCGGACAGGGCCAGAGGATCGAAACTTCCCTTCTGCAAGCAGTGATGTCGATTCAATCGCACCAGTATGCTCAGGCTCTGGATGTGGATGAAGAAGGACCGCAGGGCATTTATCCTTATCGATTGTTCGAGACCCGCGACGACCGCATATTCATCGGAGCGCCGACCAACAAGTTCTGGCAGATTCTCTGCGACGCGATTGGCGCTCCCCATCTTGCGACAGACCCTAAGTACGACACCAACGCCAAACGGGTCGCGCACAGTGTCGAGTTGATCGCCGAGATGGAACCTCACTTCCGGCTAAAAACGACGGCGGAGTGGGAGGCACTTCTGGTCGAAAAAGGCGTGCCCTGCGGATCGGTGAAACACTTTCACGAATTCTTCGACGACCCCCAGGTCGAAGCGATGGAGATGAACCCTGTCATCGAGCACGAGACCATCGGCAGAATGAAGGTCGCCGGTCTCCCGATTCACTTTGAAAAAACGCCCGGAAGCATTCAACGCGCAGCGCCGCTGCTCGGCCAGCACACAGAAGAAATCCTGCGCGAACTGGGCTACGACACTGCCGCTGTCGAAGCCCTCCGCCACGAAGGCGTGATTTCAGATTGATGTAGCGCAATCCGACGGATTGCGCCCGCCTTGAAAGTATGAAACTCGGGGCCACGCAAGCTGCCAGCTTGCGCCACACTCCTGGAGGAGAACATCCATGAAAATAATCGTTCACACATTCATCGCATTTCTGATAACGATCTGCTTCGTGTTTGACTCAACGAACGCGCAGCAGCCAGCATCGACAGTTCAGCCGTTGACCAGGGCTGATATCGACCGATGGATGACCGAGCTTTCCAACTGGGGCCGCTGGGGCAAAGAGGATGAACTGGGCGCGATCAATCTGATAACTCCCTCGAAGCGCAAGCAGGCCGTCTCGCTCGTCAAGGATGGCATCACCGTATCGCTTGCGCACAACACCAACACCGAAACTGCGCCTGACAATTCCCAGCCCTACACTCACGAGATGACGATGACCGGCGAGAACGCTCGCGGTCAGTGGAGCCTCGACCGAATAGGAGTTTCGTTTCACGGCTACCAGCACACGCATCTCGACGCGCTTTGCCACATGTTCTGGCAGGGCAAAATGTACAACGGCTTCCCGCAGCAGGAAGTCACGCGCAAAGGCGCAGGCAAGCTGGGAATTCACAACCTCAAGCAGGGAATCGTGACGCGTGGCATCCTCATCGACATCCCTCGACTCAAGGGAGTGCCTTACCTCGAACCCGGAACGCCCATCCTTCCAGAAGACCTCGACGCATGGGAGAAGAAAGCGAAGATCAAAGTGATGGTGGGAGATGTCATATTCATTCGCACCGGGCGCTGGGCGCGACGAGCGGCGG
Organism: uncultured Clostridia bacterium; assembly: GCA_964588615.1. Taxonomy (GTDB): domain Bacteria; phylum Acidobacteriota; class Blastocatellia; order UBA7656; family UBA7656; genus UBA7656. Next base: position 4,071 of record CAZPQE010000306.1, on the reverse strand, counting down.
TCGGCCCCTGGGATGTCAGCGCCAGTTCTGCCGGGTTGCATGCATCTTCGGCCAGATGGATCAGACAGCGCGATGTTGCGATGCTCGGCAGCGATGTTGCGAGCGATGTCTTCCCATCGAGAGTCGAAGGGGTTTCGCACCCTGTTCACCAGTTGATGCTCGTTGCGATGGGCGTTCACATCTTCGACAACTGCGATCTGGAAGCTCTGAGCGAAGAGTGCGCCAGGCGCACTCGCTGGGAGTTCATGCTTGCAACCGCGCCGATAGCCGTGACCGGAGGCACCGGCTCGCCGCTCAACCCGATTGCCGTGTTCTGACAGCCAGGCGAAGTTTCTGGCCGATATCGCGCGCTATTTGAGACAGGGCGCGACGGACGATCTCCAAAGCGCGTAGCCTTCCTCGGTCATGTGCAAACCGTCTCTCACATAAAGTTCTGCGCGAGGCCTTCCGTCTGCCCCAAGCATGGCCGGGAAGATATCGATGAAATCGAGGTTCTTGTTCTTCGAGGCGAAGTCTCTGATCTTATGGTTGGCGGCCTTGATCTGATCGGTCAAGTGCCAGCGGGCGATGCTGGGCTTGATCGAAATGTATGCAATGCGCACGTCGCCGAGATGCTGACGAACTTTGGCGACAAACTGCTTGTAATCGGAAAAAACTCTCTCCGGCGTTTTGCCGCTCGCCAGGTCGTTATCCCCCGAATACAGGACGATCATCCGAGGTCGGCAGGGTATGACGATGCGCTCGGCGAAACAGGTCGAGTCCTCGATTTGAGAGCCTCCGAATCCGCGATTGATAACCTTGACTGACAAAAAAGCTTTGTCGAGGTCTTTCCACAACCTGATCGAAGAACTGCCGATGAGCAATACTGCTCCCTGCAGAGGCGGATTCTGTCGATCTGCCTCTTCAAACTTCTTTATCTCCGCCTCGAATCTGTTGGTTGCCTGACTGGTCACAAACGACCGGGCTGTGTCGGGAATGAGTGAAGTGAGAAGGATGCAAAGTAACAGTGAGCATTTTCGTGTCATCTCAATTTCACCTCTCGTGCTTCATCCGACTGATGCTCGACCGCCGGAACTGAAACGAACTATGCGCGTCAAAGGCTCTCCCCGGTTCATCTTCTTTACCCAGGCGATGAAAGTAAAAAACTACTCCCGAAAAGATTGCCACAGTCTATCTGATCCCGGTTTCCAATGGTAATTCATCGCGACGGCATGACAATTTCAGAGACTCGTATCATAATGTGAGAGCCTGCGCGGCTCCTTAGAAACGCGAGACTCTATCGAGCGCGAGGCCCTCTTATTCATCACAGCCATCAATCGGGCGAGAAATCCGGAGACTGAAAAGTTTTGGCGGCTTCGAGCCTGTCAGGAGAGCGAATGCAAGCTAATAGAAAATGCAAAGCGATACTTGTGATGAGCGCATCTGCAATAATTATGATGTCAGTTGCTCAGGCGCAGAACGCATCATCGGGCGCATTGAAACCTCCTGCCGGCGAAGCCGCTCTTCAGCCTAAATGCGCTTGCGCCGATCTGCGCAGCCTCACCGGCTACGAATTCACCGTCGAGAGTGCGACTCTCGTCCCTTCCAGCGCCGATGCGCCGGAGCATTGCCGCGTCAGAGGGCAGATTCTTCCTGAGATTCGCTTCGAGGTGAGCCTGCCTCTCAACTGGAACCGCCGCTTATATATGTTCGGCAATGGCGGCTATGCGGGCGAATCTCTGGATGCGCCCGGAAGAAATGCGCAGCGCAATGCGGCATTGCGCCGGGGTTTCGTCGTAGCGTCCACCAATACCGGTCACGATGCGGCGTCTGAACCGCTCGCCACCTTCGCTCAGAGCCGACAGAAACTGCTCGATTACGCATTCCGCTCGCTGCACACGACCGCCGAGACCGGCAAGCGGATCGCCGCCGCTTATTTTGGAGCAAGGCCGACTCGCTCATACTTTGAAGGCTGCTCGACCGGAGGCCGTCAGGCTCTGATCCTCGCTCAACGATTTCCTGAAGACTTCGATGGCATAGTCGCAGGCGCGCCTGTTTTGAACTTCACTGGCACGATGATAGGTTATGCGAAAATCACCCAGGCGCTCGCAGCCGCTCCCCTTCCTTATGCCAGGCTGTCGCTTTTGGCTGATCGCGTCTATGCTCAGTGCGACCAGAAGGACGGGATCAAGGACGGTCTGATCGATGATCCGCGTCGTTGCGATTTTCGCCCATCGCGTGATCTGCCCATATGCCCTGACGGGGCTGACAATGCGGATTGCTTCACTGCGGCTCAGATCGGCGCGCTTGAGAAAATCTACGGCGATGTGATGAGTCAGGGGAAGCGCATATTTCCCGGCTGGCCTGTAGGCGCTGAAGTCATCGGCCCTAATGGCCGCAGCGGCTGGGATAACTGGATCATCAGTGAAAGAGGCCAGAAGACTATATCGGTGAGTTTCGCCGAAAGTTTCTTCTCTCACATGGCCTTTGCAGAGAAGAATCCTCAATTCAATCTCGCAGGCTTCGACTTCGAAAAAGACCCTGCCCGCCTCGAATGGATTCGCAATGTGCTCGATGCCACTGACACGGACCTTTCGCGCTTCAAACAGCGAGGGGGCAAGCTGCTGATGTACTTCGGCTGGGCCGATCAGGCGCTGAATGCGCAGATGGGCGTTGACTACTACGAAAGCGTGCTCGCGCGCATGGGGGCTGCGACTACCGACTTTTTCCGTCTCTTCATGGTTCCAGGGATGTTTCACTGCGCAGGGGGAGTGGGATGCAGCGCGTTCGACAAACTCACGCCGCTCATCGAGTGGGTCGAACAGGGGAGAGCGCCTGATCGCATCATCGCATCACGCATGGTCGGCGGCAAACCGAACCGAACCCGCCCGCTGTGCCCTTACCCGCAGTCGGCAAAATACAAGGGCGCGGGCAGCATCGATGACGCAGACAACTTCCTGTGTCAGTCGCCCTGAAAGAAAAGAAAGGGCCAGGCCGCAGTCAGGTGTCTGATCCTTCTGTGATTCGCTATTTCGCTCGCTTCGCAACGAACTCCGTGGGCGGACGGTCTATTCCTTCCACCGTCGAGGTGAATTTGATTTCATCACCGGCGACCTCTCCTTTCACTCTTTGTTGAAATACTGCCCGAATCGATACTGATCATCCACCCAAAGAAAATGGCTGAACATCTGCGGATCATCGATGGAAGGAGGCTTATTTTTTAGTGACGGCAATCGTCGCTCGGTAGCGGGCAGGATCGATCTGCTGATCTTTTTTCGGATAGGGGTCGAGTCGGACGAGTTTTATGCTGTAGCCGCGATAGCGGGCTTCTTTGGGTTCGATATGAGTGTTGAGCTTGATCGTTGCAGCATTGCTTTCGCTTCCGGTCATCTTCAGAATAACTTCCGCGTTGCCGCTCCAGATGCAATCGACTCCTTCGGGGCATCGGCTGTCGTCGGTCACGGCTTCGAATTTGATCCTGAGCCTCTCGCCTTCGATTGAAACCTCTTCGGCGATTCCGGCAGTAAACGCCTGACCCAATCGAGCCTTCCGTTCGGTGGACGAATCAATAGACATCATCATCAGAATTATCGAAAGCAGGATTTTCATTGCGACCCTCTACAGTCAGCATTATCTCATGAGCGGCGCGAAAGTGTTTCAGATATTTTGCAGAAGATCTTGCCAGCTTGTGTGCTTTCCTGCGACTATCCGGTCTCATGCGAGCAGTCATTCAAAGAGTCAGTCAGGCAAGCGTCGAAGTCGATGGCCGCGTGGTCGGCCAGATCGGCGAGGGTTTTTTAGTATTGCTCGGAGTTGCGCAGGACGACTCAAGAGAAGACGCCGATTACCTCACTGAAAAGATCATCAACCTTCGAGTGTTCACTGACGAGCAGGGAAAAATGAATCGCTCGCTCATCGATTCGAAAGGAGCTATGCTGGTCGTCTCTCAGTTCACTCTGCTGGGCGACGCGCGGCGAGGCCGACGGCCTTCTTACTCTGACGCAGCCGAGCCTCAGCGAGCCAATGAGTTGTATGAATACTTCGTCGAGCGGGCGCGCGGCTACGGACTTACGGTCGAGACCGGAGTGTTTC
>CAZPQE010000305.1:0-8447 GCA_964588615.1 uncultured Clostridia bacterium | reverse complement strand
GAAAACTGCGGGCGAGGCTTGTTTGACAGGATCGCCTGATAAAAAGCGATGAGGCTCTCGACTGCATCAGTATCACGGAGATTGTGTTTGGCATTCGGAACGTAGCGCAGATGTTTCTCTCCCTGAAGACCGTCGAAGTAAAACTGCGAATTGTCAGGCAGGAAAAATTCATCGCCTGATGCATTGACCAGAAACTTGGGTATTTTGAGACGAGAGCGATTGCGATAGTTGAACGGGTCTTCGATGGCCAGAATGCGCTGGTACTCAGGCGTGCCGATTTTGTCAGGGAACAGTTTGTGATTTACATAATCGTCGAGCGCGGGCGAGAAGAATCCGTAAGCCTCGAAGTGATGACGAGTGATATGCTCTGAATTGAGCGCATCGATCACCACAGGCATGATGGCTATCACTCGCTTATCGACTGCGGCGACGAGCCAGGTAGTCCATCCGCGCTTGGATCCGCCGGTCACGACGAACTCATCGATCTTCACGCGCCCTCCCGCGTCGCTTGCCATGAATTCCTGCACCGCGTCCAGAGCGCGCACTCCGCTCTTGACCATAGCCAGTCGCACAAGCCATTCGTCATCTCCGGTATTCATCTGTCTGACGCGGCTGTAGGCGATGAGGTCGTCTTCATAGCGGCCCGCGTCTTTCGAATCGGAAAAATAGAGCGGCTGGTTCGGGACCATTCCGAGTTCCGTCACGACAGTGTTCGTTTCCTTGGCGAGAGCCATCGACCTCGCCGAGACTGTCTGCGGCACGGGGTCTTTATTGCTACCGCTGCCGATTACGAGCAGCGCCTTGTTGCTGGCGACGCGATCGGGGCGGACGATGGTGAGCCAGTGTTTCCACGCGGGGCGATCAACTTCCGCCGCGCTGCGCCACGTCTGCGAAGTCAGTTCGAGGACGAAGGCTTTATGTCCTTCGCCATTGATAGTGTTGATCAGCTTCCACGAATAAGTCGGGTCGGGCTTGGCTATGTAACGGTCTAAGGCGGTTTCCTGCGCGCGCGCAGCTTGAGCGCATAGAAACAATGTGGCGCAAACGACTAAGCGAACGGCTCTCCTGGATTGATTATTCATAACCGATCCTTTCACCAGCGGAATTCCAGCGCGTTGAGTGTATGAGTGGATGAGAGTCGAGTCAACGCGAAGATTTAAAACAGCAAAAACCTGTTTTCCGATCCTGACATTCTGTGGCAAGCTTCCACTGATGAGCGAAAGCCTTTCAACCAGTCGCAATCAAATCGCTTCGCAGTCGAAACGGGTAGTGATAAAACTCGGTACTGCCGTCCTGATGCGCGACGAAGGAGGCGTGGCGCTTAGTCGCTTCTATTCCTTCGTCGAATCAATCGCCGCGCTCAAACGCCACGGGCGCGAGCCGATTCTGGTCTCATCAGGAGCAATCGGGCTTGGAGCCGAACAACTCCGCTTGCAGCGCAAGCCTCAACTTCTGGCGCTCAAACAGGCGTGCGCCGCCATAGGTCAGGGCCGGTTGATGTCGCTCTACTCGGACGCATTCGAGCGGCTCGACATCACGACCGCTCAGTTGTTGCTCACCGAAGAAGACTTCTCCAATCGAAGGCGATACCTCAATTTGCGCAGCACTATCACCAAACTTCTTGAGCTTGGCGCGCTGCCGATAATCAATGAGAATGATCCGGTCTCGACCGCCGAGATCGAATCAATCGATGCCTCTCAATATGTGAAGGTGAACTTCGGCGACAACGACAAGCTTTCTGCGCTTGTGGCAAGCAAGATCGAAGCAGACCTGCTCGTTCTGCTCACAGACGTTGAAGGACTCTTCACTGCCAATCCTGCGGAATCGAGTGATGCTCAGTTGATACCGCTCGTTGAAGAAATCACGACTGAGACTGAAAACCTCGCAAACGGGCGAGAGGGTCGCCAGTCGCGACTGGGGCGCGGCGGGATGAAGACGAAGATAGAAGCGGCTCGCATCGCCACTCACTCCGGGTGCGCGACGATCATCGCAAGCGGCAAGCTGCCTTCGGTCATCGACCGTGTGTTTGCAGGCGAGGAAATCGGAACGCTGTTCCTTCCGAAAAGCTCGCTTCAGGGCAAACGCAAATGGATAGCTTTCGCAACCACTGTCAAATCGGCCCTCGTCGTCAACGACGGCGCGCGACGGGCTTTGATGGAAAGCAAGGCCAGTCTGCTTCCAGCCGGAGTGATCGAAGTGCGGGGCGAATTCGAGCGCGGCGATGCGGTGAGCATACTCGATGAACAGGAGCGCGAGTTTGCGCGCGGCATAGTCAATTACTCCGGCGACGAGGCGCGCAGGATCACCGGCAAACGCTCAGACAAGATCGATGAACTCGTCGAAAACCGAAATTACGACGCGCTCATCACGCGAGACAACATCGCATTTCTGGATAAACGCTGATGACTATCGAAGCCGCAAAGAAAGCCAGGAAATCTGCGGGCGCGCTTGCTCGCCTCTCGGCAGAGCAGAGAAACAGGGCGCTTCACGCCATCGCCCGACGCATCGATGAACGACGCGAGGAGATACTTGCCGCAAATCAGAAAGACCTCGACGCTGCCCGCCCGCTCGTGGAATCAGCGCAGATGGCCGAATCGCTCTATCGCCGTCTGAAACTCGATGACGCGAAGCTCGATGATATCAGATCAGGCATCGAGCAGGTCGCCACTATGGAAGACCCAATCGGACAGGTGACGCTTGCGACTGAGCTTGACGAAGGGCTGAGGCTGTATCGCGTGACCTGTCCCATCGGAGTCGTCGGCATCGTCTTTGAATCGCGCCCCGACGCTCTGACTCAGATCGCTTCGCTGTGTTTGAAGAGCGGAAACGCGGTGTTGCTCAAAGGAGGCCGCGAAGCCGAACACTCCAACCGCGCGTTGTTTGACGCCGTTCGCGGTGCGGCTGTCGCCGAGGGCGTCCCCGAAGAAGCGATGACGCTTCTTGAAAGCCGCCAGGATGTGATGGCGATGCTTGGAGCCGAAGGCTTCGTCGATCTCATCGTGCCGCGAGGGTCGAATGCGCTCGTTCGTTTCATTCAGGAAAACACTTCAATTCCGGTGCTCGGCCATGCCGATGGTCTCTGCCACATCTACGTCGACCAGCGGGCTGATCTCAACAAAGCCGTTGAAATCGTCATCGACGCGAAAGTCGATTATCCGGCGGCCTGCAACGCAGTCGAAACGCTTCTTGTTCACAGCGAAATCGCTCAGGAGTTTTTGCCCCGCGCGTCTGATGCTTTGCAGAGTCGGGGAGTGGAGTTGAGATGCGACTCTCGCTCGATGAAGTTTGTCGAGGGAGCTAAAGAGGCAATCGAAGAAGACTGGTCGACGGAGTATTGCGATTTGATATTGTCGATAAAGATAGTCGATTCGATTGAAGAAGCCATCGCGCACATCAACGAAAAGGGATCGCGTCATACGGATGCGATAGTGACCGAGGACGACAGGGCGTGGGAGAAATTTTCCGTCGAGGTAGATTCGGCTGGAGTTTATCGCAACGCTTCGACGCGATTTGCCGACGGCTATCGCTACGGTTTCGGCGCGGAGTTGGGCATCAGCACAGGCAAGCTTCACCCGCGCGGGCCTGTGGGACTGGAGGGGCTTGTCACTTACAAGTACAAGCTGGAAGGCGACGGCCATACTGCCGCGATGTATTCGTCAAAGGGCGGCAGGCGATTCATTCACCGACGAATTGATGAGTGAGAAGTCATCATGTCGTTTTCACGACGCCCTGAAAGTATGAAAACGGTCGCGCCACCTGTCTGACAATCTGCCAGATTGTCGTTGCCATCTATCTGTCACACCTCGACAAGCTGGCAGCTTGTCGGACACTTCCGGAGCATTGAAAAGCTGAAAGACTGAAAACTGAGCACTGAAAACTGAAAACTGTTTTGAGGAGATGATGATGGGAAAACTGGATGGCAAAGTCGCTCTGATCACAGGCGGCAACAGAGGGATAGGCAGAGGCATCGCGGAGGCGTTTGCAGGCGAGGGCGCGTCGGTCATCATCACGGGACGCGATGTCGAAGCGTTGAATGAAACTTCGGAATCGCTCGCTCGCGCGGGAGCAAGTGTGCTTGCAGTGCGCGCCGATGTGAGCGATGAAGAGCAGGTGAGCGACACGTTCCGCCAGGCGATGGAGCGTTTCGAGCGTCTGGACATTCTGGTCAACAATGCGGGGGCGTTCGATGGCGGGCCGTTGGATAAGCTTTCGGTAGAGAAATGGGATCGAGTTATAGCGGTCAATCTTCGCGGGCCTTTCCTCTGCACGCGGGAAGCGATGCGGATAATGAAGCGACAGCGGGGAGGGAGAATTATCAACATCGGCTCGATTTCAGCCCAGCGGGTGCGCCCCTCGTCAGCGGCCTACAGCGCGAGCAAACATGGATTGTGGGGGCTGACTCAGGTGACTGCGCTCGAAGGCCGCGAGCACGGCATTTCGTGCGGCTGCCTGCATCCGGGTAATGTGCTCGTCGACTGGCGCAAGGGCGAGAGCGAGCCGATGATGAGCGTAGATGACATCGTGCAGGCGGCAGTGGCGATGGCCGCTCTTCCTCCGCACGTCAACATGCTCGAAGCCATCGTGCTTCCGGTAGAGCAACTCTATGTCGGGCGGGGATAAAAAACAGGGCTGTTGCAAAGTCGCCTGGCACACTGGGAGCCGAAGCACACTCACTGCATGTTTGAGGATTCGCGCATTCGTGGACACACGAACCATGCGACCAGCTTGCCCGCGATCCCAGCCTCGCAAATACTTTTTGTGGTTTCAGCGTGACTTTGCAACAGCCCTGCGCCAGCAAGAAGGATCATTGATCGCCATCGGCCTGGCAGTTTTTCCACACACGGACGACAGCCGTGTGGTTGGTATCCGATTTTACTGGCAATGAGTATGGCAGATTCGTGTTTCATAAATTGGGGGCAAGTGCAAGCCGAGGAGACCGGCCCGTCAGCCTGCATATGCATCCGTTACTCAACTCTGAATTGAATAGCTTTAATATCTCAGACCTCCTCGCCCCGGTCAGTGATTTACGATAAGATAGGTATCTCATCTATATTCGCAGAAAGGAGAAAATAAAGGGGTCAGGGAGTAAAGGGGAGCGGCTCAGGCTCTTCTGGTAGTACTGTGTTCCAAGGAAGATCGCTTGAGTGTTGGAGAATCCACCTAGTTAAATCTTCCATTGTTTTGGCTCCTAGCTCTGATTTTAGTTTGCCCCATTCATATCTGAGGAGTCGATATTGTAAGCAGCTTTCTATACTACTTAGCCATGGATAGTCACTCCGGGGTCGCTCATCTGGCGGAAAATGCTGCAATACCCTTTCCCATAGCGAAGGACTACCTAACTTTGCAGATTGCTTGATATTATAGAAACGTGCCTCCAGCGCATCCTTTTCAGTTCGGTAGCGAATGCAAAACTCCTCTATGCATTGTCGTTTTTCACTATTGATCGGTGCTGGATTCACTTGAATGAGTGTGGGAAGATCATTCGTTGTGAGTAGTGTTCTTAAAGCCCAAGGCCATTGCCAAGCCGGGTCTGGGCTTCCTCTAAAATCTTTAGCGAACCAATCCTTCAAAGCCTGTACCATACGTGGTGCCGCAATGTCTGATAGTTCGGCGCAAATTATATCTATAGAAGTCCAGAAATGCCCATAGCGTCTAGCCAGTTCATCTAACCTCTTGTCGCTGAGTACGCCTTCCACCCTACGGTAGCGATTCCAAGAATCAACAAATGCGGAAGAGCTATCAGGGGCATTGTGCTGACGTATAGCGGGCAATAGATGATATTCTAGGCAGGCACGGACAAATATCAGGACACTAGGAAACTCTTCCACTTTGAATGGTAGTTTTAACTCAGATATGAAAGGTTCTGTTCTTTCAACACTGAGCATTTCGAGGAAGAAAACCCAGTCTGTCCAATCTGATTTCATAGGAAATACCATAGCAACTTTTGGAATTGCTAATCTACAAGGCTTAATACCATGGATCACTCCCTATCCCAAATATGTCTCTAAACGTATCCCGCGGGGTAAAGGAAATAGGAGCGACATAACAAAGAATGCACCAGTACCCATTACTCCAAATCCAACCAGTTCCCCCAAATGCCGATACTGCTCCGGCTGCTCCGGCTAGGATTCCGATAACTACTAGCCCTCCTCGAGCTAAGAAGTCACGAAAGCTGCTAGTGCCAGGAGCAGGAGCCGACGCCATGTTAACAGCCCAATTAAGATCGAATCCCGCTGGCAAATCAGGAGGACCGCAGCCTTTGTCTTTAAACTTGCTGACGCAATCGCTTAACACATTCTTGTGCTCTGCCCAAACCTTAGCGTGTCCAGTATAACTTTCTGTCGAAGGATCAAGCTCCCTCAACCTTATAGCAAGATCTTCTGAGAGGTCTTTGATCTTTTCCCCCATACCTTTACAATCATCCATCCAACCGCTACATCTATAATCATCAAGTTGATCCTGTGGGATTTTCTGTGCATCTAGTCCATCTGGGTCAAGACGATTCACAATGTCATTGAGTACATAACTATAGCGGTGAAGGCTTTGAGGAACACGAATCTCATTACTACACCTAGCTGGATCAGGCCGCATGAATCTTCCTAGTCTCTGTGCGTATTGCCTGTTGACCGCATAATCTGTTCCCGACTCGCTATCCCTCTCATAACTCGTAAACCGATGCTTGTCGGTCGTCCCCGTCCCTACCAAGTCCTCTCCAAATGGCAAGTGCGACTGTCGCCCTTGTATGTTCCCGTTGCCATCCGTGATCGTTGCTCGAATGCTCAATCGGTCTTGCAAAAAGAATATCCGTCCGCTATATCCTCCTTCGCGGGCAATCATTTTTCTTCCTGCGAAGATGTACTCCGCAAGCATCGCTCCGGTGCTGCCGTTGTGCTCGGCGATGACCTGCCCGCCTTCCCACACATAATGCGTCGTCACGGAGCCGACTACTTTCTTGATCCTTCGATTCTGATGATCGTAGCTGTAAGTCGCTGTCGAGCCGCCATCAACACTGACAACTCGATTCTCCGCGTCGTAGGTGAAAGAGTGCGACCCGTCGTTGGTAACATTGCCCGCTGCGTCATACGAATAATTCAGAGTGCTGCCTTGAGTCACGCTCGTGATCCGATTCGTCGGCGCTCCTCCCGATTGCTCAAGTGTGACGGATTGAATCTGATTCCCGCCTGTCACCGCATCATAAACCGATGTCCGGTTGCCCCAGCGGTCATAGACGAATCGCCTCTGCGCGCTCGCTCCATTCGAAGTCTGATTCGATGTCACAAGCCTTCCAACATTGTCGTAAGTGTAAGCCGCGCTCTCGGTTGCTCCCCCGATGCTCCCTGTCACCGACATCAACTGGCCTGCGTTTCCCGTTGTGCTCCCTCCGCCCATCTGCCCTGCTGTTGCCTGATAGCCATAACTCAGGCTCATTCGCGTCTGCCCGTTTTGAGTCACCGCCTGAGAAGTCATCTGCAATCGGTTATTGTAGCCGAAGCTCTCCGCGATGTTCGTCCCCAAAGTCCACTGCCCAACCTGCCCGCTCTCTTTGTAGCTTATCCCGCTCAGGTAATTCGCGCTGTCCGAGTTGTTGACTATCGAAGACAATCGCCCGATTGAATCGTGATTGATGTTGATCGCTCTCAGCGACGGATAAGTCAACTGCGTCACCTGCCCTGCCTGCGTGTAACTGTAGCTCGTCGTGTAGCTCCTGCTCCCGATAGTCCTCGTCACGCTCGACAGGAAGTTCGTGCTTGCGTCATAGCTGTAGCTCTCCGACGATTGCCCGCTCACACTCACACTCATCAGCAAGCCTTCGGTCGCGCTTCCGTCCGTCGTGTCGTAAGTGAAATTCACCGAAGGAGTCGAGGCCACTCCCGGCGCGCTGCTCACGTTGTAGCTCACCTGAGTCATCCTTTGCAGATCGTCATAAACATAGCTCGTGATGACTCCTCTCGCATCCTGTCGAGTCGAGACCTGATTATGGTCTGTGTAAGTGTATTTCGCCGTCCACAATGTCCCCGTCCCGTCGTTTATCGTCGCCGTCTGCTCTGGTATCTTCTCATACAGCAATCTTCCGAGATCGTCATATTTGTATTTGCGAAGCTGGCTGCCCTGATTGACTTCTTTCAACCTGTCCATCAGATCATACGTGTAGCTCGTCTCTTGCGTTGGCGTTCCTCCCGCTGAGGTCTGCTCGTAGACTTTCACCAGCCGGCCCAATCCGTCCGCCTCTCGCTTCATCTTGCGATTGACCTGATCTGTCACCGTCACTGTGCTGCCATTATAGCTGGTCTGCACCGTCTGGCCATCAGGCAACGTCACCGTCGTCGCCCGCCCAAGCCCGTCGAAGGTGTTGACCGTCTCTACAGGCGTCTGCCCTGACGTGAAAGGGTTGGTCTGCTTCCACACTCGCCCCATCGAATCATAAGTCGTGTTGACCTGCGCTCCAT
>CAZPQE010000304.1:767-8451 GCA_964588615.1 uncultured Clostridia bacterium | reverse complement strand
GCGCGGGCTACTGACACCTTTAAGCCGCCCCCTTAACTTAATGGCATTGCCCTTACAGGGCTTGCGACGTGTGGCGGATAATACCCAGGCCGTTGACCTGGGCTGATTTATGATCGCCCCTTTGGGGCTGAAACTGGTCGCATTATTTATTCAAAGATCATAAACAGGGCGTTGATGAGATAAGATAACCTCTCATCTTTCCCACCATGACGGATGCCTTACCGATCCTCATCACTCTTCAGGGCTGTTGCAAAGTAGCCTGACAAATTATAAATCGAGCGGGTAGCCGCGCCTTCGCGCGCACAGCCTTCGCGCTTGCACAGTCAAATCTTCAGGGCTTTCTCCAATCTTTACATTTGGAGCCTTGCGCGCTATCAGCGCGCGCTACAAGGCAGCCCTTCATCACTTTTCGTTTTGATTCAAATCCTACCTTTGATAAAGTAAGGGCGCACATATCGAAACCCGTATTGATCGCGCAAACTTTGCGCCTCTCGATCAGCAGTCATGAGCAACTGTGATGTCACCAGCCCCTTTGCGCATTCTAGTCATCACCAGCCGCCCGATGATCGATCAGCAGGGAAGCCCTGTTCACCTCCCCCAGATAGCCCAACAGGCGCGCGATGAGATCAATGAAGCTGGCGCGTGAATCGAAATCATCCGGGCGGGCGCGCCATTAGTTTGCGACACATCTTTTGTGATAGCGATCCTCGGCGGCTCTGCCGCTTCGATGTGCGGAAAGCCTGCGGCTTTCCGGGACCGTCGCCTTTTCACTTTCAGAAGGCTGCGCCTTCTCCGGCTCTGCCGGGATAAGGCGTGAGGGAGTAAAGACATGGCTTTACCCTTTCAATCTGAAATCGGCGGCGAAGCCGCAGGAAAAAGAGAGCGGCAGTTCCAGGAAGTCGGAGACTTCCTGCACATCAAAGCGGCGCAGCCGCAGGAAAACATCAGGGTTAAGCGCGAGTTCCCTGAACTCGCTCGTCTTCCCGCACATCGAAACGGCGCAGCCGCAGGAAAACGGCTACAGGAAAAGGAACTCAACAGGATTCGAATCAAGCGCGTCAATAAAAATTGCTCAAGCCCGACGAAAAGCTTTGACTGGGATGAAAGCCCTCACGTCGAAGATGGCGGCAGAGCGGTTGCGGCCCGCAGTCCGAACGCCAGGCCCGTGATCGCCGTCTGCTCTTACTGCGGCGAGCAAAACAAAGTGTGGCTCAAGGGCGTCAGGAAAAAAGACACCATACGACGGGGGTAAACGATGGCCGATCCGAAAGACCCGAAAAATATTCCGCAGATCGCAGGCGGGCCTGTCACCCCGGACGATCGGTTCTGGATGGACGCCGCGCGCGAGACGGCCAAACAATCGCCCGCCGCTCTGGAAGAAGCGGCCAAACAACTCATCGCCATCGCGGGCTTCGCGCAGACTCTTTACTTAGCCGCCATATCTTTCGGCGATGTGAAAAAATCGCTCGACCTGCTCTCGAACGCGCGGCGATGAATGTTCATCTCCGCTCTGATCATCCCGATTATTTTCTGGATAGCGAGCCTCGCATTCGCCGCGCGAGCCTTCACCCCGCAGGTCTACGACATCAACTTCGACTCGCCCGACCTGGCCCGCGAGACCTGCGAAGAGATAGCCCGCTTCAAGCACAAAAATCTGCGCCGCGCGCTGTGGCTCCTCGCGCTTGGATTCATCCCCTTGCTTGCGAATCTGTTCGTCTATCTCGCGTTCATCCCGGTCAGGCAAAGCCAGTGAGTTGTCGCAGCCCTGACGGCGCGCCATTGGTTTGCTACACGAATACGGATGCGCTATTCAGCCTGCGGAGCAGGCAAAAGAATTTAGCCCAGGGTTGCACCCTGGGTAGCGGCGACAAAATGAGAGTGAGCCTGTAAAACAGGCGACAGACATTGCAATGTCTATCGCCCGCTGGGATCGTCGGAATGACTGCGCTCATTCCCAGGGTTACGCTAATCGCTCCACCCTGCCGCTCTATTCTCGCGCCCGCTTCGCTGACTGAAAGATGTGTCGCAAACTAATATCGACGGCAGTTTCTCACCTGACGCCAAGCTGGGCTTTCAGAAATTCTTTCACTCCCTCGCCGCCTCTCAATCTCAGCCACACGGGTTCGTCTTCGCCTGCGGCTTCTATCTCGAATGTGAAAAACGGGCAACACCTGCGCTCGCGGCTTATGAACTCGGCGATGTCTGTAAGAGAGATGTCGCCGGGAAAACGGATCGCATAACCGTCGGCGATTTCGCGAATCTCTTTGTGCGACTCGTGCAATCGCTTCCAGAGCGCAAGGTGTCGCTCGCGCTCCTGCACGGTGAGCGCGTCGAGTCTGCACATAAGTGGAGTCTCTTCTTTTTTCATCTGAGTTTTTTCCTGCTGCCCGCTCGATCGGGCGTCGGATATTGAAACCATGAACAACACTGTGAACACGATTGAAAATATTTTTGCTCGCATAACACCTCACTGTTTCGCGCGCAGGAGCAGGCACGCTTCGGGCCGTCCTTTGCACGCGCAGTTTTCAAGCCCTCTGGTGAGCGCGTCGCGCATCTTTTCGAGACGGGCTATGCGCTCGGTGATCTCTTTGATTTTCGACAGCGACAGTCGGCGCATCTCATCCGACGGATGATCGCCGCGGTCGCGAAGACGCAGGAGCGTTTTTATTTCGCGCAGGGTGAACCCCATTTCCTGCGCGCTTTTGATGAAGCGGATCGTCTCAGCCGCTTCCGCAGAGTAATCACGGTAGCCTGCGCGCGTCCGGCGAGGCTCTTTCAACAGGCCCATTCTTTCATACAAACGAACGGTCTGAATGTTGACGCCCGCCTGTGAAGCCATCTGTCCGATTCGCATACTTCGGCCTCCTCAGAAAAGGTACAGCAGGCTGGCAGCCTGCTGGTTCTTCAAATTTTCATCCTTTCAGGGAGTCGCGCAGCGACATGAAGGCTCCTCGAAAAAGGTAGAGCAGGCTCGAAGCCTGTGGGTTCCCTGAATTTTCATGCCTTCGGGGTATCAACAGGCTGGCAGCCTGTTGTACGTCAACGACTCCTCATTGAGTTTGCGCCCTGTACCATAGTATAGAGTCAAGAGCCTGATCGCGCTTTTTCCTTATGCTATCATCTCGCGACGATGTTCATAGACTCTCACGCTCACATCGAATCAGCGGATTTCGACTCCGACCGCGCGGAGATGATCGCCCGCGCTCGCGAAGCCGGAGTCGAAATCATTGTCGCCGTCGGCAATGGAGACATCTCGCGCGATTCTCACTCGGCGGCTTTTCGACTGGCCGAACGCTATCCGTTCATCTACACCACAGTCGGCGCTCATCCGCACGAAGCCCGATTGCTCGACGATGATCTTTACGCGAAGCTCGCCCATCTGTCCGAGCATCCGAAAGTGATAGCGTGGGGCGAAACAGGATTGGATTATCACTACGACAACTCGCCGCGCGACGAGCAAAGAGAAGCCTTCCGCAGACAGCTTCGCATGGCGAGAGAGAGAAATCTGCCCGTCGTCATTCATACGCGCGAGGCCGAAGCGGACACGCTTGCCATACTCGACGACCAATGGCGAGGCGCGGGAATCATTCACTGCTTCACAGGCACGCGCTCTTTCGCGGAGCAAGCGGTAGAGCGGGGATTTCTGATTTCGTTTTCAGGCGCGGTCACTTTCAAAAAGTCTCAAGACCTGCGCGAGACTGCGCGCTCGCTTCCGATGGATAAGATTCTGATCGAAACCGATTGCCCTTTTCTCGCGCCCGTCCCTTTCCGAGGCCGCCGCAACGAGCCTGCTTATGTAGTCGAAGTGGCTCGCTGCATCGCCCTAGAGCGAGGGCTTGCGATTGAAGAAGTCGGACGCGCGACTTCGGAGAATTTCAAACGACTCTTCAAGCTTGACATCACTCAACGCGGCGGTTAGAAAGTTTTCGTCATGACGAACACCGCGAAAAAAAGCCTGCTCTGTTTTATCATCGTTCTTCTGACTTCCAGCGTCACGGCGCAGACGAAGATGGAAAAGAATCCTCGAATGACCGCAGAAGAAAGAGCCAGAATCCTCAAGTGGCTGCTGGATTCCGAAAAGGAATATATCTCGGCCATCGAGAATCTGACTCCGGCTCAGTGGAGTTACAAACCGGCTCCTTTTCGATGGTCTGTCGGAGAAGTGGCCGAGCATATCGCGCTTACGGAAGCGGCTCTGTTGGCTTCCGTCGAGCGCGCTCTCTCAAGCCCCGCCAACCCCGACTGGGAAGCCAGAACCGCAGGCAAGGCCGAATTCATAGAACGAGTGATGCCCTCGCGAACGACCCGCGCGCAGGCTCCGATAGAAGTGCGTCCGTCGGGAAAACTCACGCGCGACGAGGTGATAAAAAAGTTCAAAGAGACGAGAGTCAAAGTGCAGGCGCTGGCGGAAAAGACTGACCTGCCGCTCAAAGCGCACACGCTCGATCACCCTTTTCGCGTGTTCAATACCCTGAGCGCCTACGACTGGCTCATATACATCCCGCTTCACACCCTCAGGCACAACAAACAAATTGCCGAAGTGAAATCTTCCGCAGGTTATCCGCGATGAAAAGCGGTGGCGGTTATCTGATCGAGCTTTCGCACCCGGAGTTGACTCTGCTCTTGTTTATGCTCGAAGGCGGAGCAGAGATCGACCCCGATAATCCGACATGCGAAGACGCCTGTCCCGTGGTCGAGCATCTTGAGCAACATCTCAACGTCTCGGCTGCTTCGACTGAGAAAAAACTCGTTCATCATCTCAACTCTCATATACGCGAAGGCTTGATCGAATGCGGCGCGTTCGAGTTGATGGCGGCATTGGCAAGGAAAGATACGCTTTCTGACCAACAGCAAGCGAGATTGCGAGAGATAAATTTGAAACTGAGCCGATGGAACTGTCAGATGAAACTCGATGAAGAAGAACGGCGAGTGTTGCGTCAGTCTCTCAAAGCTTTGCCGCTCTCGGCGTGGCTCGTGATGCCGCGCAAGCTATGGCAACTCAAAAAGAAATTGAAAACCGTTTGACGATCAAAGCGTTTTGAGAAACGCAATCAGCGCACGCTTATACCCCGCCGAAGGATCAGGCGCGAATTCATGCCTGTTTCCCTGTGTGCTATACTTGGCTTCAAAACAGACGCAGCGAGGTATCAATTATGTCGGAAACAGTGACATTGGAAGAAGCGCAATCCAGTTTGCCGGAACTCATCGACCGACTTCAATCGGGCGCAGAGATCGTCATCACCCGCGATAATCAACCCGTCGCTCTGTTGCATTTGCCAGCAGGCGCGCTGCCGCAGCCGCGCTTCGGCAATTGCCGCGGATCGCTCACCATACTCAAAGAAGACGACGAACACCTTGAGGATTTCAGGGAATACATGCTGTGAGACTGCTCCTCGATACTCATACTCTCCTATGATTCGTGCTGGGAGACGCGGAGTTGAGCGATGCGGGTCGAAGGCTCATCGAAGACATCGCAAACATCAAATTTGTCAGCCCCGCAGCCTACTGGGAGATTGCAATCAAAATCAGCGTCGGCAAATACGCGCTGAACGAACCGTATGAAACCTTTATGGATCGCGCCATTGGGCAGAATGGATTCCTCATCCTGCCAATCGAACCGCGCCATACAGCTTTGCTGACCAGCCTTCCATTCCATCACCGCGATCCCTTCGACCGATTGATGATCGCGCAGGCGATAATCGAAGGCTTGACCCTCGTGAGCGCGGATGCTGTCCTTGATGCTTACCCGATCCAAAGACTGTGGTAATTCGCTTCTGCTCCGAGTCGCAATTCACTTTCAAAGCGTTTTGAGAAATGCGATCAGCGCGCGTTTGTCTTTTGTCTGAAGATCAAATCTGAAATCAAACATAATCCCGCTCCCTGCTGCGAATGGCGCAAAATCGCTCGAACGCCTTGCGTTCATCCTCAAGCCCTAAAAATGTTTTCCACGTCGCGCCCCGAAAAGTGTGCGCGAACATCCGACGGGCGTTTCTCAGCACGAACAGCGGATCGTGCCTCAAAGCGACCGGCATGTGACGAAGCCTCATCCATCTCTCGGCCCGCCATCTCATAAACTCGACTTCTTCAGCCGACAGATGCTCCGTCCTTACGACCGCAGTCGTGCCATCATATTCTTCCATATTCTCGTTGATGATCAGATTGCGATTGCGAAAATCCGCTGTCATAGGCGTTCGCGGATAAGGAGTCGGATGCTGTATGTAAGGCCAGTCCACATGGCGGCGCGCGAATTCCAGATTGGCTTCCACCGACTCGCGCGTGTCATCAGGATTTCCCACGATCAGCCCGCCCACGACATACATTTTGTTTCGGTGAATGTAATCAATAGCCTTGAGCGTGGCGTTGCCTGCTCGTCGCCCGTTTTCGTGGCTGGTGTTTTTCGAACTCGCGCGCAGGAATTTCAAATCGTCTTCCAGAATATTTTCTATTCCGAGAAAGACGTAGCGAAATCCTGCCCGCCGCATCAGCGGCGCAAGTTCCGCGCCGTGATCGGCAATCGAAGAGGTCATCGCCTGCACGATGTAATCGATCTTATTCAGCCCCGCCGAGATGATGGCTTCACAAAGAGCGGCGAATCTTTTCACGTTGAGCGTTATGTTGTCATCGACTATGAAAATGGTCTGCGCTCCCTGATGGCGGGCGTCGCCGATGTCATCGATCACCCGATCAAAAGAGTATGTGTGAAAGTTGCGCCCGCGCATTTCTATGATCGAGCAGAAGCTGCAATCGAACGTGCAGCCGCGCGAAGTCTCCACCACGTCGACCTTGCGGCCCAGCATGGTGTAGCCCTCAAGCACTCGCGCGCGGCGGTTGGGAGGTTTTATCTCTTTGCTGTCGAGGCTGCTCACCCGACGAGGAGGGTTGTGATAGAAGCGGTCGCCGCTGCGGAAAGAAAGCCCCGTGATATGATCGTATCCGGTTTCGTTTTCAATCGCCCGCACAAGGAGGCGAAAAGTTATCTCTCCTTCGCCTCGCACGATGAAATCGACTCCGTCCATCTCGGTGTAGCTTTCAGGCGCGAGGCTCGGATCATAACCGCCGACGACTATTTTCGCCTGCGGTTTCAATCTGCGCGCAAACTCGATGACCTTGCGCGCTGTCCTGCGCTGAAAAGTCATCACTGAAAGCCCTATCACGTCGGGGGCGATGTCGCCGAGCAATCGCTCGACAGTTTCACGCACGCGGCCTTGAACGAGAATCAGATCGGCGACTGCGACCCGGTGATGCTCATCCACGTTTCCAGCAAGCGAGGTGAGAGCGCCGTTGGGCATTCGAATGGCTATCGATGGCATGTGCTCGAATGAATCGGGCATCGAGAGGAGAAGTAGGTTCACGGCTCTGCCTCCTGACAAGAAAATAGCCGGTCAGAGAATTGGATGAGTCAACTCTAGTGTGCGCGCAGGAAAAGTCAAGTTCGAGGGGGAAAGCAGGAGGAGGCTCGCCTTTGGCCGCAAGCCTTTGACGCGGGCCTTGACGATCTCTCAGACGAAATATAATCTCCCCTCACCTGTGGAGACGAAAACAGAGCAAACAACCAGGACTCAGCCGACGCTTGAGCGAAGGCTCGGACTCATAAGCGCCATAGCGGTGCTGGTGGGCTCGACCATAGGCACTGGCATTTTCCGCTCGCCCGCAGGAGTGGCCGCCAAAGTCCCTGACCAGTCTC
>CAZPQE010000304.1:0-757 GCA_964588615.1 uncultured Clostridia bacterium | reverse complement strand
GATGTGGGCACTCGGAGGATTCTTCTCTCTTTGCGGCTCCTGGACGCTGGCCGAACTGGCCGGCCTGTTTCCCAAAACCGGCGGCGTGTTCGTCTACCTGCGCGAGGGCTGGGGCCGTCTGCCCGCTTTCCTCTTCGGCTGGTCTCAGCTTGTCGTCATCCGCGCATCGGCGCTGGGCGCAATCTCGACGGCCTTCGCCGAATACTTCCTGCGCCTTATGGGAAGGAACGACGATTTCGCAGTCCGCTGCGTGGCCGCCGTGGCCATACTCGCGGTCGCCCTGTTCAACATCTTCGGCGTGAGCATGGGCGCGATAGTGCAAAATATTACTACTGGCGCGAAATATATTGCTCTCGTCCTTCTGGTGCTTGCGGCCTTCATCCTGGGAGCCAGCAACCCCGCGCCCGAGCATCTGGCCGACGCGCCCGGCAGCGGCTCTCTTTCACTGGGGCTGGTCGGGCTTGCGTTCATCTCGATGCTGTGGGCTTACGACGGCTGGGCCGATGTGACTTATGTGAGCGGAGAAATCCGTAGCCCCCAGCGATTCCTCCCTCTGGCGCTCATCTCCGGCACGCTGGCGGTCATCGCAATCTACCTGCTGGCCAACGTCGCCTATCTTCATCTGCTCGACATCAACCAGATAGCCCGCTCGCCGCTGGTCGCGGCAGACTCGGCCTATCGGATCGTGGGAAGCGCGGGGGTCGGCCTGATATCGATTGCGGTAATGATTTCGGCCTTCGGGACTTTGAACGGTTCG
>CAZPQE010000303.1:0-8482 GCA_964588615.1 uncultured Clostridia bacterium | reverse complement strand
GCCCGTTCGGACTCCGTCCGGAAACCTGCGCTCTCGAATGCGCGCGCGATATGGAGGAATTGATTCAAACTTCGACCACTGGCCGCGTGGCCGCGCTCATCGCCGAACCCATACTGGGAGTCGGCGGGTTCATCACTCCTCCGAAAGATTATTTCAAAGTCGTGACTGAAATCATCCGTCGCTACGGCGGGATATTCATCTGCGACGAAGTGCAGACGGGATGGGGAAGAACGGGCGATCGCTGGTGCGGAATAGAGCATTGGGAAGTCGAGCCTGAAGTGATGACTTTCGCAAAGGGGATGGCCAACGGCTCGCCCATAGGTTGCACCGTTGCCGTGCCTGAAGTGGCCGACAAATATCCGTCGCTTACGTTTTCCACATTCGGCGGAAACCCAGTAACGTGCGCCGCCGCCAATGCCACGATTCGAGTCATAGAAGAAAACGATCTCCCGCGCAATGCCCGCATCGTGGGCGATTACCTTCGCTCGAAACTCGAAGAGTTGAAAGCGAAATACCAGGCGATAGGCGATGTGCGAGGGATGGGATTGATGCAGGCGATCGAATGCGTGAAAGACCGGGAGACGAAAGAGCCTCACCCGCAGGCAGTGTTGCGAGTGTTCGAGGAGACGCGACGACGGGGCGTGTTGATCGGAAAGGGCGGACTTTTCGGGAATGTCATTCGCATCGGGCCGCCGCTCGTTGCAACCAAATCCGATATCGATGAGCTTGTCGCGGCGCTCGATGCGGCGTTTGCTATGATATAAGGTCTTATCGAAGGCGAGAGGCCAGACGATGGGCGCAAGGATGACGACGATAGAAGTCGATCAACGCACAGCCGAGATTTTGAAAGCGAAGGCTGAAGCCAATGGCCTGTCGCTTGAGGCTTATCTTCGACTGCTGGCTGAGACCGAAGCCCCGCGACAACATTCAGATATGACTGCCGCAGAGATCGACGCAATCCTCGATGAATTGGCGCAGGGCGGAGAAGGCGCATCGCCGCTGCCCGCGAGTTTCTCACGCGAAGATATTTACTTCGACCATGATTGAATGGATATCCTTGTTGACACGGGAATTCTTTTGCGCCTTGTCATCCCTTCGGATGCTCTGCACTCTGAGGTGCGCCGCTACATAAAGGTTCTCAGATCTCGCGGCGAGCGCCTTGTGACTTTGACGCAAAACATCGCGGAGTTCTGGAACGTCTGCACTCGCCCTGCCGAGGCGCGAGGCGGCTACGGCTTCACGGTCGCTGAGACGGCAAGAAAAGTAAAACTCATTGAGCGACTTATCCTGGTCAAACCTGACTCTGAACCAGCTTATCAGGAATGGAAGAGCTTGCTTGTTACATATTCCGAGAAAGGAACGAAGGCGCACGATGCGCGAATCGTAGCGGCGATGAAGGCATACGGGGTCACGCATCTTGCGACGCTCAACGGCGATGACTTCAAGCGGTTTCATGGCATTATGGTGATAGAGCCTGATGATGTGGTTTGAAAACGATTCTATCGCGTCGTCCTTCGCCTAGCAGTTCACTCACCTGAAATCTCGTATCAACACAGCGTCCTTGTTTTCTCTGCCGCGCGCTAAGGCGAAGAGTTTGCCGTCCCGCGACCAGCCATAGCTGTATATTTTTTCTTCGGGCAAGCCTTTCAGTTTCTGCGGCGGACCGCCGCTCAAGTCTTGTCGCCAGACGCCGTTGGCCCGATCTCTGTAACACACGGCCTTGCCGTCGGGTGTCCAACGCAAGGTGTCGTTGGCGAAGTTCGCGCTGCGCGGCACGCCGAACATCTTAACTGTAAATCCCAAAAGGTAAGCCACTGGTTCGACCAGTGAGACCAGAACAGCTTTGAGCGTTGAGGGAGTTAATAAAGTTCTCCTTCGGTGGCTTGATGGGCCAAAACCAAAAGGAGAACTTTATGACCAATACTTACCACAGTCTGTCGCATTCGAGGTACGAGTGCAAATACCAGGTTGTCTTTGTCCCCAAGTATCGTCGCAAGGCACTGTATGGGGAGATTCGGCGTCAACTCGGAGCGATCTTGCACGAGTTGGCTCGTCAGAAAGAATGCCAAATCATAGAAGGCCATCTGATGGCTGACCATGTACACATGTGCATAGTAATTCCGCCAAAGCACGAGGTAGCTTCTGTGATAGGTTTCCTCAAAGGGAAAAGCGCGATAGCGATAGCCCGGTTGCAGGGAAAAGAGCGCAATTTCACGGGCGAGTCGTTTTGGGCGCGAGGATATGCGGTATCAACCGTCGGGTTCAACGAAGAACAGATTCGCCGATATATCCGAGAGCAGGAGGGATCGGATGGAGAAGGTCGCTTCTGAAACAAGGGATGGCATCACGCTTGTTTGATGTCAAAGAGCTAATTGGCAAGGGTGATCGCCTTTGAGGCGACCCCACTCATCAAGCCACCGGCTCTGCCGGTGGTGTCTGACTTCGATGTGACGGTCGGCGCAGCGATTCAAGCAGGCGGACGATTGCTGGTCGCAGGACAAATCACGGTCCAGGACATGATGGAAGGCACCGGAATCGCGGGTTACGTTCTGCAATCCGATTTCGGAATCGGGTTCAGTCCTAACTTACTCACTGGCCAGCGAGGCACTACGGTCAAAGTCTCTGTCAGCATAATTCGAGTCGGCGGATTCGTCGGCAATGTTACGGTCATTCCGCCCGACGCTTCTTCGCTCAAAATCAAAGTCAAACCCAATGGCCCAAAGACGACCGGCGGATCGAGCGCGGGCTTCAAGCTGAAGATCAAAGGGAGCGCCTCACCTGGGTCTCATCAGCTTACTTTCACAGGAAGAGACGACACTGGCCGCGAACGATCAGCGACCCTCACTCTTGAGGTGCGGTGACGAGCATATCTACGATCGGCGAAGCAACACCAGATTCATCATCATGATGAACGATCTTCTTCGTGTCGCTTCGTGGAACCTGCCTCCCGGCATCTAATCGCACCCTTCCCGGATTGGCTGCTTGAGAAACGAGGTTTGATGTAGTAGACTTGCGGTGAAAAATTTTGGAGGATGCCTGTGAGCCCAGAACTGAGTCAGCTCATAGATCTCCAGGAACTCGATCTTGAAATACTGCAAGTCACCGAGCGATTGGCTAAGATACCCGCTGAACGGGAACAGATTGAAAGCGAGTTCAACCAGTTCGCCTCTGAGTTCCTGGAGTTGAAAAACAAATACGAGCAGACCCTAAAAGACCGCAAACAGCTTGAAACCGAACTGTCAGACACTCAGCAGCACTATGAGAAGTATCAGCAGGACAAAATGCGCGTGCGCAATGAGAAGGAATATGCGGCAGTGCTGCGCGAGATAGATTCCTCGAAAAAGCTCATCAGTTCGCTTGAAACCGAAATCCTCAAACGGATGGAAGAAATCGAAAAGCTCGACGCCGACCTCAAAAGGCTCTCCCCTGACATCGAAAGCAAGCGCATCGACACGGACAAAATACTGGCCGACCTCGAACGCGAGCATCAGAACGCTCGACGCCAGACAGCCGAGCTTGAAGAACGGCGCAAACGATTGTGCGGAAAACTCCCGAGAAGCCTGTTCTCGGTCTATGACCGCATGGCGCGGGGCAAGCGCGGGCAGGCGTTGTCGGAAATAATCGACGGCGTTTGCACCGCCTGCCGTATGAAGGTTCGACCAAAGGTCTTCAGCGATGTGCGCAAGGGCGATCAGATGATCACGTGCGAAAGCTGCGGTCGAATCCTCTTCTACCGACAGGAGCCATCAGCCGAGATGGCTATGAGCAATGAGTGATAATCGTCCGTCGTCGGTTGTTTTTTATCGATGTGCAACTGGCGACTGACGGCTGACAACTTTTTATGACCGGACAGCCCTCACCCAAGCTTCGCGTCGAAGGAGTCGTCGAATTCTGGCTCCGCCCGTCAATCGCCGACAGTCAGCCTTTGTCTTATCGTCCCGCCGCCATCATCGATTGCTCGATCAACTTTCGCAGCCTGCGCGCCGGCCTCAATCATTCCGAAGAGCGAACCTACACCGCCTGGCTGCCCGAAGGCGAGATGGCAATCGATTGGGACTCGCCCGCCGTCGGACTGGATCACGGCGCGCAGATCTCGGCTCACCCTCCGGCAAACGCCT
This sequence comes from uncultured Clostridia bacterium, assembly GCA_964588615.1. Classification (GTDB taxonomy): domain Bacteria; phylum Acidobacteriota; class Blastocatellia; order UBA7656; family UBA7656; genus UBA7656. The sequence continues at coordinate 4,364 of CAZPQE010000303.1, read as the reverse complement.
CCTGCAAACAGGGCGATTATCAGGCGAAGGAAGACGACCTTGCGCAGTTTGAAAGCGAACTCATCGATAAGCTCGCGCGGAACGAGCGGCTGCGGGTCTACTTCAATCCGGTCTTCGGGCTGTTCGCCGCGCCTGATGAAGAAATCGAAGACTTTCTGGCCCGCGTCGCCGAAGCCGCGCTCAGTCGCGTCGCTCCCGAACTTCGCTACCTGCGCAACAAATTCGAACTCCAACTCGAACAGATACGCGAGTCCCATGCGACCGAAGGCGCAAGGGCCGAAGGGCTGAGTTTCGAAAGCCTCATATCGCAAAAACTTCAACTCTTCGAGAGCGAAAACCGACTGGCGGCGATGTTTTCGACCCTCGCCGGATCAGTGCTCGGAGCTTCGGAGCAGAAACAGGAAGAGAAAGCCTCCGGCTGGGATGAGGCCGAGCTTCACGAAGACCTCAGAAGAATGGAGCAGGAAGCCAGCCGCGCTTTGAGCGGACTCTATGAGGAATACACCTCGCTCGCCAATGAATATGATTTCTTCGAAATAGGTCTTCAGCCCGCCAATATTCAAGTCACCCGCCGGGCCGTGCTCTGGGTTCCGGTTGGGATTTGAGAGGTTGACTTCGTGGCTCACCATAAGCCCGCGCGAGTCGGAATCGTAACCAAACCCAACGAGCCTCGCGCAATAGAGATCGCTGCCCGCATCGCCCGCTGGGCCGACCATCACCATATAGCCCTTCTCATAAACGATCATATAGATGGCGCGCTGCCCGGAGTTGAGACTGAGACGCTCGAAAAAATAGCCGGGGTCGCCGACCTCCTCATCGCGCTCGGCGGAGACGGAACGATGATAGCCACCGCCCGACACGTCGCCGGGCGAGGCACGCCAGTGCTTGGCGTCAACCTCGGCACGCTCGGCTACCTGACCGAATTCACTACCGATGAAGCCATTGCTGCGCTCGAAGAAGTCGCGCGAGGCGATTACCAGATCGATTGCCGCATGATGGTCGATTGGCGAGTGACGCGCGACCAAAAGGAGATAGGCTCGGACTCCGCGCTCAACGAAGTGGTGGTCACCAAAGCAGCCGAGGCGAGGATAATTGATATCGATTGCTCGGTCGATGACCGTCACGTGACGACCTATCGCGCCGATGGAGTGATGATATCGACTCCGACAGGCTCGACCGCTTACAACCTCTCGGCGGGCGGCCCTATAATCGTTCCTGGAGCCGAAGTGATGGTCATCTGCCCGCTCTGCCCGCATACGCTGACCAATCGCCCGCTGGTTCTGCCCGACAGCGCGCGGGTGAGCCTGCAACTGAACACCCGCGAGCAGGAGGTTATACTCACCTCAGACGGGCAGGTGGGCCTTCGACTCAGAGCGGGCGATCTGGTGGAAGTCCGACGCAGCGCCAAAACATTCAACATCATTCGCGCCAGAGAGCGGGACTATTTCGAGATTCTGCGGACGAAGCTCAAGTGGAGCGGCAAGTAGCTATCGTCGGTTAAAATCTCTCGGAGTCATCAAGGCCGATGCGCCGATGTCCGAGATGCCCGGAGGCTGGTAATGACACGTCTGACCGGAGTGCAATGCGTGCTGGCAGTGCCCGATCTGAGCAAGTCGGTCGCCTTCTACCGCGATCAACTCGGGTTCAGCCTCGACTTCGAAGTGGAGGGCTGGGCGTTTCTGTCGCGGGATGATTTTCGATTGATGCTCGGCCAGTGCCCCGACGCGATGCCCGCGCATCAGACTGGCGATCACTCTTATTTCGCTTATGTCTCTGTCGAGGGAATCGATGAATTGTATCTTGAGATGATCAACAAGGGCGTCTCTGCGATTCAGAAGCCTGCCGACAAACCCTGGGGCATGCGCGAATTCGGCATCAGAACCCCGGACGGCCACAGGATCATGTTCGGGCAGGAAATCGGATGAGGAAATGCTGTTACCAATAGGAGACGACAACTACGGCAGGCGAACCACTCCGGCGGTCGTTTACACGCTGGTCGGAATAAACATACTGGTCTTTCTCTTACAACTGGCTCTGGGAGACGTTTTCACGGTAGCCTACGCGGCGATACCTTTCGAGATCACTCACGGCACGGACCTCGTCCAACCGGTGCGGATACCCGGCCTCGGAGTCATCGCTCAGGCGCAGGGGCCGACCCCGATTTACCTGACGCTGCTCACCTCGATGTTCATGCACGGCGGATTCATGCACATCGGCGGGAATATGCTCTACCTGTGGATATTCGGCGACAACATCGAAGACGATTTCGGCCACATCAAATTCACCGTTTTTTATCTGGTGTGCGGGCTGGTTGCCGCGTTTGCGCAGATACTGTTCGACCCCAACTCAGTCATTCCGACTCTGGGGGCTTCAGGCGCGATTGCCGGAGTGCTCGGCGCTTATCTGGTGATGTTTCCCCGCAATCGCGTGCGCGCGCTGCTGCCGCTGGGGTTCGTCTGGACTACGGTCGAGCTTCCAGCCCTGGTGGTGCTGGGCTTCTGGATAGTGCTTCAGTTCTTCAACCAGTTTGCCGCCATCACCCGCAGCACCGCTCAGACGCGCGGCGGGGGAGTGGCTTACATGGCTCACATCGGAGGGTTCGTCGCCGGGGTGCTGCTTTCATTCATCTTCCGCCAGCGGCGACGGCGCTATTACGACCACGACTGAATGAATCATGATAGTCCTCGACACTCTGACGAAAATCTATGGCGGCCTGACGGCGGTCGATGAGGTGAGCCTCACTATCCCTTCGGGCCAGCTTGTAGGCTACCTGGGGCCGAACGGCGCGGGCAAATCGACTACGGTCAAGATGCTCACCGGGATGATCGCGCCCACCGCCGGGAGAGCCGAAATCTGCGGCCTCGACCTTCACCGCGACTCGATGGCCATCAAGCGCATAATCGGGTACGTGCCTGAATCGGGAGCCGTCTTCGAATCGCTCACCGGAGCCGAATACCTGCGCATGGTGGGCCGACTCTACGGCCTGTCGGATGCGGTGATCGAGGATCGCATAGGAAAGTTCGGAGACTTCTTCGAACTCGACCGTGACACTCTCGATAACAAACTGCTCTCGGCCTACTCGAAGGGCATGCGGCAGAAGGCGGTCATAAGCGCGGCGCTGATTCACAACCCGCGAGTGATTTTTTTCGACGAACCGCTCAACGGCCTCGACGCCAGCACCCAGCTTATGTTCAAGACGCTCATCAGGAATCTGGCCGCCGAAGGAAAGACTATTTTTTACTGCTCGCACATAATGGATGTCGTCGAGCGCACCTGCGACCGCATAGTGATAATCGATCACGGTCGCATAGTCGCCGACGGCACGCTCGCCGAACTTCAACAGGCGATAGGCGAAGAATCACTCGAAAAAATATTCAACAAGCTGACCGCTCACGCCGATGTCGAAGAGCGCGCCGAAGAGTTTTCAAAGACATTCAGCTTCTGAATCGATGGACGCCCATAGTCAAACAATCGACTGGCGACAGTTGAAGACGCTGCTCGCGGTTTATTTCAAACAGGATTTGCGCAGCGGCAAGGCCGCCCTGCGGTCTGACAGAAAACAATACGCCAGAACCGGATTGCCTCTGTTGATGCTGGTGGCGACCTACGCCGCCCTGGGCATGATAGTCGGAATCCTGGCCTTCACCGGCATCGATGTCCTCTTCTATTCGATACTCTCTCTGAGCTTCACCCTGATAATAGTCGCGCTGGCAATCGTCATCGAATCGGGCAACGTGTTGTTCAACGAATCGGAAGGCGATGTCATAGGCCATCTGCCTGTCGGGTCGAGGACGGTTTTTCTGGCCAAAGCCATAAACCTTTTTTCATTCACGCTGCTTTTGTCTGTTCCGGCAAACCTCATCCCGTCTCTGTGCGGAGTCGCCGCCCAGCGGTCAGGCTGGCGGTTCGTCCCCGCTCACCTGCTGTCTTCCATCGCTGTCTCGATGTTTGCCGCCGTGTTGATCGTCACCCTTTACGGGCTGCTGATGAGATATATCAGCCGCGAGAGGTTCGACAACATCATCACCTACTGTCAGGTGGGGCTGGCGATGTTTTTCATACTCGGCTATCAGGTGATGCCCCGACTGATCGATAAATATCAGTTCGGCGCTGAGGTGAAGTGGTATCTGCTCTTTCTTCCGCCCACCTGGTTTGCCGGGTTGACCATGCTGATGATGGGAAACCTCGATGCGCTCACGCTGGCGCTGTCGGCTCTCTCGATTCTATCGATAATCGCCCTGGGCCTGGCGGCCTTGCGCAAAGTCGCCGCCGGGTATTCTCAATCGCTGTCAGGCATCTCGTCTCACAAGCCGACGCCGGAGCAGGCCAGGTCGTCGGGTGGAGCGGGACTGTTTGCGATGATA
>CAZPQE010000302.1:0-8495 GCA_964588615.1 uncultured Clostridia bacterium | reverse complement strand
GTTCGACGCGCTCTCGAAGAACTGAGACAAGTGAGATGACATCGAACATCGGTCTGACAGAGATACTGCTTCTGGTTTTGTTGCCTCTGGCTCTGTTGATGGGAGGGTCGGTTTTCTTCCTCATCTTCATGATGATGAAAGGGCGGCGTTCCGCTCCTCAACCCTCTGCCAGCCGGGAGCCGCGCTGCTCGTTTTGCGGCAGCCAGGAGCAGGGCGACTCCCGATTGATTGCCGGGCAGGGAGCCTTCATCTGCGAGGCGTGTGTCGCTCGCTTCCAACGGCTGACCGAGACTCGATCAGGCGAACAGCCGCAGTGAGATGATCGATGAGCAGCAAGCCTTACGATCAGGCGTTCAATATCTGGCGGAGCAGGATGCAGAATCCCTGCTCATACTGCTCGGTTATCTGAGGCCGGATCAGGAGGCGCGCATCGAAGCCCTTTCGCGCGAGTTGAGCGTGTCTGTTCTCATCCCCGATCAGCCTTACCTTGTCGAGACGGACTACCGGCGTGAGATCATTCACGTCGAGGCGCAGACCGTCTATGTTCCGATGATTCCCGAAAGAATAGCCGAGTATGGCGCGCGGCTGTGGATGAAATATCGGATGCCGGTGAGCAGCTACGTGCTTTTGCTCACGCGGCGGGGGCTTCCTGCGCGAGCGCCTTTGCTGGGCCGGATAGTGGCTGGACGGGTGGAGATACGTTCGCAATATCGTCTGGTGCGATTGTGGCAGGTATCGGCCCGACGGATGCTGGCTATGAATCGTGAAAGCATGATCCCGTTCATCCCGCTGATGCGCGGAGGGGCGATGGAGCTTGAAGACGGGGCCGGGCGTCTTGCGATGGTTGCTGACCAGCAGCGCCATCAGGAGTTGGGACTGCATTTCGTTATGCTCGGAGGGTTGCGATATATTGTCGACGATCTCCTTGATCTTGTCGGGAGGAGAGGTATGATACCGCTTGAACAGTTGAAAGAATCGAGCTTCTACAAGTACATAATCGAGGAAGGCCGTCAGGAAGGGCTTCAGCAGGGACAGATCGAAGGGCTTGCCGAGGCTTTGCGACTGCTTGTCAAGAAGAAATTTCCCGGCCTGGATGTCTCAGCCGAGATAGCGCGAATCAGCGATGTTTCTGCGCTTCAAAATCTCTGTCTCGATGTTTTCGACGCGACCGATGCCGACGCTTTCAGAAAGAGACTTTCAGAGTTTATCAACAGTTGATCTGCCGTCGGGTCTCTATTCGTACCTGAGAGCTTCAATGGGATTTAATCTCGCAGCCTTCATCGCGAGCCACAGCCCTAAAACGAGACCGATAGTCATTGAAACGGTCAATCCCATAATCGGCGCCCGGTTGGGAACGTAAACCGGAAGTATCAGATTGACCAGCAGGCTCAGTGTCCAGCCTGTGAGTATGCCCAGCACGCCGCCCGATCCTGTGAGCGCAACAGCTTCGATCAAAAACTGAGAAAGGATGTCGCGCTTCTTTGCGCCTATCGCCTTGCGCACGCCTGCCTCTTTCGTCCGCTCGGTCACAGACACCAGCATCATGTTCATAATCACGATGCCGCCCATTACGAGCGCAATCGATGTGACGGTGATGGTCACAATTGAAATGGTTCCGAAAATCTGCTCGCGCAAATTGTTGATCGCGTCCGAAGTGACTATGCCGAAGTTATCCGGGTCGTGATAATTCAGGTGGCGACTGGGGCGAAGAATCCCTCGCGCTTCGTCCTGCGCGCGGCCAAGCGATGTTCTGAGTTTTTCCGATGCTTGAGAGTCAATGACAATTTCTATGAATGAAGCTGACAGATACAAACCTGTGCTTGACGGATAAACCCCTGTGGTTGTACGTTCTACCGACTGGTCAGTGGCCGAGTAAATTCATTATGAAACCTGATGTCCACCGCCCATCAGGCAGCGTGGTTCATTTACTCATGAAAGCAAAAAAAAGCTTGAAAAAACTCACATCATCAGGCGAATCGGCTCGCCTCGGAGAGATTTATCGAAAAGCCGCCGAAATCATCTACGAAAAAGGCTATGACGCCACTTCGATGAACGATATAGCAGCCGCCGTCGGCATGACCAAAGCCGGAATCTATCACTACATCGAAGGCAAACAGGATTTGCTGTTTGCCATAAACAGCTTCGGACTGGACCTGCTCGACGAGCATGTCATCGAGCCCGCCCAACAGATTGCCGACCCCGAAGAGCGACTTAGGGCCATCATCCTCTCTCACGCAAAACTCATCACTCGCGGAACACGGCAGATCACCATCCTCATCGATGAAGTCGCCGGACTCACTCCCGCACACCGCCGCGCCATCGATAAACGCCGTCGTGAATATCTCGATTTCGTCCGCGCCACTCTCACCGAACTTAAAGAGCAGGGCAAACTGCGCGACCTCGACATCACGGTCGCTTCCTTCAGCCTCTTCGGCATGATGCTGTGGTTGTCGCGCTGGTATCGCAAAGACGGCAAACTCACGAGCGACGAAGTGTCCGAAGAACTGCTGAAATTCGCTCTCGGCGGACTGATGGGCGACGATGCGCGGAAAAAGAAATGAGCGAAACCTGGCAGGCTCAACCCCTCAGCGCCAGTCGAGCGGTCGAATGCAGATTTACTCTTTATCTCGAAGAAAGGAATGATAATCCATGAACACACTTGTAACACTGAGCCGGGAAGACGAAGTCGGAATCATCACCGTCAACAACCCGCCCGTAAACGCGCTCTCTCCCGGCGTGCCCGAAGGCATAGCCGAATGTCTCGAAGAAGCCAAAAGCGATGACTCGATCAAAGCCGTCATCCTTATCGGCGGCGGGCGCACCTTCATCGCCGGAGCCGACATAAAAGAATTTGGCAAGATCACGTCAGGCCAGCGCCGCGAAGGCATAAACTTTCTCGACCTGCTGCTATCGATTGAAGATTGTCCCAAGCCCACGATAGCCGCCATTCACGGCACGGCTTTCGGAGGCGGACTCGAAGTGGCGATGGCTTTTCATTACAGAGTAGCCGTTCCTTCATCTCAGGTCGGTCAGCCCGAAGTCAAACTCGGCATCATACCGGGCGCGGCAGGCACACAACGATTGCCGCGACTTGCGGGAGTCGCAAAAGCCGTCGAGATGTGCGCATTCGGCGATCCCATAAAAGCTAAAGCTGCTTTGGAGTGCGGCATCCTCGACCGCATCATCGAAGGCGATCTGCGCCAAGGAGCGATAGCCTTTGCAAAGGAACTGATCGCGAACGGCTCTCCCGTGGTCAAGACCCGCGAGCGACAGGAAAAACTCGGCGACGCATCGACGAACGCTGCGATATTTGCCGAGGCGCGCAAGCAGGCCGCAAAGAAAACTCGCGGCCAGACGGCTCCGCTTGCGGCCATAGATGCTGTCGAAGCGGCAACCCGGCTTTCTTTCGAAGAAGGCTGCAGGCGCGAAGCCGAATTATTCAAAGAGTGTTTGTTCTCGCCTCAATCCTCGGCGATGATTCACATCTTTTTCGGCGAGCGCGAGGTAGCGAAAATCCCCGACATAGGAAAAGACACGCGCACTTACGAAATCCGCAAAGCAGCGGTCATAGGCGCAGGCACGATGGGCGGAGGAATTGCGATGAATTATGCCAACGCGGGCATTCCGGTCATCGTTCGCGAAGTCGATCAGGAGGCGTTGGATCGCGGCCTTGCGGTGATAAGAAAGAATTACGCCAACTCCGTCAAACGCGGTCGCTTCTCTCAGGAAGTGATGGATCAAAGAATGGCGTTGATTCACCCGACGACGACTTACGACGGATTCGAAGAGGTCGATATCGTAGTGGAAGCCGTCTTCGAAGGGATGGAGTTGAAGAAGAAGGTCTTCGGCGAACTCGATAAAATCTGCAAGCCCGAAGCCATTCTGGCTTCGAACACTTCGACGTTGAACATAGACGAAATAGCTTCGGCCACTTCTCGCCCGCAGATGGTCATAGGCCATCACTTCTTCAGTCCGGCCAACGTGATGCGACTTTTGGAAATCGTTCGCGGCAAAGAGACGAGCAAAGAAGTCATAGCGACTTCGATGGCGCTCGCGAGAAAGTTGAACAAGGTGGGCGTGCTTGTGGGCAACTGTCGCGGATTCGTCGGCAATCGGATGCTCGCGCCTTACGGACGCGAGGCGCAGTTTCTGGTCGAAGAGGGAGCGCGCCCGCAGGATGTCGATGACACTCTTTATGAATTCGGGCTTGCTATGGGGCCGCTCTCGATGGGCGATCTTGCGGGCCTCGATGTAGGATGGAGAATTCGCAAAGAGTACAAACACCTCGAAGACCCGAACGAGAGACATCCGCTCATCGCCGATCAACTCTGCGAGCGGGGCCGCTTCGGGCAAAAGACCGGCGCGGGATGGTATCGCTATGATGAAAACCGCAATCGCATACCTGACCCTGAAGTCGACAAACTGATCGAAGAGGTAACGGCAGGAGCCGGAATCAAGCGAAGAGAGATCAGCAGGGAAGAGATCATCGAGAGGACGATGTACGCGCTTATAAACGAAGGCGCGAAAATTTTGGAAGAGGGTTACGCGCTGCGGGCCGTCGATATAGATGTGATTTACATCTTCGGCTACGGCTTTCCGGCGTGGCGCGGCGGGCCTATGTGGTACGCAGACACGGTTGGTTTGAAGACGGTCTATGATCGTGTTTCAGAATTTCACTCTCAGCACGGCAAGCAATGGGAGCCTGCACCTTTGCTTCGACAGCTTGCCGAGCAGGGGAAGAAGTTCGCGGATTTCGATAAAGAAAAGCTCGCGCGCAATGCGTAGGGGTTAGTTTCTACACATCTTTTGCCGCGTAGCGGCATTATGAGTTTAGCCCGGTTTTTCAAAGCCGGGGTGATGAGCAGGCCAAAAATCTTAGCGTCGCGTCAGCGACGGTTGAATCGTTTTTCAACGGTCGCTGACGCGACGAGGAATGCTGGCTGCCTTCATGCAGGCCATAAATGACCTGCCTAAAATCAATCGCCGCTGACGCGGCAGAGGCTCTTTCGATTTGTGTAGAAACTAACGGAGCGGGAAAGAGGGAGATGAGGGTTGACTGTTTCTCATCTCTCTTTCTCAATACCATCCGATTTTGTGAATGTTAGAAGAGGCTTCGAATGCCTGAAGGGCGAGAGGGCTAATAACCGCAGAGACGCCGCAGACGCAGAGACCTCGCAGAGAGGAAATTTTCTCTGCGTAAACTCCGCGTCTCTGCGTCAGGAACACCTTTCGCTCCTCGTGCATTCTTATCAAGGAAAGGAATAATCATCATGAGAGAAGCAGTCATAGTAGCAAGTTCGCGCACGCCGTTGGCGAAATCCTTCAGAGGTTCATTCAATCTGACCCGACCTGAAGACCTCGCCGCGCATTGCATCCGCGACGTTTTGAGAAAAGTCCCTGAGCTTGCCAAAGAAGAAATAAACGACGTGATCCTGGGGTGCGGGCAGCCGCACGGAAAGCAGGGCAGCAACATCGCTCGCGTCTCTGCTGTGCTTGCGGGGCTTCCCGTGTCGGTCGCAGGAATAACCGTCAATCGATTTTGCTCATCGGGGCTTCAGGCCGTAGCGATGGCCGCGCACGAAGTTATGGTCGAAGGCGCAGATGCAGCAATCGGCGGCGGAGTCGAAAGCATTACGATGATGAGCCGCGACTCTGATCCTCACCCCTGGGTCAAAGAACACGTTCCGGGAATCTACATGGTCATGGGCGACACGGCTGAAGTCGTAGCGAAGAGGTATAAGATCAGCCGCGAGGTTCAGGACGAATATTCGCTCCTCAGTCAGCAACGCACGGCGCGAGCGCAGTCCGAAGGATTTTTCCGTGAAGAGATCGCGCCGATGGAAGTCACTCGCGGGATTCTTGATAAGAAAACGGGCGAGATAGTGAGCCGTGAAAATCATTATGTGGATCGCGACGAGTGCAATCGTCCTGACACGACGATGGAAGGCTTGCTTGCGCTCAAGCCTCACTTCGATCAGACGAGCGGAGAGGGAACGGTGACGGCGGGGAACAGTTCTCAACTATCTGACGGCGCATCAGCGACACTGGTGATGTCGCGCGAGCGAGCCGAGGCGTTGGGGATCAAGCCGAAATTGATCTTTCGCGGATTTGCCGTTGCGGGCTGCGAGCCTGACGAGATGGGCATAGGGCCTGTGTTTGCGGTGCCGAAACTGCTTCAGCGTCACGGCCTCAAGATCGATGATATAGACGTGTGGGAGTTGAACGAGGCATTCGCTGTGCAGGTAGTTTACTGTCGAGATCGTTTGGGTCTTGATCCTGAGAAATTAAATGTGAATGGCGGATCGATTTCCATCGGTCATCCATTCGGGATGACTGGCTCGCGCATGGTCGGCACGCTGGCAAACGAGATGCTGCGCCGCAAGGCGAGGTACGGCGTAGTGACGATGTGCGTCGGCGGCGGGCAGGGCGCGGCTGGATTGTTTGAAGCGTGTATTTGAGAATTGAGCGCCTGCGGTCGTGTGACCGTGAGGGCAGGCGCTTTATACATTGCTACGGCGTGCCGTTACAAGTTAAACCCAATAGTAGCATTTCTCAAGTAGAGGAGGTCTGTCTTTACTTATGGAAACACTCTTCTCAATTCTGTCAATGGCTCTTTCACTGGTAGCTATTGGCTTTGGATATTACTCATTTCGGAGAACATACAAAACGAGTATCCAACCAATGCTCGTTTTCATGAACGATGGAAAAGACGATTCAGGAAAGAGCTATTGGTATGTTGAGAATGTCGGAAATGGTCCAGCTTTGAACGTGTTGGTAACAGGCGGGAACACCAAACTAGAGTGGAGTAAAGAGGAAGCAGTATTGCTTTCTGCAATCGCTCGCGGAGATTGAAAGCGTCTTGGTTGGGTAAAACCCACAGGTGCATTGCTCGCGAGATATACGGATGCTTATGGCGATGACTATACCAGCATCTGTGTTAGAAATCGAAACAGCATTTCCAATGGGAACTTACAACCAGGGCTTGAGCCAAAGCGCCCTCAGTGGAGAGTCGAAAAGCATTTGATGAGCGAGCAAAGCACTGTAATAGAAAATCTTCCATCCACTCAATCAAAGATTAGGGGATTAGATACTCCAGTACATTTTGATGAAGAGGAGTGAACGAAGCTATCCTCGCTCAGGAGATTAGATAAAGTACAGATCACGGCAATCATAGAAGCCGAAGATTTTGCCCCAGTTCTCCGCGATCTTCCAGTCGCACGTGTTTGTCAGGAAGTCAATTTGGTAGGAAATCAATTATGTTTGTCCCCGGAAAAAGAATCGTGCTGACGGCGTATCTCGACAACCGCGAGATATGCTCTATCTCGCGCAGTCAGCTTCCCGTCGAATCGAAGCACGCTCCTGGCCGCAAGCCCCATTTCGCGTGATGTCCTACGCGCCCGCCCGTCGGGAAGAAACGATGGACGCTCGAATGAGCGATGCTATAATCCGGGGGAAAGGGATAATGGATGCCTGTAATCTCGATGTTTTATGGCGTCATCGTTTTGATGTACTACTTCGACAACAGGAGGCACCATCAACCGCACGTCCACGTTCAATACGCTGATGAAGAGGCTGTCGTCTCCATTCCTGACGGGGATGTCATAGAAGGTTCGATCAGAGCCGCAAAATTAAAGCTGGTGCAAGCCTGGATCGAAATTCATCAAGACGAGCTAATGGCCAACTGGCAACTCGCAATCAATGGCCAGCCTTTGTTCAAGATCGAGCCGCTGAGATAAGGAGACTGCTTATGCGCAAAGTCGTAGAGGCAAAAGCCAATGATGACTTCTCGCTGGACTTGACGTTTGATGACGGAAGCGTGAGGAGGTTCGATGTCAGTCCTTACCTTGAGTTTGGTGTATTCAAGGAGCTAAAGGACAAAAATTATTTCAAGAGAGTCCGTGTTGCATTCGGAACTGTGCAATGGCCGAATGAGCAGGACATAGGCCCGGACACCTTGTATCTGGAAAGCACTGTTATTGAATCTGTCTCTGTGTGACTTCTGCGAAAGTACATCTGACGAATTGAGAATTCACGCCGACTGCGCGCGCCTGCGGTGACCGGCAGGCGAGTCTTCATGTACTTTGGCGATCTGTTATCATTGGCCGTCGCGGATAAAGTGAATTCGTTTTGCGAGGCATAAGATGAACGCTAGTGATTTAATCGAGCGCGATCCTGAAAAGCTCAGTGGAATGCCAGTCTTCTTCGGTACGCGTGTGCCAATCCAAACCCTGTTCGATTGTCTGGAAGATGGTGAAAGCCTTGATGAATTTCTTGATCAGTTCCCAACCGTTACAGGCGAACAAGCATTGAGAGTCCTTGAATTGTCCAGGGAAAGGTTACTGACCGACAATACCTACCCCGACTTGATGCGGAAGGCCCGAGGCATCTGGAAAGATCGGCAAGACCTGACTGTTTTAGATGAACTCAAGTCAGAGTTAAATGAAGACTGTGCATAAATCGGGAATCAAGTTTTGATTCGCCATCTGGCACAATCT
>CAZPQE010000301.1:0-8523 GCA_964588615.1 uncultured Clostridia bacterium | reverse complement strand
TTTCATGATGGAACTCTCAAAAGAAGGTGAAGCTCAGACCGAAATTAAACGTCTGGAGTCTGGTCAGATTGTTGAACCCGAAAACATCGTCCAGAGCGCGCGTGTAGCGATTCGCGTAGCGGATGAAGAACTGCCCCTGCGCTTTGCGGTAGCGGCTCTTTTCGACTGCGAATCTGTAAGACCATTGCAGGTCGAATTCAGCGTTGCGATTGCGACTCGTCTCGGCCACATCGCCCGCAAACAGAGTCGAGACATTCGCCGCAATATTCATTCTGCTGTTCATCCGCCAGTTGACGCCCGCGCCCGTTCGATTGGCCCGATCAGTGCGGAGCGTCTCGAAATTCTTCGCGCTCTCAAGGCTCAATTCCAAGTTCAACTCGATTGCAGCATGCGGAGTCAGGCCGAAGGAGAAAGCGTTTATGAGATTTCTCAGATCAGCGCGCTCCCTTCCGGGTTGTCGGTTGTCCTGAAACGAGCGATTGAAGCGATAGCCCAGTCTCGCTTTTTGAAACTGCCAGTCGGCAAGCGCGCTTTGATTGGCGCTCATCTGATCAGGCACATGGCTGATGCTGAATCCGCTGTTGATTGGAAGCGAATCGCCGAACTGATGAGTCCTGTCATAGCTGTAGGAAACTCGCGGCCACCACTGCGAAGGCTTTGCCGGATCGGAAAACAGAGAGACGAGCGGAGCGCCGATAATGACTCCCGTGCGGCGTGTGAGCGTCTTGAGAATCGAAGGCACATCGTCGAGATTGTCGTTGTATCGAAGATGCGAAGCGGTGATCGTTATGTCCGCGATCGAAGCTACGGCTTCAATCTGATTCTGAAACCGGTCGGCTTGAGTATAAGCGGCGACGCTGCGAAAAAGCGGATCGATGGTTTCGTGGCGAAAGTTGAGTGTGAGGTTCGTTTTTCTGGTCGCGCTTACGGCGACATCGCGCAGGAGGGCGAAGCTTGCATCGATGTATCGCGCATTGCGGGAAGTCTCGCGCACCGGAACTGTGTTGAATGTCTGGTCGAGCAAAGGGTCGGCAGGATTATTGAACCGGCTTCTTGCAAAACCTGTGTCGAGCCTCAGTCGCCCATCGGCGTCGCTTGCCACAAGGCGGAAACTTGCGCCGCGGCTCTGTTCGGCATCGGTGATGCTGCCCTGATTGAAGTTGCTGATGGGCAGGAGCGAGCCGTGTATCAATCCCCCTTCGATGCGCAGCCCGCCCGGTCTCTCGCGTATGAACTCGAACCCAAGCGTGCCGCTCACGATCTGATGCTTGCGGCGATCGATCCCTAAGAAGTTGTCCCATCCTACTATGCTCGATCCGTTCATCGCCGCCAGAGAAAAATCGAGTTGCGAAGTGAGAGGGAGCGTCAGAGAGATGCCGCGGCTTGAAAAGCTGTTTATCAGATGGCGATTGGCGCCGAACGAGATGTGCCCTGCCTGAAAACGAGCCTTTCCAATCTGGAACTGCATCAGGTAGCTTGCCAGATCGATCCTCGGCGCCGTGTTGCCTTCCTGAGCGAAACGGAGAGCCTCGCCTCGATAGCTCGACCCCGCCACATCGAACTGCATTTGTGAATTGAATGCGCTGAGGTGAGTTTCCATTCGCAGGCTGCCCTGAAGCGTGAGGTCGGTGAACCTGTCGCGTTCGGGAGCGTTCGACGCGGGGAAGTGATACTCAGCAACCTGAGATTTGAGACCGACGGTCAGCGACGGAGTGAAGGTCATCCTGCGCTTTCCGTTGCCGTTTTGCGCCGGGTCGCTCTGTTGCTGCGGCTCGGATGGTTGAACTTCGCCGACGCGCAGAGTGAAGCTTGCGATCTCCCGCCAGTTGTTATCGCCCGCGATCAGATAGACGATGACTGCGCTCTCGCCTGCTGGCAGAGGGATTTGAGGCGTGTAGGTGAGCGCGTCGGGAGCAGAGGCAAAAAGCGCGGTCATATCGGTCGCGCCGATAATGACTGCGATCTTTCCCTCCGCAGGCTGGAGCGCGCGGTTGAGCGTGAGCGTGATCTGCTCGCCGGGCGTGATCGTGCGGTCGGCAAAGCTCGCGGTCACAGCAAGCTCCTGCGCCTCAGCGTGAACGAAAACCGCTGGGTTGGCGCAGATAGCGGCAAGCGCCAGCGCCGCCAGCATTCGAGTGTACTTTCCTGGCACGGCAAACATTTTTCAATCCTCTTGATCGCCTGATGTCTCAGCGATCCGGTATGAAATGTATGGTCACTTTCCCCAGCACCGTTTGCTGGCTGAGGTTTTGAAAAGCGCATGTCCAGTTGGCGATGTTGAGACTTTGTTCAACAACTTTATGGGAGACTTCAAATGGCCCCTGAGAGTCTTTCTTAATCACTGCGCCGATAGTGTTTTGCGCGAGGAAGGCGCTCACCAATGTCTGCGGAGACCACGAGGCACTGACTCGAATGGTTCCTGGCGCAAGCACTTTGAAAGTCTCGCTGTGCGTGTACTGACCCGCAGATGAATTGCTCAGAGGCCCAAGCTTGAACTGCTTGTTCTCAAGTATCCGGATCGTCTCCCACGGGTAGATGATTCTCAGCTTGCCTGATGCGCTCTCAGTTCCCCGACCGCGAGCGACCTCGACCTTCCACTTGATGAAGTTGGCGTTTATGGCCGCGCTGACTTCCTGCGCGGTTGCAGTGTAAGAGAGAGTGAGGTTGCCGCCCGCGCCGGAGATTTCAGAAGCGATAGACCCGTTCGGGCGGCGCAGCAGGAGTTTCAGTTCCACTGTCTGAGGCGTCCACCCAGCATCGATGGTGATGCGACCCGTAGAGTAAACGTAGACCTCTTTGATGAAGCTGCCGTTTGCGCTCAGGGCAAAGGATGCGTGAAGGGTCGCTTCGCCCGCTTCAGCGCGCGCTGAGGCGACTGTAATCAAAAGGCCCGCGCAGATGATCGGGAAAAAAAATCTCCTCGTCGATGCCATCATGTTCCGACTCCAGTGGTTTGAAGTGATAGAAAAGGGGAACGGGCTG
Organism: uncultured Clostridia bacterium; assembly: GCA_964588615.1. Lineage (GTDB taxonomy): Bacteria > Acidobacteriota > Blastocatellia > UBA7656 > UBA7656 > UBA7656. Next base: position 5,541 of record CAZPQE010000301.1, on the reverse strand, counting down.
ATTGAAGGCCCGTCCCCGCGAAAATCACCTGACGCAATCGAGAGAGAGATATCGGGTCGCATCGTAAGTTCCCATCTGATAGGTGCCGGTAGAGCCTGCCTGCCCTGGATTGGAAGTCACCAGTGAGCATCCCGATTTTTCGGCGCTGAAAGCGAAGAGGCCCGACTGCACAAGGAAAGTCACCTTGCCGGTTGAATCCGTCGTGGCCGTCTGCGCAGGAAAACTGGAATCGTATTGTTTGGTCAGCGTCACTTTCGCTCCCCCTATCCACTGCCCCTGCCCTCCCTGCCAGGTGCCGTGTTCGAAGACCTTCACCGTCAGAACGAATCCGCAGCCCTTTTCGACGTTTCGAGTCACAGAGAGAGAGTTGTTGTTCTCAACGCTTTCCGCCACCGCGTTCATCGGGTCGGCTGTGACGGTGAAGTTATACGAGCCGTTGTTAGGGAGGTTGACGTTATTGAACCATGCGGGCTGATTGCCGCTCGGACCTATGCCGCTTTGAATGATCGTCTGATACTCGCCAGCCTGCCCGCCGTTGGAGTATTGAACGACCAGCTTGACTGCGACTGGTTGATTGACGCCCACGTTCTGAGAGTTTTGAACAGTGGCCTGGACTTTGTTGGCATTTCCCTTGCACAATCCGCCCGGAGTATTTATTGCTGTCACCCGCAGGTCGGGCCTTGCCTGCGCGCTGACACTGCCGATGAGCGAGGTCGCCGCCATAAGGCAGGCGACGAGGCCTGCGGTTGAAATTGCTCTGATCGTCCTGTTTAATCTCATTGTTTCCTTCTCCTCAATTTGAAATCATTTAGCCTTCAAACGGTTTCGGCTTTGTTGCGACTGCTGATTCAGGCTAGAATGACGATTCCATCTGATTCAGCTTTGAGTCATCGCCTCAACGCGGGTCGAAGGTACTCCCAAGAGGCAGGGCAAGTCTTTACAGCAGGCTAACAAATTTCTAACAACGCTCTAACAGGACTATGACAGCGAGCATGGAATTGCGAAAAAAGCGATTTCTTGAATTCGGCGAATTTCGAATCGATCTCGACGAGAGGAGACTCCTGCGAAACGGGCAGACGGTGATGGTGACGCCTAAGGCATTCGATACGCTCCTTGTCCTGGTTGAAAATCACGGTCGCCTGATCGAAAAAGACGAACTGATGCAGATTGTCTGGCCCGATACCTTCGTCGAAGAAGCGGGACTCACACGCAATATCTCCTCGCTGAGAAAAGCTCTCGGAGAAGCTCCCGGCGAAACCCTCTTTATCGAAACGATCCCTCGTCGCGGGTATCGCTTCATCGCTCCGGTGAAGGAACTCTGGCTTGAGGATGATCGCGGCGCGCAGGCCGTCGGAGAAGGAACGCCATCGACAACCTTTGAGACGACGCGCGAAGCGCCCGGCCCCGATGCTGCGACCGCGCGCGCGCGCGCGCTGACTCCGGTGATTGTAGCCCTGTCGGCTGCTGTTGTGCTGCTGGCCATAATCGTCGTCTACTTCTTTGCAGGCGACATCTCCTCGCCCTCTGTTTCATCTCCCAAAGCCCGGACCATGGCTGTTTTGCCGTTCAGAGTTCTTGGAGCCGATTCGGAAAACGAGCATCTCGGCATAGGAATGACCGACACGCTGATAACCAGATTGAGCAATGTAAAAGAAATCAGGGTGCGGCCCACAAGCTCTGTGCTCAAGTTTGCCTCTACGGATGACGACGCCCTGTCGGTAGGGAAGGCGCTCGGAGTCGATGCGGTGCTGGAAGGAAGCATTCAACGCGCTGGCGACCGTATACGGGTAACAGTCCGGCTGATGACCGTTCAGGATAACACACCGCTTTGGGCGGGCCAGTTCGATGAGGATTTCAAAGACATACTTGCGATTCAGGATTCGATTTCGGAGCGGGTCTCTTCTGCTCTGGCGCTGAGGCTCACAGCCGAAGACCGCAGCCGCCTGGCCAGACATCACACCGAAAATGCGGAAGCGCATCAAATCTATCTCAAGGGACGGTACTTCTGGAACAGGCGCACGCGCGAAGGCTACAGAAAAGCCATAGAGATGTTCAATCAGGCTATCGAGAAAGACCCGTCTTACGCGCTGGCCTGGGCCGGGCTGGCTGATTGTTATGTGCTGGGCGGGGACGCGAAATCTACGGAAGAGGCTTTCTCGAAGGCGAAAGAGGCTGCGCAAAAGGCGATCTCTCTCGACAACACTCTGGCCGAAGCCCACACTGCTTTTGCTTTGACCCGCATGGCTTATGACTGGAATTTCGCCGCAGCCGAAGAAGAATTCCGTCGGGCTATTGCGCTCAACCCGAATTACCCGACCGCCCATCACTGGTATGCGGACTGTCTCATTCTGATGGGACGCCAGGATGAAGCGATAGCGAGCATACGTCGGGCGCAGGAGCTCGATCCGCTCTCGCTCATCATAGGCAGGGATGCGGGAAGAGTTTTCTATTTCGCCCGCCGCTACGATCAGGCCATCGAGCAGTGCAGGAAAACACTGGAACTGGACCCGAATTTTTATCCCGCGCATGTAACTCTGGGCGATGTTTATGCGCAGAAGAAAAATTATGATGAGGCCATAGCTGAATATAACAGAGCAGTGAGTCTTTCGGGCGGCAGATCGCTTATGAAAGCGTCGCTCTCTTATACTTATGCTGTGTCGGGCAGGCAGGAAGAAGCTCGTCGCCTGCTCGATGAACTGATTGAATCCTTCGGAGAAAGACCCCCCTCTGCGTTCGATCTGGCCACCGTTTTCACGGGACTCGGCGAGAAGGATCGTGCCTTCGAGTGGCTGGAGAAAGCCTATGGCGAGCGCGCCTACAGGCTCATTTATATACTCGTCGATCCTGCTTTCGATCCTATCCGCTCCGATGCGCGATTTGAGAATCTGGTCAAGCGCATAACTTCCTCCTCCAGATAAACACGAGCCTGCGTTTCGCATAATGCGCCCTGTGCTATACTTCCGACATGAGCAAACAGCAGGTGAAGAAAGCGATGCGCTGGACTTCCGCCGATCTCGAAGTCCTGCCCGAAAACGGAAGCCGATACGAAATAATCGATGGGGAACTTCATGTGTCGAGACAACCGCATTGGAACCATCAGATCGTTTGCAGCAATGCTGTCGCTTTGCTGAAGGAATGGAGCAGACAGGGAGGAGGGCGGGCCAATTTCGCGCCTGGCGTGATATTCGCCGACGATGAAGACGTTGCTCCTGATGTAGTCTGGATAAGCAGCGAGAGACTTGCCGCCGCGCTCAGTGAAGGAAAACTCCATGCCGCGCCTGAGCTTATAGTCGAAGTTCTCTCGCCCGGAAGCGCGAACCAACGACGCGACCGCGAAGCGAAGCTCAAACTCTATTCGAATCGCGGAGTCGAAGAATACTGGATCATAGACTGGCGATTGAGGCAGATCGAAATATACCGCCGCGACAGGGGGCGATTGAAACTCGCGGCCACTCTCTTCGATCAAGACCTGCTCAAGACCCCGCTTCTACCCCGATTCGAACATAAAGCAGCCAGTCTCTTCGAAGGGATTTCAGCGGAATGAACCCTGATGAATCGATGCGCCTGAGACTGCTGATCACGGAGGACTTTTCTCCGCGTCAGGATACCCTCAAGTATTCACCCGTTCGCAAAGGGCTGTAACGAGGATCAGGAGTGGCTGCTCAGATCACACGACAGGGGCTTTCGACCATCGAAGCCCGCGACAGACTCCAGAGGTTCGGCCCTAACGCTTTGCCCGAAAAAAGGCCGACTTCTCTGCTCAAACGATTCCTCCGTCAGTTTCAAAGCCCGCTCATCTACATACTGCTCTTCGCTCTCGTAGTCGATGCGGCGGTCTGGTTTCTGGAAGGAGCCAGCGGATTGCCCGCAGAGTCGCTGGCCATAGCCGTAATTCTGTTGCTCAACGCCGCGCTCGGAGTTTATCAGGAGAGCAAAGCCGAAACGGCCCTCGCGCGATTGAAGGCGCTCGCCACTTCCTTCGTCTGGGTGATGAGAGATGGAAAGCTCACTCACCTGCCGAGCGCGCAGCTAGTCCCCGGCGATGTGGTGAGAGTTGAAGCGGGCGACCGCATTCAGGCCGACGGAAAGATCATCAGCGCCGAAGGAGCCATGACGGACGAGTCTGTGCTTACGGGAGAATCCATCCCCATCGAAAAGACGGAAGGCGACCAGCTTCTCAGCGGGTCATTGCTGGTTCGCGGCAAAAGTTATTTCGAGGTGACGCAAACCGGCGTCGAAAGTTCCATGGGGCGGCTCGCCGCGATGATAGGCGAAATAAAATCCGAAAAGACTCCGCTTGAAAATCGCATGGCAGTTTTCGGAAATCAGGTGGCGCGGCTGGTTCTGTTTCTTGCCGTAGCGATCGCACTTGGCGGCATCGCAGCCGAAGGGCTTTCTCACGCGGGCCACATGCTGCTGTTCGCCGTCGCGCTTGCCGTAGCGGCAGTGCCGGAAGGTCTTCCAGCCGTGCTGACTCTGACGCTGGCTCTCGGAGTCGAACGCATGGCCAAAAGGAAAGCCGTCGTGCGACGACTCAGCGCGGTGGAAGCTCTCGGATCGGTCACGGTGATTGCTACCGACAAGACGGGGACGCTGACCGAAAATCGCATGCGAGTCAGAGAAGTCGATAGCCCGGATTTCGAGCGCGCGCTGCGGGCGATGACTCTGGCCAACGACGCCGAACAAACTGCCGGTGCGGGAGACCAGATGGAACTGGCTCTGCTCGATTATGCCGAGTCCACCGGGTGCGACGTGTCGCGTCTCAAACAGGACTCCCCGCGACTCAGCCTTCTGCCTTTCGACAGTTCTCGAAAATACATGCGAGTCACAGTCGAAGAAAACTCAGAAGCGGTCAGCTATCTCAAAGGCGCTCCCGAAGTGATTCTTGATCGCAGCCGGATGTCGGAGGTCGAGCGACGAAACTGGGCGGAGAAGGCGGCGGCTTACGCGGGAGAAGGTTTCCGCGTGCTGGGGCTGGCGTGGAGAGAGGGAGAAGGCGATGAGCAACTGGTCTGGCTTGGACTCGCGCTGATGTGGGACCCGCCGCGCGCGGAAGTGCCTGACTCGATCAGGCAGGCGCAGGCGGCGGGCATTCGCGTCATTATGATAACGGGCGATCATCCGGCTACCGCGCTCGCAGTGGCCGCAGAGGTGGGCATCGAATCGAGTCGCGTGATTACCGGAACCGACCTTGAAACTTTTTCGCCCGAAGCGGTGAATCGCGCCGTCGGTGAGGTCAACGTCTTCGCCAGAGTTTCGCCTGAGCATAAGCTGCTGCTGGTCGAAGCTCTCAAACGATCGGGCGAGATAGTGGCGATGACCGGCGATGGGGTCAACGACGCTCCCGCGCTCAAGCGATCTGATGTCGGCGTGGCGATGGGCATGCGCGGGAGCGATGTTTCCCGCGAGGTGGCCGACCTCGTATTGCTCGACGACAACTTTGCTACCATCGTCGCCGCCGTCGAAGAAGGGCGAAGCATCTACGAGAACATACAGAAGTTCATACGATTCCTCTTCTCGACCAACATGGCGGAAGTTCTG
>CAZPQE010000300.1:0-8547 GCA_964588615.1 uncultured Clostridia bacterium | reverse complement strand
AACTTGAGAAACTGCATCGTCAGCAAGCGGTTAGCGGCAAACAGCGGGTTGATGGCCCGGCCTATGTCCTGCGCGGTGGTGATTTTCAGCACTGAGACCTCGAAGGTGTCCATATCGACTTCGACTTCGGCCACTTCAGCGCCCCACGAATAGGCCGGATAGGCGTCGCCCGAATACGAATCGTCGTCCCACTCGACGCCGGGCGGATTTGAGTATTGAGCCACCACTTTGAGCGGGCCGCGCTGCGATGTGTGCTGGTGAGCGAGTTGGCTGAAACTCGCTCGCTCTTTTCCGCCCTCGAACAGTCGCCCCTCGATCAACTCGATCTCCGTCGAGCCATACATTTCAGCCGCAAACCGCAGGAGTTTCTCTTTTACTTCGCGGGCGGCGAGTTGAACCACGCGGCCAACCACCATGCAGGTGCGTGAAGCGACCGTAGGGCCGCTGTCAGGCACGCGCGAAGTGTTCGGCATTTCTATCTCTACATCATCGAAGTCTACTCCGATTTCGTCGGCCACTATCTGGCAGAATATCGTTTGCGTCCCCTGGCCTATTTCGGTCGAGGAGGAAAGAACGCGGACGCGGCCTTCATCCGTTATTTCAACGCCCGCCCTGGCTTTCATCCTTGCCTCGCCGCTCCCGGTGAACCCCGCCCCGTGAAAGAAAAACGACAAGCCGATGCCGCGCCGTTTGCGCGAGTTTGCATCGCGCGCTCTCTCTTCTTCAATCGCTTTTCTTTTTTCAAGGAAGCCTGATCGCTCGACGGTTGTATTCAACACATCCGTCGAGCCTACGCTCCAGAGGAGTTTCTGGCCCGTCGCAGTGATGTCGCCTTCGCGGAGCATGTTGATCTGGCGCAGTTCGAGCGGATCGATCTTCAACGCGGCGGCGATTTTTTCCATGTGCATTTCATAAGCGAAGGCGACCTGCGGAGCGCCGAACCCGCGAAAGGCTCCGTTTGGCGGAGTGTTGGTGGCAAGGGCGCGGGCGGTGATGCGCACGTTCGGGCAGCGATAAGGGCCGAGCGCGTGAATGGCAGCGCGTGAAAGCACTACGGGCGTGAGCGTGACATAAGCTCCGCCGTCGAGCGCGATATCGATTTCGCTGGCCGTGAGTTGGCCGTCACGGGTCACTCCCGTGCGATGTCGAATCACGCCGGGATGTCGCTTGGTTGTGGCGGCAATGTCTTCGGCGCGGTCGTAGACGATTTTGACCGGGCGTCCCGATTTGTGAGCGAGCAGGGCCGCGTGACAGGCTATCACGGAAGGATATTCTTCCTTGCCTCCGAACCCTCCGCCGGTCACGGTCTGAATGACTACGGCCTGCTCGTCGCTGAGATTGAAAATCTGTTTGAGCGATTTATGCACGTAGTAGGGGCACTGCATCGAACCCATCACGGTCATACGGTTCGATTCCGGTATGGCGATCATCCCCTGCGGCTCGATGTAAAGCTGCTCCTGATGAGGAACTCGATATTCGCCTTCGATGATGAAATCAGCCTGCTCGAATCCTTCGCGGGTGTCGCCGCGCGCGATGAGGTATCTTTTGAAAATGTTGTCGTCGCCATAAATTATTTCATCGGCGGCAATCGCGTCTTCGATGGTGAGAACTGAGGGAAGCTCTTCGTATTCGATGCGGATGTGCCGGGCGGCTTCTTCGACCTGATCGCGCCCGGAGGCAGCGATCAACAGTATGGGTTCTTCGGCGTGACGAATCAGGCGTTCGACCAGAAGCGGTTGATCGTTTTCGATCAGGGCGACGAAGTTCGCGCCCGGTATATCGCGCCAGTCGCAGATTATGACAGATGACCAGTCGAATGGGGGATCGAATGAAATGGTTTCGATTCGCCCGCGAGGAATTGAACTGCGAATGGTTTTGCCGATGAGCATTCCTTCGATGGCGATGTCATCGAGGTAGCAGGCCGCGCCGGTCAGTTTTTCGATGCCTTCTTTTCGCAGCGCGTTTCGCCCGACAGCCATTCGGATGCCTCCAAAAGATTTGCCCTAGTTTACTCGCGGCTTTCCTGCCAGACAAGCTTTCCGCATTCATAGGTGCGATTCAAATTTTCGCGCAAAGAGAAATGAGCGCGTTGGATCAAAGTGACCGGATTTGAAGAACAGACATCTGCGCCGGAGGCGCTGAGGACTATAGCCGGTAGTGAAGCCACCGGAACCGTCCCCCGACACATCTTCGCGCCCTGGAAGGGCAATGCCATTAAGTTAAGCTGTGTGTCAGTAGCCCGATGGTGAGGGAGGGCCAGTAGAATCAAGCCCTTGCTGACGCGCGGGCTACTGACACCTTTAAGCCGCCCCCTTAACTTAATGGCATTGCCCTGGAAGGGCGCCGGACTGAGTTTCGATCCGGCCCACCTCCGGGGCGCGAGAGATTGGGCCTATATTTCCCGGTGGCTTCACCACCGGCTAATATCCCTGGCCCCTCCGGGGCAAAGCCTGTATTTCAATTTGTCCGCGAAAACATGAATCGCGCTCCGCATCCATGGGTCTGGAATGAAATTTATGGACAGAATTTTTCAGTTGCAACCGAAAACTGTTCGGGAAGGAAATGGAGCTAGTCGGGCTCGAACCGACGGCCTCTTGAATGCCATTCAAGCGCTCTTCCAACTGAGCTATAGCCCCATTCAAAGGCGGACTCATACTAGCAAATCGGCTTTTTTTCAGTCAACCCTGGTTGCCCGGCGCGGTTCCTCGCTCGCGCTTGTAGGGTTGAGCCAGATATCTTTCGACGGCTTTCTGCGCCCCATTGTAGTTGTTGCCGTTCTGTCTGGCCTTTTCGTATTCGGCCACCGCGCGGTCGCGCTGCCCGTCGGCGTCGTAGGTGTTGCCCCGATAAATGTAAGACCACACTTCGAGCCACGAAGGGTCGAGGTCGCCGTTGATGGCTTCAGAAAAATACTCTCTGGCCTTCTGCCAGTTGCGCTGCTCCATAAACAACAGGCCCAGGTTGTACCACGCCCAGGACGAGCGCGGACTGAGCTTGAGCGCGGCGCGCAACTGCTCTTCGGCTTCGGCGTATTCCTCGCGCTGAAAATGCTGTATGCCTCGCCGCACGATGACCGATGAGCGCAGAGATTCGGAAATCCTCAGATAGCGATTCTCCGGGTCGACTATGACATCGAGAGGTTTGCCGTCGGATGAAATTTCGAAATCGGCGGAAGTCCCGCTCAGATCGATGGTGGTTTTGGCGTCGCGCCCGCCTTCGGCTTCCAGAGCCAGAGTGACCGGCCCTCGAAACGAATCGAGATTCTGGCGCACGGTTCCGCGCACTTTGAATTTGCCCTCTTTGGTTCTGATGATCGAGTAGTCCACCTTGAACTCGGGCACGCCGGTCGAATCGACCCAGAGTCCGAAAAATCCGCGCAGGTTCGCGCCCACTGTTTTTTCAGCAACGGTCTCGAAATCATCTATACTGGCGTTTTTGCCTTTGAAAGTGTTGTAGTAGGCATTGATGACGTTGAAGAATTTCTCGTCGCCGATGGTGCCGCGCAGCATATTGAAAACGTAAGCGCCCTTATAAAACACCACTGAGCGAAAAGCGGGCGACTGATCGTTGAGTTGCGAGGGGGCGCGAGCGATAGAGGCTTCCTGCTCGAAGGCCAGCGCAAGCTCGATCAACTCGGAAAGCGTGCCCTGAAACTCGGCTGCGCTTTGCTGCGACTCGCGATAAAGCACCGATGAGTATTGCGCAAGCCCCTGCGAAAGCCATGCGTCATCGAAGCTCTTGAGACCCACCGACTGGCCCCACCATTGATAAGCCACTTCGCGGGCCAGATCGTCTACGGGCAAAGCCTTTTCTGACGTGAGCGCGTAATGCGGGAGGAAGGCAATGCCTGGGCCGGTGTAGGAATCGAGCGACTCGTCATCGATTTCGACGACGGTGTAGCGCGGGCCGTAGGGGTAAGGCGAGAAGCGCGTGCTGTAGAACTGAAGTATCTGAGCTATCTCGCGCCCGAATTCTTCTATGCGCTTTTCGCTGCCCGGTATGACGTGAAGATCGATCTGAACTCCGCCCGAACTGATAGTGCGCGAGATGAACGGCCCGGCGGCAAACGACCCCGGCAGTATGGGTTCGGTCTCGACGAAGGTGAAGGTTTTGCGCGTGTCTTTGGCTGTCGTCGGTTTGGGTTGAGAAGCTGTCGTCTGAGAACCGCCGGGTTTTTGTGGAGCAGTCGATGTCGGGGTCACAGCAGGCGAGCCGGTCACGACAGGCGCGCTGCTGTGGCCTGCGACAGTCCAGTTGTTGGGCACGGTGAAAGTTATCTCCGAAGTCGCGCGATCAGCCGCGTAGCCGTGAAAGGGAAACCAGCGCGCAGCATAGAAAAGATAAGACCCTTCAGGCCCGACGTAGGCCAGCCTGCGATCAGGCACAGGGCCGCCTTCGGGTGTGGCGAGCGGGCCTTCATACTCGAAGGTCAGCGTGATTTCGGAGCCCGCCTCATACAACTGGCCGAGGTTCACTTTCACGTTGAGGTCGTTGACGCGATCCTGAATGAACTGAAGCGCGGTTTTTCCATCAGGCCCTTTTACGGATGAAATGATGAGCGAGCCGTTCATTTCGAGGACTGCCGATTGAGTCTGCTGAAGAGCTTTGAAAGTGACCGCCGTCTGAGCTTTGAGAGTGTGCGAATCGGGGAGTAATTCGGCGTTGATTTTATATCGGAGGATGTCGAGGTTTGCGCCTTCTTCGGTCTGAGCGAAAGCGCCGGGGGCAAGCGCGAGCAATACGCCCGCCGCAAGAGCGATAAGAGTTTTTTTGTCAGCCATTCTGCACCGAGTTCCTTGTCCTGAGTTTATACACCGATAAATATAGCACCGCGCTTGTCGGCATTACTATAGCGTCCAGTTGCCGATGGCGATGCATAATAGGCGAATGATCCGGGCGGGGTTTCTTGCGAAATGATGTCATCAGGCCGCGCCTTGATGACGCTTGCTGCGTGAACTAGAATTCCGAAGCCCGACTTCCTCTTGCCTTTCAGCGTGGAAGACAAATCGAATTCAGTCGGGAAGCATCTATTGAATTCTCGCTGTTTCCTGATCGAGGAACCTCCCGAATGCCGAGCGATTGCAATTATGAGTTCGGTCCCTTCGTGCTCGTTGCGGCTGAACGACGGCTTCTGCGCGACGGAGAGGTTGTGGCTGTCGCGCCGAAAGTATTCGACACGCTCCTCGTGCTGATTGAAAACAGTGGCCGCCTCGTCGAAAAAGATGAACTGATGTCGCGCCTCTGGCCCGACACCTTCGTCGAAGAAGCGACGCTTGCGCGCAACATCTCGGATTTGAGAAAAGCTCTCGGCCAGTCTTACATCGAGACCGTGCCAAAGCATGGCTACAGATTCATCGCGCAGGTTCGTGAACTCATCGATGACGACGCGATGATCCTGCTGCGAAGGCGCACACGCTCGCAGGTTGTTATCGAAGAAGAAAACGAAGAGCGACCACAGGTCGAAGGCGATAAGCTCAGAGGCATCGCCGTGCTTCCGTTCCGTCCGATCAGCGAGAAGAGCCGGGATGAATATCTCGAACTTGGCATAGCCGACGCGCTCATCACCCGTCTGAGCAAGATCAACCGTCTGGTCGTCCGCCCGACTAGCACGGTGCGCAGGTATGCTGAAATCGATATTGATCCGGTCGCAGCCGGGCGCGAGTTGAAAGTTGAGTCTGTCCTCGAAGGGAGCATTCAGAAATCGGGTGCGCAAGTAAGAATCACCGCGCGACTCATCACAGTCGAAAGCGGACAGGCTCTCTGGGCCGACACCTTCGACGAACGCTTTACAGACATATTCGCGGTTGAAGATTCCATCTCGGAAAAAGTCGCATCGGCGCTGGCGCTGCGTCTGAGCGGCGAGGAAAAAGAACGGCTCACTCACAGGCACACCGAAAACGCCGAAGCCTATCAGCTTTATCTCAAAGGCCGCTACTGCTGGAATCGAAGAACGGTCGAAGGAATCAAAAGAAGCATCGATTACTATCAGAAGGCCATTGATCTCGATCCCGGCTACGCGCTGGCTTATGCAGGTCTGGCCGATTCCTACACTCTGCTGGGCGATGTCGGAGTCGGCGCAATCACGCCCGGAGAGGCATTCGCAAAAGGAAAAGCCGCTGTCATTGCGGCTTTGCAGTTCGACGACTCGCTTGCCGAAGCTCACGCTTCGCTCGCTCATCTCAATATGCATCACTATCAGTGGGCTGATGCCGAACAGGAATTTCATCGCGCCATTCGGTTAAGCCCCAACTATTCAACCTCGCATCACTGGTACGCCTACTACCTTGTCTTCACAGGCCGAACCAGTGAAGCTTTGGCGGAGATAAAACTGGCTGAGGAGCTTGATCCGCTTTCTCCTTCCATCAGCGCCGATGTGGGCGATATATTTTATTTCGCCCGCCGCTACGACGAAGCGATTGAAAAACTCCGGCAGACGATTGAAAGCGACCCGCGATTCTTCCGCGCCCATCTCAACCTGGCGCGGGCTTACCAACAGAAGCGCATGCATGAGGAAGCCCTCGCAGAGTTTCAAACGGCCACGTCGCTGGCTCCCGATAACCTGGCAGTTTTTGCGTCTCTCGCTCACGCGCGCGCTGTATCGGGCCGTCAGGAGGAAGCCAGAGCCGCGCTGGCGCAACTCATCGAGATGTCGAAGCAGAAATATGTCTCGCCTTATCTGATCGCCATCATTCACGCGGGACTCGGCCAGCAGGACGAAGCTTTCGAGTTTCTCGACAGAGCCGATCAGTCGCGCGCCGAGTGGATGATTTATCTGTCGGTCGATCCGCGATTCGACTGTCTGCGCAAGGACGCGAGGTTTCAAGACCTGCTCAGGCGCGCGGGATTTGAAGAATAAATCCGCGCAAACTTGATAACGGCTATCGGCTCGCTCATACTTCCGGCCATGGCAAAATCAAAAGGAGCGAGGACGGTTTTTGCCTGCCAGAACTGCGGGGCGCAGCAGCCACGCTGGGTGGGCAAATGCCCTGAATGCGGCGAGTGGAACTCTCTGGTCGAAGAGAAATCTTTTTCTTCCTCGAAAGACTCATCCGCGCGCGGCGGGCTGTTTCGCCTCAACAAAGTCACCCCGCTTCCCTATCACGAAATCGAAAGCCAGGAAGACGCGCGCCAGTCTTCAGGCATTCAGGAGTTCGACCGCGTGCTTGGAGGAGGCATAGTCCCCGGCTCGCTCGTTTTGATAGGCGGAGAGCCTGGGGCCGGCAAAAGCACGCTGTTGAGTCAGGTCGCCGATAAGCTCTCGCAGACTTACGGAAAAGTCCTCTACGTTTCAGGCGAAGAGAGCGAACGACAGATCAAGCTGCGCGGCGAGCGTTTGCGCATCAATCCGCGAGAACTTTATCTGCTGCCCGAAACATGCCTTGAGCGCATATTCGAAGAGATCGATAGGCTCTTGCCACAGGCGATCATCGTCGATTCTGTTCAGACAGTTTTTTCGATGAAGATAGAATCCGCTCCGGGGTCGGTCTCTCAGGTGAGGGAAGTCGCGGGTCAGTTTCTGGTGCTTGCCAAAAACCGCACCATTCCGGTTTTCCTCATCGGCCACGTCACCAAAGAAGGGATGATTGCCGGGCCAAAAGCATTGGAACACATCGTAGACACAGTGCTCTACTTCGAAGGCGAACGACATCACAACCATCGAATCATCCGCGCGGTAAAGAATCGCTTCGGCGCAGCAAACGAGCTTGGCATATTCGAGATGACTTCAGCGGGACTCGTGCCTGTGCTCAATCCTTCCGGGTTGTTTTTGAGCGAGCGGCCTGTGGGCGTGTCGGGTTCGGTTGTTACTGCCTGCATGGAAGGCACACGCCCGTTGCTCGTAGAGATTCAGGCGCTTGTGACTTCGACGAAATATGGGACAGGCCGAAGGATGACTCAGGGCATCGATCCGAATCGCGTGGCGTTGCTGATGGCTATGCTGGAGAAGCGAGCGGGTATGAGCGTTCTGAGCGAAGACGTGTTCGTCAACGTGGCCGGAGGGATGACGATTGACGAGCCTGCGGCTGATCTGGGAATAGTCGCGGCGATAGCGTCGAGCTTTCGCAATATTGCGGTCGATGAGCGCGCGGCGGTGTTTGGTGAAGTAGGGCTTGCCGGTGAAGTGCGGGCAACGAATCAGGCATCGGTTCGCGTGAGAGAGGCTTATGCTATGGGATTTCGCCGTTGTGTCATACCTCACGGAAATCTGGCAGGGCTTGAGTATGACGACGGGATGGAGGTAATCGGCGCGCGGAACGTCGGGGACGCGCTCGAAGCGTTGTTCTGAATCAGACCGCAGGAGATTGGTACAGGCGTGAAGTTCAGAGTTCAAGCCTTAGCTTGCTTGATTCGAAGGCCGGCAACCTGAAGATTGAACTCTGAACTTCCCTCCTCAGAAAAGGTACAGCAGGCTGGCAGCCTGCTGGTTCTTCAAATTTTCATCCTTTCAGGGTGTCAACAGGCTGGCCGACGGTTGTACATCTTCGGCTCCTCATAAAAAAGTCTGGAGTCCAGAGTCTGGAGTCTGGAGTCCGTTGCGCGGAAGTCATC
>CAZPQE010000299.1:0-8554 GCA_964588615.1 uncultured Clostridia bacterium | reverse complement strand
GTGGCGGGGATGGGGCAGCCTTCACGCTTCGGAGTATCGTTTCTTCACTCAGGCTGCGCTGGTGACTTTCGGCGGCGCTTACGCGGTGCTTGCCTACGTGACACAATTGGTCGGCTCTTATGGATGGATCGCGCAGTCGCAAGCCGTCGATGGTCTCGCGCTTGCTGAAACGACTCCCGGCCCGCTGATTATGGTTTTGCAGTTCGTGGGTTTCATGGCCGGATGGAATCACCCGGAAGGCATGAGTCAAACAACGAGCGCGATGATCGGGGCGGTCATCACTACGTGGGCGACTTTTCTTCCGTCCTTCCTGTTCATTTTTCTGGGAGCGCCTTACATCGAATCGCTGCGAGGCAATCGCAATCTCAACTCCGCGCTTTCAGGCATCACATCGGCAGTCGTCGGAGTGATACTCAACCTCGCGCTCCTCTTCGGCGCGACGGTCATCCTTCAGGCGGGCAGAGGGATTGACCCCTTCGCAGCCGTAGCAAGCGCAGTCGCATTCATCGCGCTGTATCGCTTCAAGGTGGATGTAGTGTGGGCGGTCGCGGCGGGCGCGACGGCAGGCGTCATAAAAATCTTCCTGCTCGCTTGAGATTATGAGCATCACTTCGACAGAGGCAAACAACAGGCGATTGCCGATACGCCTCTCGACGCGAGGCGTCGTCACGGGAGTTGCCGCGCTGTTTCTGGTCATCATAAGCGCGCTGCCGATTGTCTGGATGCTGGTCATTTCGCTCACAAACATCGAGGGGAGTTTCAGCCTTGAAAACTATCGCCGGCTTTTGGGCGAATCGCGGCGAGTCGGGTTGCTTGGGTCGAGCGCGCTGCTTTCAGCAACCGCAGCCGCGCTGGCGACTATGATCGGAGCGCCGATGGGTTTGATGTTCGCCCGCGCAGATTTTCCCGCGAAGCGATTTTTCAGAATCGCGCTCACCGTCCCGCTCATCGTGCCGCCTTACGTGATGGGGCTTGCGTGGATTTATGCGGGCGGTTCGTCAGGCATCGTCGCTCGCGTGACGGGGCGTGATCTGCTTTCGCCTCTCACCTACAGTCTGGCAGGCGCGATCATCGTTCTGTCGGTTTGTTTTTACCCGCTCTCGATGCTTGCGACGGAAGCAGCGGCCCGTCGAGTCGATGCGTCTCTGGAAGAAGCCGCGTTGCTGGTCGCCTCGCCGCGCCAGGTCTTGTGGCGCATCACGTTGCCTCTCATCGCTCCCTCGGTTGCCGCCGCTGCGCTGATAATTTTCGCGCTGGCTCTTTCCGAATTCGGAGTGCCGGGGCTGCTGCGCGCGCGAGTATTCACCACAGAAATCTTCACCGCCTTTTCCGCGCTCTACGATTTCGGCGCGGCGACTGCGCTCGCAGTCCCAATGCTCGGCCTGGCGCTTGCGGCAGGCATTCTTGCGCGACTCCTGATCGGAGAGCGACTGCTCGTCGGGCGGCGAGGCGCGCGTTTGGCGCAGGCGCGAAGCAGTCATCGGGCTGTGATAATCGTTTCGCTGGCAGCCTTCACACTGGTCGCACTGCCGCTCGTCGCGCTTGCGTTCGAAGTAGGGCAGGCGGGGAGAATCTTTCACGCGGCGCGATCATCGGCGGGCGCGATCATCAACAGTTTGCTGATCTCTTCTATCAGCGCGACCCTCTGCGCGCTGATCGGAACCGTGATCGGATACGCACGGGCGCGAATGCGCGCGCGCGGGCTAATCGATCTTGCGCTGATAGTCGCCTTCGCAGCGCCGAGCACGGTGACCGGGGTGGGACTCATCGGGCTGTGGAACCGACCGGGGCTGATGGAAGAGGTTTATCGCTCCTCTGCGATAATCGTGATCGCCTGCGTGGCGCGGTTTGCGCCGCTGGCGGCGATCATACTTGCGGCAAGCGCGCGGCAGATGCCGGCGTCTTTCGAAGAAGCCGCCGAAGTTGCGGGCGGGGGATGGGTGCGGATTTTCGCGCGCATAGTGATTCCGCAGATGCGGGCGGGGATCGTTGCCGCGTGGGTCGTGTCGTTCATCTTCGCGTTCGGCGAACTCGGCGCGACCGCGCTTGTCATTCCGCCGGGCGAGTCGACTCTTCCCGTCCGCATCTACACCCTGATTGCCAACTCGCCGTCGAGCGAAGTGGCCGCGCTGGCGCTTATGCAGTCGTGCGTGGTCATAGCGATGCTTGCGTCGTTGAGCATCATCGAAAAGAGGCTTCAATGAGCGGCGCGTTCCTCAGACTCCTCGACGTGACAAAGCGATACGGGCGGCGCGAGGTCGTCTGTAATTTATCGCTCGAAGTAAATGAAGGCGAAGCGGTGGCTTTGCTCGGCCCGTCGGGCTGCGGCAAGACGACGACTCTGAGGATCATCGCCGGTCTGGAAACGCCCGACCGGGGAGAGGTGTGGATAGGGGGCGAGCGGGTCGCGGCAGACGGAGTGAGTTTCGCGCCCGCGCGCGCGCGTCACACCGGCATGGTATTTCAGGACCTCGCGCTGTGGCCTCACTTCACGGTGGCAGGCAATCTCGATTTCGTGCTGGCTTCGGCAGGCATCTCGAAGCGCGAGCGGGAGAGCCGGATAGCGGAAGCATTGCAATTGGTTCGAATCGAGGCTTTCGCTGCCAGCTTTCCCCATCAGCTTTCCGGGGGAGAGCAGCAGCGGGCGGCCTTGGCCCGCGCGATAGTCGCGCGCCCGCGTCTGCTTCTGCTCGACGAGCCGATGTCGAGCCTCGACTCCGAACTCAAGAGCGATCTGATAAAAGAGATCGCCGCGCTGCATGCCTCGCTCGGCGTGACGATGATTTATATCACTCACGACCGACAGGAAGCCTCGGCTGTAGGAAGCCGCGTCGTGAGGATGCGCGGGGGGCGAATAGAGAGTTGAGAGTGGATTTGAGGCTGAAAAGTTCACACCCATTTTGCTTGACTTGAAAGATGCCTTGAATTAGCCTTTCCCCCTCAGAAGGCAGGTTTCAGGTTTTTCCTGCAAACACAAGGCGGAGTGATGCATCTGTTTTCGCCGCGATGTTTGCGCTCAATTGATAAAGAAAACGCATGCGAAACCTCCAGGGTTGACCGATGCGACAGCCGCTCAGGTCGAGCGGCAGAAACTTACGCTTACTACAAGAAGGCCGCAGCATTGCTTTCTCCCCAAAGCATCCGTCGAGGGTCAGCGCGGTCTTCGGCCTCAGGCTCACCGCCGACAGGCGCTCAGGAATTGTGATTAAACTTCATTCGTCAAGAGAGGCACAACCATGTCGAAACATACAACCAAAGCAGTATGCGCATTGATTCTGGCGCTCTGCCTGTGTCTGGGGACCGTCCCCGCTATGGCTCAATCACAGGCCAGCACCGGCCAGATAGCCGGGGCGGTCAATGACAATCAGGGAGCAGCCATTTCCAAGGCGACCGTCAAGGCCGTCAACACTCAGACCGGACTCGAACGAT
Source organism: uncultured Clostridia bacterium (assembly GCA_964588615.1). GTDB lineage: Bacteria > Acidobacteriota > Blastocatellia > UBA7656 > UBA7656 > UBA7656. The sequence continues at coordinate 5,125 of CAZPQE010000299.1, read as the reverse complement.
CTGTGACATCGAGCGAAGACGGACTCTACCGCATAGTCCTTCTGCCGCCCGGCGTCTACAAAGTCACGGTCGAGGCCAGCGGGTTTGCTACAACCACAGTCGATAAGGTCGAAGTCATCGTGGGTCGCACTGCCGACATCAACGTGTCGCTGGGCGCAAGCGGCGCTCAGGAAACCGTCACGGTTTCAGCGGGCGCGGTTCAGATTCAGACCACGCGGTCGGAAGCTGACGCCGTAATCAACGAATCGGCCATCAACAACCTGCCGATCAACGGTCGCCGCTTTCAGGATTTCGTCACGCTGACGCCTACGGCGCAGGTCGACCCGCAGCGCGGGCAGATATCGCTTGCCGGGCAGCGCGGAATCAATTCGAACATCAACATCGATGGAGTCGATTACAACCAGCCGTTCTTCGGCGGCATTCGCGGAGGCGAACGCTCGAACACCGCATTCACCATCCCGCAGGAATCGATCAAGGAATTTCAGGTCGTGGCCGCAGGCTATTCGGCTGAGTTCGGGCGCTCGACGGGCGGAGTGGTCAACGCCGTCACCAAGTCGGGTGGCAACTCATTTCACGGCTCGGCCTTCGTCCTGCATCGGCCCAAGGAGTGGTCGAGAAAGAACCTCTACTTCGACGCTCTCGAACAGAGCATCAACGCTCCGTTCTTCCGCGACCCGACGAACAACGCCTTCCGCGAAGTCACCCCCGCTCCCACTCAGACTCAGACAGGCGGATTGATAAGCGGCCCGATCAAAAAGGACAAGCTCTTTTTCTCCGTTTCCTACGAGTATCAGAGATTGCGCAATCCCAGAGAGGTCTTCTTCGATCTGATCGCTGACAACTCTCTGAGGACGGATGTCACGGCTGAGGCATTCGATTTCTACAAATCACAGGAAGAGGGTTTCACCGCGACAAATGATGCGCATGCGGTGCTGGGAAAGATCGATTACGAGATCAATTCCAACCACCGGTTCAACATCCGCTACAGCTACAGCAACAATGAGGCACTCAACGCCAACGCAACCGGCAACGCGCTGTCTACGGTTACCGTCAGCGCGCTGTCCAACAACGGCACGGAGAAAGACAACACCAACACGGTCGTGGGCCAGTTCGTCAGCACCTTCGGCTCGAACATAGTCAACGAGTTTCGCGGCCAGTATTCGCGCGAAGAGCGCCCGCGCCTGGCAAACGCCGAATCGCCCACGGTCGAGACCAACATCGGTCGCTTCGGCACGGTCAGCTTCCTGCCGACCACTCAGTTCGACTGGCGCGTGCAGCTTGCCGACGGATTGACCTGGACCAGAGGCAACCACACGATGAAGTTCGGCGGCGAGTACAATCACGTCTTCATCGATCAGACTTTCGGCTTCAACCAGTTCGGGCGCTTCCAGCTATTTACGGGCGCGACTCCGACGCTGGAAATTCTGTCGGTGGGCGGGACTACGGCAAACAGGTTCGACTCCACTCAGGTGACTTACTTCAGGCAGCTTGGCAATCTGAGGGCTGATTATGCCACCGACGAGATAGCCTTCTACGCTCAGGATTCATGGAGAATTCGTCCGAACCTGACGATCAACTACGGGCTTCGCTGGGAAGGCCAGTACAACCCTGACCCGGAGGCCAACAATGAAGCCCTGATCAATCTGCTCAAAGACTTCACCTTCCCGTCTGGCCACGAAGTCGATCCGACTCAAATCCCGGACGTGACTGATCAGTTCGGGCCGCGCGTCGGGTTTGCCTGGGACCCGCAGAGCAATTCGAAAATGGTGGTGCGCGGATTTGCGGGCATATACTTCGCTCGCACGCCGCTGCTGCTGCTGGCCGCTCCGTTCAACAACTTCCGCACTCCTGCGGGCGACCTCTCGATCCGTCTCCCGCTTTCGACCTCGGCTCTGCCCACGACCGACCCGCGCCGGAACTGCCGCACCGTCTGGTGCCAGTTGAACCTCATCGGGATCAACCTCAATAACTTCGCGCTCGGCAATCTGCCGACATTGACAGTCGCGCAGGTCAACAGCGTCGCCCAGGCTCTCGGATTGCCGTTTGATCCCAATGCCGGTCTTCAGCCAATAGTGATGGAGGAGGATTTCCACAATCCGAAATCCTATCAGGCCGGAATCGGGATAGAGCGCGAGTTGGGACGCGGATTTACAATCGGCGCCGACTTCACCTACGTCAATACCATTTATCTTCAGCGCAACCGCGACGTGAATATCCCGCGACCGGGATTGCTGGCGGGCGATCCGGCGTTCAGGCCCTTCTATGGGCTGCGCGGCGCAACGGGCCGACCGGCAGTGCCGCGACCGATTGCGTCGCTTGGCAGCGTTCAGGTGCGCGAATCCTCCGGGCGCTCGCTTTATCGCGCGCTGACCATCAGCACCAAGTTCCAGCGTAGCTGGGGCCAGTTGAGCGCGTTCTACACCCTGTCGAAATCGCTCTCGGATGACGACAACGAGCGCGACGCGGGAGGGATCGCCTTCGAGAACTCTTATGACTTCAGCCGCGAATACAACTATGCGCGACTGGATCGCAAGCATCAGTTCGTGGTCAATCCGGTCTTCTACCTGCCCTTCGGCATAGACATTTCGGGCGCGATTCGCGCTCGATCGGGTCGCCCGGTAGATGCTCTTGCAGGATCGGATTTGAACGAAGACATCGGCGGGCCTGATCGTCCCTACCTCGGACCGGGCGCTCCGTTCTTCCGCAACTCATTCCGCAACCGCTCGATCTACAACCTGGACTTCCGCGCGCAGAAGAAGATCGGCCTGGGCGAATCGCGCCAGTTGATAGTCTCGGCTGAGTTCTTCAACATACTCAACCTCGAAAACATCGAGCTCGACGGCTCGGCGGTTCAGAACTACTGCGCCAGCACCTCGGATCGCACCTGCGGATTCCTCGGGCCGACCAACCCGAATTTCCTGTCGGTGTTCGATCTCAATCCGACTTCGACATGGTTCGGAAGCATACTGCTCAACAACGCTCCGGGAGCGCCGTTCCAGATTCAGGTCGGAGCGCGCTTCACTTTCTGAAAATTTCTGATCGTTTTTTTTCCGCAAGCGGCGACAGGGAACGTCTGTCGCCGCTTTTTTCATTTACGCTCTCTTGTTTTTCTCTGCGCCCATGCTTCTGAGCTTTCCTGCAAGCCCGCTGCGCTCTCACATTCAAATAATCGAACAGAGATTCAGGGAACTCAGGCGCAGACGGGGTGTCTAATGAATCAGCGCCGATGTTTCCGGACGCATCGCCCGTGCGCATTTTCGAGGATGTGTGAGGAATCGCAATGAAACGCAAACTCCTGTTGTCAGGCGCTCTCCTCCTGGCAGTGTCGATAGCCGCTTATTTCATCATCGCCAAAGTTGAAGAGTCATGTTTTATCGCTGAAGCTTCAGGCAAGATCACTCAGGGCTCGCTTCAGGTCTTTTCTCCTGAAGGCCAGCCGGTCGCTGAATGCCCGCTCCGACGCACCGATGTCAAAGCCGAAATCAGCGGCTTCATCTCGCGCGTCACCGTCACTCAGGAATTCGAAAATCCTTTCAAAGAAAAGATCGAGGCCGTCTACACTTTTCCTCTCCCGCAGTCGGCAGCCGTAGATGATATGACCATGAAAGTGGGCGACCGAGTGGTGAGAGGAAAGATCAAACGACGCGAAGAAGCACGCGCTATCTACGAAGCCGCGCGAGAGTCTGGCCGCGTCGCAGGCCTTCTGGATCAGGAACGACCCAACATCTTCACTCAGTCGGTCGCAAACATCCTTCCCGGCGAGCGCGTGCTCATAACCATCAGCTATGTCGAAACTCTCAAATACGAAGACGGCTCTTATCAGTTCGTCTTTCCGATGGTCGTCGGCCCCCGCTACATTCCCGGCTCTGCTACAGGTCGTCAGGGCGGAGGCTTCTCGCCTGATACGACCCGCGTTCCCGACGCTTCGCGCATAACTCCGCCGGTCGCCCCCAAAGGCACGCGCGCAGGTCACGACATCTCGATCGAAGTCGCGCTCGACGCGGGCGTCCCCGTCGAATCGCTTCGCTCGACTCTCCACGATATCGAAATCGACCGCCCCACCAATCACAGCGCGTTCGTCCGGTTGAAAAATCAGGCGGAAATTCCCAATAAGGATTTCATTCTCAAATATGATGTCGCGGGCCGAAAAATCGAAGACGCGGTGCTCGCGCATCACGGCCAGAACGGCGGCTTCTTCACGATGATACTCCAGCCGCCCGACCGCGTGACCGATGAGGATGTGACTCCGAAAGAACTCGTTTTCGTAATCGATACATCAGGCTCGATGTCGGGCTTCCCGATAGAGAAAGCCAAAGAAGCGATGCGACACGCGCTCGACGGGCTTCATTCGCAGGACACTTTCAACCTCATCACCTTTGCCGGCGACACCCACATCCTCTTCCCTGAGCCAGTGCCCGCGACCGCAGAGAACCGGCGAAAAGCTCAATCGTTTCTCGCATCGCGTCAGGGCGGCGGCGGAACCGAGATGATGCAAGCCATTCGCGCCGCGCTCGACCCGTCGGACGCGCAGGAGCACGTCCGCATAGTCTGCTTTATGACCGACGGCTATGTGGGCAACGACATGGAGATCGTCGCCGAAATTCAGAAACACCCCAACGCGCGCGTGTTTTCATTCGGCATCGGCAGCTCGGTCAATCGGTTTCTGTTGGACAAGATGGCCGAAGAAGGTCGCGGCGAAGTCGAGTATGTCACATTGCAGGACGATGGCTCGGCTGCGGCCAGAAGGTTTCATGAAAGAGTGCGCAGTCCACTCTTGACCGACATCTCGATTGACTGGTCGGGGTTGCCAGTCGCCGATGTTTATCCCCGTCGAATACCTGATCTTTTCAGCGCGAAGCCTGTGGTCATAACGGGTCGTTACACAGGCGGAGGAAGCGGAGTGATTCGCCTGCGCGGGCGCTCCGCCGGGCGCGAGTTTGCGCGCGATCTGGCCGTAGAGTTGCCTCAAACGGAGCCGCGCCGCGATGTGCTTGCCAAGCTGTGGGCGCGCGCTCGCATCGATGACCTGATGCGACAGGACTTCAACGGGATTCAGCAGGGCAATGCGCGCGAAGATGTGAAGGAAACGATCACACAGATGGGGCTCGATTTCCGGTTGATGACG
>CAZPQE010000298.1:0-8569 GCA_964588615.1 uncultured Clostridia bacterium | reverse complement strand
TTCGCTCGACGCCGCGCCCCGGGTTTGCGATGTAGATCGCGCTCTGAAATTCGGCGACTGCGCGAATGATCTCGCCTTCGAAAAAGCGATTGAAACTCCCGCTCTCATCGGAGATGAACAGACCTGAAGCGGTTCCGACGAGCAGGCGAGAGCGCGAATCCTCGCTGATTGCGTGAATAGTTTTGCCCTTGAGTTCATCGATCTGCTGCCAGACCGAAGAGTCGCGGACGAACAACCCGCGATTGGTTCCGCAGAACAGCCGCCCGTCTTTCGATTGAAAGAGGACGCGGACGAAGTTGCTCTCAGGATCAGAGGAGACGGTTTCGCTTCGAAAGCTGAAAGGGTCGAATCGGCACGCTCCGCGATCAGTGCCGAACCAGACTACGCCTTCGCGGTCGATGAAGGCCGAGTAGACGCGATTGGATCGGAGTCCCCCGGCTGTGTTCTCGAAAGTGAAATGCTCGATCTGCTGATAGCCGCTAAATCGGAACGCGCCTTTCTGGTCTGTGCCTGCCCACATTTCGCCCTGTTGATCGAAGGCAATCGATGTCACCGTGCCGAGACCCAATCCGATTTTTTGCGCGCGTCTGAGGTCTGAGCAGTCATAAAGTCCGCTGTCTTGGGATGAAGTCTGAGCGCCGATCAGAAGTTTTCCTTCAGCGTCTCTGGCGATTGTTTCGATGAAGAAAGGGCGGGGTCGAATGGCTATCTCATCGGCCCTGCCATCGCGGAGCGAGATGAGTCCGCGACTCCGCGATCCGAGGATGATCGCGTCGCCGTCAGTTGCAAGAGCAGTAAGGGGAAGAGGCTTGCCGAGCGATTCGATGCGGAGCGTCGGATTTTCATCCGGGCCGGTAGTTTTCACCGCAATCGAGCCGTCAGCGGCGAGAGAGCAATCGAATAGTGCGCCCTGTTCGGTCGTGAGAACAGCGCGACCTGTTTGAGGCGAGATGATGGCGGTGACGGACTTGCCTTCGGTTTCGGAGATGAGTTTGAAATCGTCATTGATTATTCGCGCTGCGCCCGCGTCGGTTCCGATCCAGAGCGCGGCATCATCGAACCTGAGAGCGCGAACAGGCCGGGAGGCAAGCCCTTCGATAGAGATTCTCTGCACGCGGCGACCGTCATAGCGAACAAGCCCCGCGTCGGTTCCGAACCACATCACGCCGTCGCTGTCCTGAGCGATAGCGCGCACGTGATCGGAGGGCAATCCGTGAAAGAGCGTAACCGCGCCCCACTGATGGAGGTTTGGAGAAATATTATTCTGGTTTTGCGCTGATGAAATTAATGCGCAAAAAAATAGTATAAGGCAGAAAGACAGGCTGAAACGCGCGCGTTTTGAAGTTGGAGAAGAAATGAAACCTCTCGTAGGGGCGACCGCCTCTGGTCGCCTTTGACTGAAACATTCTGCAGACTGAATGCGGGGCAGCCATCGCGGCAAGCCCCTACAGGTCTTACGCACTGATTATCCGAAAAGAGAAGTTATGTTGTCTGGATCGTGCCAGTCACGTTTGCAATAACGGCACTGTTTCGCTTCGCTTGTTCGCAGTGGCTGTCCGCAGAAAGGACACGGAGTCGAGCGGTCTTCGTGAGCCGAGCCGTGCGGATGAAGCCACCAGATTTTTGCGAAAGAAACAGGGCAGCCAGTGAGTCGAATAAGCTCACTGATCGCGCGAGTATCGCGGGTTTCTCGAAGTCTCTGGAGTCTGTCATCGTCTTCCTTATTGATGTCTTCAAACTGCGGAATGTATGAACCGCACTTGAGGCAAAGCTCTCCTTTTGTCGGGCGCGCGCCGTGGCTCAACGCTTCAAGCTCTTCTCTGGAAAACGACTCGTCGGTCATTGCAGTGTGGGAGGAGATGGCTTTCTACCAGCCTGCTCAGGATCGAAGGATGCGCCTGCTTTCAAGGCAGTTCTTCCAATGTCTTATACTTTCCTTCTCTGTGCTGTCGCCTGGATTCGGAAACTCGCGCCAGGAATTTCTTATCTTTCAACAAACTGTATTCCAGCCAGTCGTCTTCATCCTCGAATCCTATGATCACCGCAGCGGGACGCCCGCGCACAGTCACAACTACTTCTTCCTTTCCCGATTTTTTGATGTACTCGGAAAAATTGTCCTTCACTTTTGAAACAGATGCCTTGATCATTTTTCTCCGCAGCTATCTCACGAACGGGCGCAGTTGCTCAATGCGCTGGCTCAACTCTGTTCATAAGCTTTCAGGAAATCATCTCGTGAGATTCCGGCTTGCGTGCAAATCGTTCTCAGAGTCGATCCCTTGATGCGCAGATGACCCGGCATGGTCAATGGAGTGCGAGTGCCATCAGAATTTTCTCGAACCATCGCTATATGCTCTCGATCCCGAACAAGTCGAAATCCCAAAGACTCGAAGGCTTTGACCACTCTTGCCTTCGGAGCGTCAATGGGAAACCTGGTCATTACACAGCCACTCCCGCTTCAGCCACGAAAGCCTCGATTACAGACGGATCGGGATCGAGCGACTCCGTGCCAAATGTTTCGATGTGAAATCGAATGGCCGATTTCACATCAGCAAGAGCTTCTTCATAAGTGTCGCCCTGTCCCACAACCACTCCTTTGAGGTTGAGCGGATATGCAACGTACCCATCAGTATGCTTCTCAATGATGACCTTGAATTGTTTCATAACCCCTACCTCACGAACGGGCGCAGCTGCTCTATGCGCTGGCTCAACTCCACCGGCGTCAGATTCCTGTATGCTTCGGGAACCATATCTCTTGAAGTCGCTTCTCTGGCTGCAACTAATATCTGATACTCGACGGCCATCTCGTCTCGCGCCGGGCTGAATTCCGCCGCCACCTTTTCCAAATCTTCCTGCGCAGCCGATTTGCGCCCGGCCATCCGCGCCACTCTTCGCATTCGGATCAACATCGATTCGATATCGGCTCCCGAAAGAGTCAGCTTGTTTTTCGTGATCGGCGACCAGTCTTTCACTTCCTGCTCGATCTTGTTTTTTCGCAACATCACATCGATGATCGCCTGACGGTCTTCTTCCGAGTCGGGATAAAACAGCGATATATGCTCCTCGGCCCTGCCCTGTCGCTTCAAATCTATCGGCAGCAGGTCGGGCCGCGAGGTCATCAGTATCCACAGAATCCGCCCGCGATTGCGGGTGTCTCCCATCGAGGCCGCGAGCTTCGAAAATATCCTGGCGTCAACTCCAGAATCTCCGCCCGAATCCCTCGACCCCAGAGTCGCGTCCGCTTCATCGACTATAACGACTATCGGCGCAAGCGTCTGAAGCAGGTTTAGAATCTTTTCCAGGTTCGCTTCGCTCGATCCGACCCATCGCTCGCGGAAGTTTTTGAAAGCCACCACGTTGAGTCCGCAGTCGTGCGCGAAGCACTCTGAAAGAAAAGTCTTGCCCGTGCCGACCGGCCCGGAAATCAAAATGCCCATCGGCGCTTCTTCCGTGTTACCCGCGCGAATGGTCTCGGCGATGCCTTTCATGTACTCTTTCGCCTTGTTCATGCCTCCAACGGAATCGAGCCCGAATCGCGGCTGCACGAATTCGACGAGGCCCACGCATTCGGCCTCGATCAGTTCTTTCTTCTTCTGTCGGACGCGGTCGCGGGTCAGTCCTTCTGCGTCAACCGACGAACTGCGGATGAGCGAATTCAGGTGTACGCGATTGAGTCCCGATGTCATCATCGCAATCTGATCTTCCGCCACCTCCAACTGAAGCTGCGGGAACTGCCCGCGAAGATAGCGTATGAACTCCAGCCGCTCGGCTTCATCAGGATAAGGAATCTCTATGCCTGCCAGTCGGGAATTCTGGCGTATGCGCGGATTAACCTCGGCCACGCTTTCGGCGATCAGAATGACGATGTTGTCTTTCTTCAACAGCCGCGAACTGGTTATCCATCTCTGAAGCGAAACCACGTTCGTCCGGTCCTCGCCCGACATATAGCTGACTTCGCCTGCGGGAATTATGGTGTCGAGGAAGTTGATGATGACTGCCACCTGATCGCCGTAGAGCAGAAAATGTTCGATAAGCGGCAGGGCTCGGCCAGGGTCTTTGGGCAACTGCTTGAGCGCGTCGCGGCCCAGAAGCGGCTCGGCCACCCGCAACTGAGCCATGAAGGCGCGCTCGGCTTCCGAGGAGCCGAACTTTATGCCCTCGCTGCGATTGTAGGTAATCAGGTGTTTGGATCCGACCATCTCGCGCTGGAGGTAATTGGGCAGGCTCATGTAATCGCCGCCTGAGCAGACCAGATCATAGATGTTGTTGTAGAGAAGGAAGTGACTCGCTTCGCCCGCGTAGTATTTGCGCGCCATGCGCGCGGCCCATGCGGGAAGCTGATCTATTTCGTCAAGCATCAGTCTTGTTCGTGACATACTTTTTAAGCGGTGGTCGGTGGTCGGTGGTCAGTGGTCAGTGGTCGGTATACCGACCTCCCACTCTCCCCTGCTCCCCTGCACACCTGCTCCCATTCACCACTTCACCCCTGCTCCTTCACTGGCGTTGCGCGACCGGCCCTCTGAAATTGGACTCGGAGCCGCGCTCGGCGAAATCGAGTTGAGAGAAGACCGGAGCGGTCTCTTCGAGTATTTCTTTGGTGATCTCGATCGAAGAGAGGACGGAATCGAAATCAATCGAAGAGATGGCTTCCGGCGTGGGCATGGTGATGACGTGATCGTTGACCAGCGCGAAGAAACTCTCGATGGATTGCAACTGCGCCTCTACGTGCTTGATCGATTTTTCGATGTCCTCGTAGGTCTTCAATCGCTTCTGAAGTATTTCGAGGTTGGTTTCAAACAGCCGTCGGGTACTCTCATCAGGCGCGTTGGCGATGGAGCGTTCGGCCTGTTGAATCTGGTTCTGTATAGTCTGTCGGCTGGCCGAGCGCATGTGGTTGCGGCGACGGCGGTAGATGTCGAGGAAATCGACATACTTGTCCCACATGTGATCGAGCTTCTGGATGTGGTCGGGCAGGTCTGAAGAGTGAGTGAATTTCCGGTAGTTCTGGTAAATCTGATTCTTCATCCACCGGAGGTACTCGACTGCTTCGCGCTCGCGCGGATCGAATCCTTTGACCAGTTCTTCGCGCTTGTGCCCGCGCTCGGCCAACTCGCGCCTCCGCTGTCGGCTATCGACCAACCTTCGATACGCGCTGGTGGCAGGCACGCTGATGAGGTACATGGTTTCGAGCGCGGCTCCGGCAGCCAGCGGCATCCAGTAAGTGATCAGAGGGATGTCCTGGGTGGCGACGAACAGCGATGTGGCGACGCAGGCGACCACGCCCCAGATATTGAGCGGTTCCCTGATCGCCTCTTTCAGATAGTTGGGTTTCTCAGCCATAACACCCTGCTCGCACAGGCGCGTCAGCGCCAGGTTTCAACAGCGCGAATTGAAGTTTGAGCGATCCGGCTTTCTATTCCAGCGCCTTCGATCTCTCCGACGGGCCGAGCGTTTTCTCCTGGCCCGCGTCGCCCACAGAAACGGGCGAGTCGGGTACGAGGCCCATCTGACGCTTGTAGGCCAGGAGCGAATCTTCGACCTGGAGGTTGAGCGATTCGCGCTCTATGTCCATGATCTGAGCTTCGGTTCCGCTGGTCGCAAGGTCCATCCGCGCTTCGGCTGATGCTGCGCGCTTTTGAATCTTCTCGCGCATTTCGTCGAAGGTGCCCGCGTCATCGCCGACCTGGAAAGAAGCCATAGTCTGGGCGAGTTGCTCCTGCATCTTGGCGGCGCGAGCCTCGTTGACGAGTTGCTGGGCTTCGGCTGTTCGCTTCTTGACCTGAAGGATGTAGTTTTGCAGGAACTTCTTGGCCTGGTCAGTCGCCTTTGTCGCGGTCTCAAGCTGACCTTTGGCTCTTTCCATGGCGATCTGTTTTTCCTGCAGCGCAGTGATGTAGGTGCGAGCGATGTCGTCGCGGCCCTGCTTGACGGCTGCCTTCACTTTGGCGTCGTAGTCGATTATTTCCCGTTCGAGGGTGACGACCTCTTTTTCGAGCAGCTTCTGAGTGGCCATCACCTGCGCGACGTTGTTTTGCATCTGAGGAACTTTCTCGCGCATGTCGCGGATGGTCTGTTGCAGTATCAACTCCGGGTCTTCGGCCTTCTCGATTATGCCGCCGAAGATGGCGCGGAACAGCCGCTTAATTCTTTGCCACATTTCTCCTCCTGACCGATTAGCCTCTTGCCCGATTACGCAAACAGGCGGGGCAAGGTTCAAATTCGCCTCTAGTCTATCACAAGACCCGTTTATCGAAAATTGAAGTTGCCTTGATGAGGCAATCTTCCGGCTGAGTGCTATGGATCGTTGAATGGAAGGCAAGGGAAGGGATTTCAATCACAATCCAGGCCCGGCATCAGGGAGTGAAAACCGGCGGATGACGCCCGCGCGGTTCGTCATCTGGCCACGCTCTGAAAGGAGTCATCTATCTTGAATCGCAGTATGGCTTCGTTTAAGTGCTCGGACAAATCGACTAGTCCCTGGATAGTGCGGTTGGTCTCGTGCGCTCCGGCTGATGCCTCTACGGCTATGCTCGAAATAGTCTGCATGGCTACAGCCACGTTCCTCGTCATGTTGGCCTGCTCATCGGAAGCCTGAGAGATTTCTTCAATCAGGTCGACGGATTGCCTGACCACTTCGGAAATATTTTGCAAAGATTGACGCGCCTGCCGGGCCAGAAGGCCGCCGCTTTCGACCTCCTTCATACCTCCTTCCATGGCCGAGAGCACCTCGACTATCTCGCTCTGAATCGTTTTGACCAGTCGGCCAATGTCTTTGGTGGCCTGAGCGGAGCGTTCGGCCAGATTGCGAATCTCTTCGGCCACGACGCTGAATCCGAGGCCCGCCTGTCCGGCGTGCGCCGCTTCTATGGCGGCGTTGAGCGCGAGCAGATTGGTCTGCGAGGAGATGCCGTTTATCAGGTCGATGATTTCCGATATCTCCGAGCTGCGCTTGGCGAACACGCGCATCTTTTCTACAGTCTGTTCCACCGCGCCGCTTATTCTCATAACCGCTTCTGTAGTGTCGCGCACGGCGGCGTCTCCGGTTTCGGCCGCAGTCAGCGCGTGGCGGACGGCGGCAGAGGCGGCTTCGGCATTGCGAGAGACCTGGGTCATCGAAGCGGCCATCTCCTCTACGGCGCTCGATGTGCCCACAACTTCGTCTGCCTGGCGCTCGCTCCCGACTGCTATCTGCTCTGACGCCGCAAGTATCTCGGTCGCGCTTGAAGAAACCGACAGGGCGATTTCGCGCACCTGGGTGAGCATTGAACCGAAACCTTCGAGCATGCGGTTTATCGACCCGGCGATCCGGCCTATGGTGTCCTCGCCTTCCGCCCCGCGCAATGTCAGATCGCCTTCCGATATGGAAGAGACGACCGACAGCAGTTCGATGAGGTTCTTTTGCATGGCCGCTTCCAGCCGCTTCTTTTCAGTGATGTCGCGGCTGATTCCGTAGACTCCGATCGTTTCCCCATCCTTGTTTTTGAGAGGCATCTTGGTCGATGACACCCAGGTGTCTTCTCTGCCTTCCCAGTCCTCTTTTTCTTCTATGCCGATGAGCGGTTGCCCCGTCCGGATTATGCGCTGTTCGTCGTTGTAGGCTTTTCGAGCGTGTTCGATCCCGAAGAAATCCGCATCGGATTTGCCGATGAGGTCAGCCGGGTCCGTCAGCCCAAACCTGCTTGCCAGAGCTTTGTTGGCCCTGATGAACCGGCAGTCTCTGTCCTTGAAATAGATCACGTCTTCCATCGAATCCATCAGCGCATGGAGAAGCTCGCGTTCCTGTTCGAGCCCTTTTCCAGCCATCGTCTCTGCCGTCACATCCCAGAATATTCCCTGCAATCCCACAGTGATTCCCTGTGCATCCTTTCTGGGAGATTTGACCACCCGGACGTACATCTTTTTGCCGTCCGGGGTGACGTGCTCTTCCACCAGGTCTTTGGTCTGGCCGGATTCGAGCACCGATTTGTCGTCGAGCACGTACTTTTCGGCAAGCTCGGCGGGGAAGAAATCATAATCGGTCTTTCCTATTATTTCGTCGAGCGGCTTGCCTAGAATCTCGCAGAAATTCCTGTTGCCGAAAACAAAGCGTCCATCAGCGTCCTTGCAGAGTATGTTCTGAGGCAGGCTGTCGATGAGCGAGCGCAGCATGGAGTGAGACTCCAGCAGCGCATCCTCGATCTGTTTTTGCCCTTCGACGTCATCTACGGCGCCCGATTCTTTGAGGGCTTTGCGCATCTCGCGCCGCTGCAACATCAAAGCGGCGGCGACCGAGAGCAATTGCATAAGACCCAGGAAGATGGTCAGTGAGGTGCGGGATAGACCGTTGCCGAGCAGTATCAGGGTGGCGAAAATGAACAGGGAAAAAATGATCGCGACGCTCAACAGCAGGTTGCGAGAGCGACGCGCTTCATCAAGCGATCGGACAAACCAATTCTGTTTGACCATAAGAACTGCTCCTGAGAACCCGGGGCCTTTAAACCATACAGAGGGGCGTAACCCTGTATTCCCGCTATGACTATTAGAAATTATTTGCCTGCATTTTATCCCCATGAAGAGGTAAAGACCAGAGTTT
>CAZPQE010000297.1:0-8597 GCA_964588615.1 uncultured Clostridia bacterium | reverse complement strand
GAAGTCGCAACGCTACATCCTCACTGTTTCGGGCATCGCGGCAGGCGGCGCATCTGAAGCGGTCGCAGGCTACACATTCAGCGTGATTAAAAAATAATTCCCTGATAACATCCCGGCGTCGCTTCTGATCGCATCAAAGGCATCACGGAGGAGGAAGTGATGACGATTCCCTCATCAATCAGATTCATGTACCTGATCCTTGCAATCCCCGCTCTGTCTGCGCTCGGCAGCGGACATTCCTCACAATCTGCGCTTGAATTGGGCAAGCCGATAGAAGGTGAACTCGCTGGCGGGCAGAGCCACAGCTATCAAATCACGCTCGTGGAAGGCCAGTACGCCGCCGTCCTCGTCGAACAGCGCGGCATAGATGTCGTTGTCCGTCTGCTCGGAGTGGATGGAGAGATGATCCTGGCTTTTAACGACGAATACAGAAGCGAGGGCGAAGAAAAAGTCGATATGGTCGCCCAGTCAACAGGAAGATATGAGTTGATGGTCGAAGCAGGCTCGAAGATCGCCCCGGCAGCCAGCTACCGGATTCGCATTGCCGAAATTCGCCCGGCCACCGAAAAAGACCGTTTACTCCACCAGGCGCGCAAACTCGAAGCTGATTCCAATCAGGCTTCTCTCGCCGGAAAGTATGAAGACGCCCGCCAGCGCATCGAACGAGCTTTAGCCATAGGCGAAAATGTTTTAGGGAAGGAACATCCTTTCGTCGCAACCCTGCTATACGACCTTGCGCGCTACTACGACGATAAACAGCAGTTTGCCAGCGCCATAAAGCTGTATGAGCGCGCCCTGGACATTAGCGCGAAAACTCTGGGAGATGAGCATCCGCATACTATCGTCATCGGCAAATCGCTGGCATTCGTCTACTATGAGGCGAATGAAATTGCCAGAGCAGAGCCGCTGGCCGAGCGCGTTGCTGAGATCAGCCAGAAGACGCTCGGGTCCGAACACCCTTTCGTGGCCAGATGCCTGCACACTCTGGCGCAGATTACGAGAGACCTTAAAAAATCGGAACAGTTGCTTCAACGCGCATTGACGGTTGCGGAAAAGGCCGAAGGCGAAGACCATCCTTTCGTTGGAAATGTGCTCAACGATTTAGGGGTTCTTTACACCGGGAGAGGAGATTATCAGCAGGCCGAGCGATTCCTGCTGCGCGCGCAGGCGGTCTATGAAAAGACTCTAGGGCCAGAGAACATCTCTTATGTAGTGAGCCTGCACAACCTCGGCATAATCGCCCGCGAGAGAAAAGACTATGCAAGGGCGGAAGAGAATTACCGGAAAGCGATAGCAATCGTCGAGAAAGCCTTCGGGCCCGAAAACCCCCGCCTGGCTATAATTCTCAATAACATCGCCAACATCTATCGCGCCAGAGGCGAGTATGCGAAATCACTCGAAGCCCATCTTCGAGTGCTGCGGATTTCGGAGAAGACCAGAGGGCCATACCATCCCCTGACTCTGCTCTCTTTGGGCAATATCGCCAAGACTTATGCTGCGCGGGGCGACATCGCCGAGGCCATAAAATTTCAATCGCGCGTCGATTCGGTCATCGAGCGCAACATCGAGATGAATCTGGCAATAGGGTCCGAGCGACAGAAATTGTCCTATCTCAACGGGGTCGCCGAGCGAACTGATCGAACCATCTCGCTCAACGTCGATCTTGCGCCCGGCGACCCGACGGCAAGCGCGCTGGCCGCTCTCGTCCTGTTGCAGCGCAAAGGGCGCGTGCTCGATGCCATGTCGGAAAGCTTCGCTTCCCTGCGACAGCGATCCACGCCCGAAGAGCAATCGATCATCGAGCGATACAACGAGACGACCTCGCAACTGGCTCGCCTGGTGCTCAACGGGCCTCAGCAATTGTCTTTCGAAGAGCATCAGAAAACAGTCGGCGATCTGGAAGAGCGAAAAGAGAGGCTCGAATCCGAAATCAGCCGTCGCAGCGCGGAGTTTCGCGCCGGGTCGCAGGCGGTGACGCTCGCCGCAGTCCAGGCAGCTATTCCCGCTGATGCCGCGCTGATAGAGATGGCCGTCTATCGCCCGTTCGATCCTAAGGCCGAAAGCAACAGCGAGGCTTATGGAGAGCCTCGTTACATCGCTTACGTTCTGCGGCAGACGGGAGAAATCCGCTGGCTCGATCTCGGCGAGGCCGGAGCCATTGACCAGAGCATCGGGTTGCTGCGAGAGGCGCTCGGCGACCCGTCGAGGCGCGACGCGCGGGAACGCGCGCGCGCGCTGGATGAAAAGGTGATGCGACAGGTTCGCGCGCTCGCTGGAGACGCAAGTCAATTGCTCATCTCGCCCGATGGCGCGCTCAACTTGATTCCATTCGAGGCATTGGTCGATGAGAAGGGGCGATATTTGATCGAGCGTTACTCGTTCACTTATCTGACCAGTGGCCGCGACCTGATGCGATTGCAGGTGGCCAGGGCGGGGCATAGCTCATCGTTGGTCATAGCTGACCCGTTTTTTGGCGAACCTCTTTCGACGGCTAGGCCCGACGGTCTGAGCGCGCGGTCCCGCGCAGGGAAACGAGAAGGCATCAGGAATGCGACCGATTTGTCGAGCGTTTATTTCGCGCCGCTCGCGGGCACTGCGCAGGAAGCCAGAGCTATCAAATCCCTGTTTCCCGAAGTCAACGCTCTTGTGGGACGACAGGCTACAGAGTCTTCGCTCAAGCGAAGCGAAGCGCCGCGTCTTCTGCACATAGCCACGCACGGTTTCTTTTTGACTCCCGCAGGCGCGAAGATCGAAAACCCTCTGCTGCGCTCCGGGCTTGCGCTTGCGGGCGCCAATTTGCGCAAAGGCAGTGAAGACGACGGCATACTCACGGCGATGGAAGCATCGGGCTTGAATCTATGGGGGACGAAACTCGTCACGCTGTCGGCCTGCGACACAGGATTGGGCGAAGTCAAATATGGCGAAGGAGTCTACGGCCTTCGCCGCGCGTTCGTGCTTGCGGGCGCGGAGTCGCTTGTGATGAGCCTGTGGCCGGTAAGCGATTATGTCACGCGCGAGATGATGACGGCTTATTACAAAAGCCTGAAGCAGGGCCTGGGGCGAGGCGAATCGCTCCGACAGGTGCAGCTTTCGATGCTCCGTCGCAGAGACCGCCAGCATCCGTTTTACTGGGCCAGCTTCATCCAGGCGGGCGAATGGGCCAGCCTCGACGGAAGACGCTGAGAGCCTGCCCGACTAAAGCGGCGGTCTGCGCTGCCGCAATCCGTCCTCTTCTTCCTTCTCTCTCTCAAATAGATTTGCCTCCGGCCAAAAACCACACCCCCGCTATGAAATGTTTTTGCTGAAACCTCTCATGGAAGTGAAGGGATGTTGACGATGCAGGACGGCGAAGTCAGAAACGGCGGCGAAGCAATCGGTGACGAACCGGTTCTGCCAGGAATAAAAAAGCCCGCGAGCTTCGCGCGGCTTGAAACTGTTTAACAGGGGAGAAGATTATGAAAAACAACTATTTCAGAATAATTTGCGCGGTCGTCAGCGCCGCTCTGTTGTGCGCTACGGCATTGATTTCATCGCAATCGCTCACCTCGGCCCTGGCCGAAACGAAGAAACCGGTAAAGGGTCAGGACGTTGGCGACAGTAACTGCGAGCGCATCGATGGGCCGGAGAGCAGCACTTTCGGGAAGTGCAAATCTGTTTGTAAAGACAAAGATGTCACCTGGGATGCTGTGGGCAGACGCTACGTCTGCAGCGCGACCAAGTCGGCAGGCAGCCGACCTCTTGGCATTAGAGCGCCCATCGCCGATAAGGTGCAGGATGTGTCGGTCAGTCCAACTCCCAGGCGACAACCAGTGGCCGATACCAAATCAGGGAAAGCCAAAAAGAATTAAGGCCGGGCCGCCGAGTGCGAGAAACCTGGTGAAGTCAGAAATGACGGCGAAGCAGCCAAACGGCTCCGCCAACCATAATAAAGCCCGCGCGCGAAGCGCGCAGCTTGTATTAACAAGGAGGATATTATGCGCCCGTATTTGGTGGTCATAGCGATAATCGCTATTCTGATCGGATTGTTGCTGCCCGCAGTCCAATAACACATGCAAGGGAGGCCGCAACCACACCTGGTCAACTCATAGCCCGGTTATGTGGATCGCTCCTCCCCTATAAGCTTCGGTGAGGACGAGAGCGGAAAGATTCTTTCTGCTCTCGTCCTCAACCTTGCAAAGTCCACTTTGCCGGTTTGCTCACCGCACCTCTCTCAAACGGCGACCCGAGACTATCAGGAGTGAAGAAAGAAAGCCTTGAAGAGATGCTCGCTCCCAAATCGAATCCGAACCTATGAAATCGAGGCGACGATGCGTTGATCGGCGCCCGTTTCCATCATGAGATGCGAGTCAGAGTCATCGGCTCCGCCTCATGAAATGTTTTTTCGGATCGATCTTATCGACGTGGGTGTCACGGGCCGGAGGAGAAAGGAAGTTTCACTTGTTTCGACGACGCTCATTGCTCGCGCTCGCAGCAAGATCATCACCTCCGGCCCGTCGTGAGCGGATTTTTTGTATTACGGAAATCGATTGAAAAACGGAGATTGGATATGAACAAAAATCCAGACATATACAACTCGGATCAATGCAGTGAATCAACACGAGATGGAAACAGCAGGCATTCAAACAAGCCCCGGCTTCTGACAAAAGCAGGGATCGTGTTTTTGCTTCTCATCGCGGCAGTGACGCTGCCTTCTCTTACCGCATTCTCCGATCATCGCCAGAGTAAACAGGCAGCGGCGCAGAAAGATGACTCCGGAGAAAAATCGCTCGACCTGGTTCCTATGATGAAGAACAAGCAATTTCGTGAAGGGCTGAACCACGTCTATACGGAGCCTGATGGGACAAGGCTCTCTGCGCGGGTCAAAGACGGAAAGATCGCCGGCTGGATAGTCACGGACAAGGACGGAAAGGTGATTCCCTCGACTTATTCCGCATCGGCCAAAAAGAAGCAATGCATACTTTGCTATGAAAATGCAAAGACCGGCAAGAGAGTCTGTCGCGTCGTTCCCTGTGACAGCATAATCGTCAAGCCTATCAATGAGACGAAGAAAGCGTAGGACGTTTCGATTCAACCTGCGTCTGGCGCGGGAGGGCGAGGCAAAATTTGAAAGCTCTCTTTGCCTCGCTCCCTCACCTGAACGTGTCGGTAGCCCGCGCGTGAGCAAGGGCTTTACTTTGCAATCAAGTCTGACGGTCGGGCTACTGACACAGCCGCCGCTTTTGCAGCGAGCAGATCATGAAGATAGTTTATGCCACAGGCCAGCCGCGCCATTTCGAATTTGCGATAGTCAGTGATCGCATTCATATCCCGAAAGAAGCCACGATTCCGGCTGTCATCGACGGCGAGCGCACTGACAACCAACTTGACGAGCATGTCTTTAACGCCATAGATGACCAGGAGTACTACGAGCTACAGAAGCTTATCCACAAAGCGCAACTGTCAGAATGCAAGCCCAATGAACATGTCCGGAGCAACGCGCTCCGGGTTTTGTTAGCAGCCATCAGACGCGGAATCGCGCGGTTCCGATAGTTGACCCTCCAGGAGATGCTTCGCGCACAGCAGACGAATGCTCGATGAAATATTTTCTCGGATCGAGCTTATCAAAGTGGGCAGCGCGAATCAGACACGTGAGAGCAAGTAGCTCATCTGATGGCGTCGGCTCGATCTCAGTATGAAAAGGAGAAACAAACATGAAACGCATCAGTATAGTCATCGCGATGGTTTTGGCATTGCTGGTTTCCACCTACAGTCAAACGCCACGATCGAAGGCTCCCGGTTCATCCGCGCCACAACTGCAGAAGGATCAGGGCGACTGGTTTACGCCGACCATGAGGAAGGAACTCATGGAGTTGGTTAAATCGCGTTCGGGGGAGGCTGCCGTGCGGGCCTGGGTGCGCAGGCGCAAGTTGGAGATCGTCAGGCTCAAGGGATACGACATCCTGGTCATTCCCGAACAAGCTGCTGTTGAAAAGACCGGCGGCGCGTGCGACGCCACGAAGTGTCCGACCGCTTATGGGTCTTATCCTGTGCATAACACGCTGGGCCAGGCGGTGGGCACGCAAGCCATAACCTGCCAGGCGAAAAGTTGCACTTGGATATGGAACGACGAAAAAAAGGGATGGAATCGAATCTGCGGAGACTGGCAATGTAAAAATGTTGGCTCCGTTTTTTAATAACGTGACCGCTTCCCCGCGCTGCGACGTGGCTGCCGGCAGCGACTCAAAGTAAAAGGCTGAGGCTGACAGATGTTTCGCGCACAGCAGATGAAATGTTTTTTCGGATCGATCTTATCAAGGTGAGAGAATGGACGCAGGAGAAAGGATGATTCAGCAATGCATTGACGAGTGTCAATGTCCTGCTCTCGCTCGCAGCAGGCATGTCCAGAATATAGCGAGCGGATTTCAGTATGAAGAAAACTTATCAGGAGATTGAATATGAACGAGAATCTGATTGCACACAACCAGAATCAACAGAGTGAACCGTCAGCAGATAACAAACTTTCCCGCAGGCTTCGACTTTTGGCCAAAACCGGGATCGGGTTTTTGCTTCTCATCGCAGCCCTCGCGCTGCCTTCGCTTCCCGCATTCTCTGATAGCAAGCCTCGCGCAGTGACGATTCAGAAAGAGGAGAAAGCAAAAGAGATCGACCTGGTTCCTGCGGTCAAGAACAAGCAGTTCCGCGAAGGGCTGAACCATGTCTACACAGGGCCAGAGGGGTTGAAGCTCTCTGCGCGAGTGAAAGGCGATAAGATCGCCGACTGGGTGGTCACGGACAAGAATGGAAAAGAGCTTCCCGCAACTTATTCCAAAGCGGTCAGGTACTGCCGCATCTGCGTTACAGTCGGTGGCGTCCGCGTCTGCCTCATCGTTCCCTGTAAAGGCACGATCATAGTCATCGTTCGCGGCGGAACGAAGCAGGCGTAAGACACTTCGATCCAGCCTCCAGGCGGGAGCGCGAGGCGATGTAATCTCTCTTTCATCACCTCGCGCGATCCCGTGAATTCCTCCTCGTTACTCATCGATAGAAAAGGTGAATATCATGAAACATATCAACATAGTTTTTATCGTCGCTCTGATGTTGACATCGCTGATATGCGCAGGCGGTCAAACGCCCAAAGCGAAAACTAAAACGTCGCAACCGGTCAGTCAGGCCGCGAAGTTCAAAGAGAAGACCCTCGTAAAGCGTTTGCCTGACGGCCTGGAAGGGGTGGAAATCAAAGGCAGCGCGGTCAGAGTGAAACCGGGCTACAAGTTCGTCAAGCAAAGCAATGGCGCGGTTACGGTCGCAAGGATCAAAGGCGGAGGCAATAATGTCGGCGGCTCGTGGAATTGCGATTGCTGGAGCGGCACGGGCGGCTGCGAGGCTTATATACTGGCCGACACCATTTCCTGTATGAAATCCAAAGACGGTTGCACAGGAAGCTGCAAACTCTCGGTAGTTGTAAAAGGAACGAGAACCGGAGTCGTAATGTACTGAGCGCCGCTCTCCAGCAAGAGCAGATTCTCAGCAGGCGGAGAGTCGAAATAGAACCTTGCAGGCGGTTGGAGATATGCGGTCGTCAAGGCGCGCGCTCCGACCGCTTTCCGGGTTCAGCATGACCCACAGACGATAGACTCGCCAACAAGCCGGCTGCCTGTCGGCAGACGCATCGTTTCATCTCTTTCTCATCACGTCGGGAAGAATCAACTGAAACATTTTTCCTGAATGATCTTGTCATCTTGAAAGACGATCATGAATCCGGTCACTGTCGCGACCGTGTGATTCCTGATCGAGGATCGAAAACTCAAACGGAGGAATCAATGATCAAGAAAGTTATTTGCGCATTCGCCATGCTCGTATTGCCATTGAATATGGCCCTGGCTCAATCGACGAAACAGGACAACAAACAATCGACTCAGACGACTCAACCCGCTGCTGCCAACGCGACGGGAAGCGGAACCAAAGGGCGAATCACGAAATGGACGAGCTCATCCACGCTGGGCGATTCCAACATCACCGAAGACAAGGACGGCAAAGTAGGAATAGGCGCGACGCTGCCGACTTCGCCACTCACCGTGCTGGGCATCATCGAATCGACAGCGGGCGGAATCAAATTTCCCGACGGCTCGGTTCAGACGACTGCCGGAGGAGTTGTTGTCCACAACGGCACGCTGAGTGGAGAAGGAATTCCTGCCTCGCCGCTCGGACTTGCCATTCCGCTGATTCTTACGGGCGATGTAGATAATGGGAACGGCGTCATCACTGTCACAAACACTGCCGCGGGCGGCCCTGCCCTTTTCGCCGTCGGCGGCGCTGCCAATAATGCTATTGGCGGCGGCAGTGGATTGTTGTCGCTCGGCGGCACGGGGGCTTCGACTTCCCCGGGCGGAGTGGGTGTCGTAGGCTTCGGCGGTTCGGCCTCCAGCGGATCAGGCGGCACGGGCGGGAGTTTGATCGGCGGGGTGAGCACCGCTGGCAACGGCGGCGACGGATTGTTTGCCGTAGGCGCGCTGGGCGTCGGCATGGGCAAGAAGGGAGGCCGTGGGATAGTGGCCATTCCGGGCGGAGGAGCAGGCGGCGCGACCGCAGGGCTTGCGGGCGAGTTCCTGGGCGACGTC
>CAZPQE010000296.1:0-8614 GCA_964588615.1 uncultured Clostridia bacterium | reverse complement strand
CGAAAGCGACGAAGCGGTCGCTGACAGGTTGCTCTCTCTCGGATACCTCGTCCTGATGGGCGATGCCACCGACGATCAGGTGCTCAAGTCTGCCGGCATCGAGCGCGCCGCCGGCCTCGTGTGCGCCGTGTCTTCCGACCCGGACAACCTCTACATCACGCTGACGGCCCGCGACATCAACAAAGATATCATGATAGTCGCCCGCGCAAACGATGAAGCCGCGCTCAAACGATTGCTCAAGGCCGGAGCCAACAAGGTCGTCTCTCCCGCCATAACCGGATCGAATCAGATGGCACAGATGCTCCTTCGCCCTGCGGTCGCCGACTTCATGGAACTGGCCACGATGACCGAAGCTCTCGAACTCGAAATGGAGCAGATAAGCATCAGCCCCGAATCCCCATTCATTGCGTGCGCCCTCAAGGACACCGGCATTCGCTCCGATCACGGGGTCATCGTCATCGCTATCAAGCGCGCCGACGGAGAGATGATCTTCAATCCTTCGGCGGACACCGTAATCGAGGAGCGAGACGCGCTGGTCGCAATCGGCAGCCACTCAAGCCTCGAAGCCCTGGAGCGCAGAGCAAACCCCGTCAGACCCAAAGGAGCCAGAACTCTACGCCATTGAACGATGCTATTTCAGAAGCGCCGTTAATGCGGAACCATCGGCCAGCCTGTTGATACTCTGAAAGCATGAAAAAAGAAGATGACTGCAAATGACGGACTCCAGACTCCAGACTCTCGACCCCGGACTCTTAGGAAGGAGAACGTCAGCATAGTCATCCCTTCGTGGAATGGAAGAGAACTGCTCGAAAAATTCCTCCCCTCAGTCATCGCTTCCGCCCGGCACTACATCTCTCAGACAGGCGCGCAGGTCGAAATCCTCATAGTCGATGACGGCAGCGCGGACGACTCCGTCTCGTGGCTCATCGGTCAGGGATTCGAAGAGGAAGACCGCAGTGCTTCGACCGATACATCCGCGCCTGAGTTGAGATTGTTTCGCAATCCTTCCAACCTGGGTTTCGGAATAACCTGCAACCGGGGGCTGGCTGCGGCAAAGCACAATCTGGTCTTTCTGCTCAACAACGATGTCGAAACAGACCTCGAAGCCATCGCCCCAATGGTCGGGCATTTCGACCGTGCGGAAGTTTTCGCGGTTCACTGCCGAGTCTTTGAATTCGAAACCGGGAAAGAATGCGGGGCGGGAAAGCTCGGCAGCTTTGCCAAAGGGTTCATACGCGTGCATAGAAGTTTCACGCCTTCAGCCGAGCCGACAGCGCCGCTCTATTCCATCTTCGCCAGCGGAGGATCGGCGATGTTCGACCGCAGAAAATTTCTCGACGCCGGAGGCTTCGACCTGCTGCTTTCGCCCGCTTACTGGGAAGATGTCGAATTGAGCTACCGGGCGTGGAAGCGCGGATGGGTGGTTATCTATGAACCCCGGTCGGTGGTTCATCATCGCGTGTCATCGACTATGCGAAAGCTCGACGGGAATCGAATCCGGCGGCTTCAACAAAGAAACCGCCTCATCTATCACTGGATCGATCTTCATGACTATGGACTTTTCGCCTGGCACATTCTGTGGACGCTTGCGCTCGCGCTGACCGCCCCGCTGAGGCTTGAGGCGGGATTCATCGTTTCTTTTTTCGCAGCCTTGGGCTGCCTGCGAGAAATCCTTCGCCGCCGCCGCCAGGAAAAACTCGCAGCGAAAAGAACAGACCGCGAGGTGTTCAAAGTATTCGAAGAGATGGAAAAGAGAAGCGATCTGACGCCTTTTGATTAGTCCGCTGTCAGTCGTCCTTCGTCACTTGTGTGTTGCAAATGACCAATGACAAACGATCAAACCGCGCGCGCCGAGAGAGTGAGAGTCGCTCCCAATCGGAGGCCGCTCATCAACAGATCGACGGGGCGGATGAAAGGGATGGTGAGCAGAAAAAGAATTCGCCCCGCTGAAACTTTTTTCTCGGCGCGAAGCTTCGATTTGAGGCTCTGGCGGAGCGCGTGCGCGTTGTGCGCGCGGGAAAAGTATGTCGCGCGCTGCACATCGAATCCGGTTTCCGAAAGCAGATCGGAGAGGCGCGCGGGCGTGAAGTGATAGCGATGGCGGGGCGCGTCGAGCGCGAACCAGTCGCCGCGAAAAATACGCGCCTGATAGCTGGCCGCGTTCGGAACCTGAACTATCAATGTCCCGCCTCGTTTGATTATTCGCCTCGCTTCCGTCAGGTTGGCTCGCGGCTCGTTGGTGTGCTCAAGCGCCGACCAGAAGGTCACGACATCGAAGGACGAACTTTCAAGCGCGCAATCGCAGAGCGTGCCTTCAAAAATGCGGTCGCTTCCCAAAGCGCGTCGGGCCGTCGCTACGGCTTCCGCTCCGGTCTCGACTCCTGAGCGATCCCATTTTTTTTCATCGAGCGCGCGAAGAAAGAATCCCGCCCCGCATCCCACGTCAAGTAAGCGCCCGCCCGCAAGCCCGCATTTCGTGATGAACTGCGTCTTGTCCGATTGCGACTCTCTGATCCATTCCATCGAAGGCTCCTGCTGGCCCCAGTATTCCTCCAGATAAAAATCGGCACGCTCTTCGTGTGGCATTTCAGGCAGAGTGCGCAGCACGCCGCAGCCTGCACACAGGGCTATGGTGAAAGACAGATTGCCAAGCCTGTCGCCTGCGTTGTAGAGTTCGCGCGCGGCTCTCGACCCGCACAACTCGCAGCCGCGCTGTAGTGGTTCGCTCATAAGAATTTTCGATTCTACCCGGTCGGGCATCGCTCGACAAACAGACCATTCCGCAAGAGGTGAGGACATGACAAGCTCACGAAAAATCATCACCGCGATCCTGGCGATCACTATGATTTTTGTTTCTGCCATCGCTCGACAGAAGAAGCCTGCGCCGACAGCAAGCCAGGTGCGCGCAGTGCTCGACGCTCAGGTCGAGGCGTGGAACCGTCGAGACCTCGAAGGTTTTATGAAGGGATACTGGAACTCGCCCGAACTGACTTTTTATTCGGGAGCGACGAAGACTTCCGGGTGGGAAGCAACCATCGAAAGATATCGCAAGCGATATCAGGGCGAAGGCCGCGAGATGGGCTTTCTCACCTTCGACCAGCTTCAGATAGAAGTGCTCGGCCCTCAAAGCGCGTTCGTTCGCGGGCGCTGGCATCTGAAGTTGAGCGAGGGAGAGGCGGGCGGATTGTTCACGCTCGTCTTCCGCAAGTTTCCCGACGGCTGGAAGATCATCCACGATCACACAGGCTCTTCGTGATTCAACCGACCTCGAAATCGACCGAGCCTACGGACTCGCATACCGTTTTCATCAGGTCGATGACAGGCAGGTGGTCTTCGTGACGGGCATAAGCGTCGAGCGATTGAAGATCGTCGAACGTCGAAACGAGCACGGCATCCCACGAGCGCGGCGAATGGAGAACGTCTTTGCCGACCTCGAACTGGCGGATGAAATCTATCTTTTCGGGCAGGGCGCGCAGAGCGGCGAAAGCCGCTTCCAACTGCTCGCCGGTGGCTTCGGCTTTGAACTTGAAAAACACTACGTGTCTTATCACCTTGTTTCCTCCCGCACGGTTTCATATCAGAACGCCTCGCTGTCGGGCAACTCATAAATGCGCGCGCGTGATATTATCACCGGACAGAATATGCGCTCGATATCGAATATCAAGTTTCTGGTTTCGTTCATGGCGGCCATCTGCCTGATCGTTCTGTTTTCTCTCGATCGCGCTTCTTCGGCGCAGCAGCCCCGGCTTTCGGGCGGAGACGAATGCCTGTTCTGCCATCGCGCTACGGTCGGCGCAGTCTGGCAGAAAGATGCGCACTTTCTGACCGTGCGCGACAAGTATCAACAGATCAAACTCGCGCCGGAAATCGAATCGCTCGCTTCGCATGCTCGATACAAAAAATTCGCCCGCGACACAGGATTCGTGATGGGAGGCAGACACGCCACTCGATTCCTCAGACGCGGCGACGATGGCCGATTCGAAATACTTTCTGTGACGATGAAGCGCGATGCGCGAAGCGGAGCGACTCAGTGGTTATCGGAGAAAAAAGCGGGATGGGACAGAGAGAAGTTTTCGACTCGCTGCGTCGGCTGTCACATGACGGGAGTAAACCCGCAGACGCTTGCGCCCTTCGAATCCTTCGTCGGATGCGAAACCTGTCACGGCCCTTACAACAACCGTCACACCGACGGCTCGGCGTTCATGCGGTTTGCAAAGAAAGCCGGAGAGACGCCCGAAATGATCGCTTCCGCCTGCGGGCAGTGTCACCTTCGCGGCGGTCGCTCGCTTGCTACGAGCCGTCCCTTTCCGAACAACTTCACGAGCGGCGATGATCTGCTCAGGGATTTTCAGTTCGACTTCTCGCGCGAGGCTGCAAATCCTGTAGATGCCCACATCGAGCAAAACATCCGCGATATCCTTCTGGCAGGCAAACGAGACCTCACCTGCCTTTCCTGCCATCGCATGCATCCGGCGAGCGCGGAAATCCATCGCCGACGGCTTCGCACCGAGTACTGTCTGATCTGCCACAAGGCCGAACCTTTCAAAGAGCGAAAGCCTTACGAGGCTCACAGTCGGGTGTGCGAATATTAGGCCTTCGGTTGCAACCACTCAACTGTTGTGCTATCTCTGAACTGGTCAGCACATAAGAATCAAGACAAGGAGGAACGGCTCTATGTGGATTCCAAAGTCCATCAAAGATCGTCGCACCAACGTCTCATCGCCCATACCGACGCAGGCGATATCGAACGAAGAATTCTATCCTCCGCCGCAAACCGAGGATCAGAAAAAAGTCGAACATCTGATTCATGAGATGGCCGACCATCGCGCCAAAAAACTCGGCATGGATCGTCGCCGGTTCCTCCGCACAAGCTGCGGCATGGCCACCGCATTCGTGGCGATGAACCGGGTCTTCGGCGATTTCTTCAATGTCGTCGAGGCCGAAACCTGGGAAGCGGCGGCCTACGACGAGCGATGGCCCAAGAACCAGTTCGTGATCGACGTGCAGACGCATCACGTCCGCGAAGGAATAGTGCTTCCATTTCGCGCTTTCGATTTCGTGCGAGACCTCGGCGTTCAGCTTTCCAACGACAAGGACTCCTACGCATTCAAGAACTTCGTCAAAGAGATATTCCTCGACTCAGACACGACTATGTGCATAATCAGCGGCGTGCCGGGCAAAGAGGAAGGCCCGACCTCGGTGCTGCCGTCGAAGCTGATGGCTCAGAGCCGCGACTGGATAAATCAGGTCGCAGGCTCGACGCGGGTGCTGGCGCAAAGCAACTGCGCGCCCAATCACTATGCTTCGAAGCAGCAACTCTTCGACCGCATGGAATTCGAAGCCAAAACCTACAAGCATTCTTCGTGGAAGCTCTACCCGCACACGACTCCGCCCGGCTCAACGGGTCAGCCCTGGTGGCTCGATGAAGAGAAAGTCGCTTATCCGTTTTATGAGCAGGCGCGAAAGCTCGGCATCAAACTCATGAGCGTTCACAAGGGCTTTCCTTCGACGGGACAGCACGAAGCTAATTCTCATCCGCGAGATGTGAAGAAAGCCGCGCTCGACAACCCCGATCTCACTTTCGTGATTTATCACTCAGGTTTCAAATCCAACCTGACTGTGGCCGGGGCGCACACGCGGCTCCATTCGCCGATAGGCGAAGACGGCGCATTCGAATGGACGACGGACTTCTGCCGCGACCGCAAGCAGAACCCAAAGATGACCAACGTGTACGCCGAGATCGGAAGTTCGTTCGGGCTTGCGGCCACCATGCAACCGGCTCTGGCGGCCCATTTGCTGGGTCAGCTTCTTGACGCATTCGGATCGGATCACATCATCTGGGGGACGGACTCGCTGTGGTGGGGATCGCCTCAGTGGCAGATCGAAGCGTTCCGCCGTTTTCAGATTCCTGAAGACATGCAGAAAAAATTCAACTACAAGCCGCTCACCAGCCGCGACAAAGACCTCATACTCGGACTCAACGCGGCGCGCGTCTACAAGATCGATGTGAAAGAGAAACGCAATGCCATCCCCTCAGACTACATGAGCCGGATCAAGGCCGTATACCGCGAAACCAGCAACCAGCGCAGCAATGCGTTCTACGGATGGGTGCGTTCCTAGCGACACGGAGACGCGGAGTCGGAGAGACGCGGCGAGCCGAAATCAAATTTTTCGCCGCGTCTCCGTGTCCCCGCATCCCCGCGTCGAATTCGAGAAGTAACGATGTCCAAAATCAGAGTCCTGCCGGACTCGGTGGCAAACAAGATAGCTGCTGGCGAGGTCGTTGAAAGACCCGCGTCGGTTGTCAAGGAACTGCTCGAAAATGCGCTCGATGCGGGAGCGCGAAAGATCGATATCGAAATCGAATCGGGCGGCAAGCGACTCATCCGCCTCGTAGATGACGGCGAAGGGATGACCCGCGATGACGCGATACTGGCTTTCGAGCGACACGCCACCTCGAAACTTCGCAGCGCGGACGATCTCGACAACATCACCACGCTGGGATTTCGCGGCGAGGCTCTGCCTTCGATAGCTTCTGTTTCGCGCCTGTTTCTGAGAACGAAGACTGCGCAGACAGAAGCGGGAGCCGAGGTCGAATTCAACGGAGGCAAGCTCGTCGCCGTCCGCGATATCGCCTGGCCCGGCGGCACTGAGATCGAAATCAAAGACCTCTTCTTCAACATCCCCGCTCGAAAAAAATTCCTCAAGAGCGATGCCACCGAGAGCTTTCACATAACCAACCTCGTCCAGCATTACGCGCTGGCTAATCCTCAGACTTCGTTTCTGCTCGTCAACAACGGGCGCGAAGCGATTCGCGTCACTCCCGTGCAGTCGCTCAAAGACCGCGCTTATCAGGTATTGGGAGGCAGCCTGCTCGGAAAGCTGGTCGCCGTAAAACACGAAGCCGAGGGCTTGAGCATAACCGGTTTCGTTTCCAATCCGCAGGAGCAGCGATCATCGCGTGATGCGCAGTACCTGTTCGTCAATCGCCGCTTCGTCCGCGATCAACTCATAGGCCGGGGCATCACCGAAGCTTATCGCTCGATGATGCCCGCAGGCGTTTACCCGGCTGCTGTGCTGTTTATAGAGATTCCTCCTTCGGAAGTCGATGTCAACGTCCACCCGGCGAAGACCGAAGTGCGGTTTCTGCGCGAGAGCTTCGTCCTCGCTTTCGTGCGCGATGCCGTGATTGAAGCTTTGAGGACGACACATCCCGTAACTCAACTGCCCAGCGTTGAGAGAAAAGAAGAAGCGCAGCAGCGGAGGTCTTTCGATCAGACAGGCACGGTAGATCGAGACAGCGAGCAGACTCCGCCATCTCGTTTCGATGTGCTCCTCAAACACAGAGCCGAAGCGCGCGCCAGCCAGTCGCAAAGCCCCGTCACTTCCGCAAGCCGCGAAGTTTCTCCGCTGGAAGAACCGACTTCGGCAAATCAGGAGCGCGGAGTGAACTATGAGGAGAGCATTGGGTCAGTCGATGTCGATGAGTTGTTTGCGGAACTGGCTGTGGCTGAATCCGGGGCTCCCGCGCAACAGAACGCGACCGGGCGGCAAAGCGAGGCGAGCCAGGAAGCGGCTCTTCCGGGATTCGGGCATGGGATAAAACCGCTGGGCCAGATTCGAGACAGCTACATCGTCGCCACTGATGAAGAAGGTTTGCTGTTGATCGATCAGCACGTGGCTCACGAGCGGGTGCTCTTCGAGCAGTTCCGCGACACTCGGCTTTCGCGCCCGGCTGATGTTCAACCGCTGCTCATTCCCGAAACGCTCGACCTCAGCCCTTCCGAAATGGAAGCCTTCCAGATAGTCCGCGAAGAGCTTGACAGCATAGGCATCGAAGCGATGGAACTGTCGGGCCGAACCATTGCGATAAAGACCTCGCCTTCGGGTCTCTCATCGAAAGATGTGCTGGCGCTGGTCAAGCAGTTGCTCGGAGTAGTGGAGCGCGAGCGGCGCAGTTTCACCCTTGAGCACATACGCGACGAGATAGCCGCGCAGCTTGCGTGCAAGGCGGCCATCAAGATCAACTTTCCGCTCACGATGGAAAAGATGCAGTGGTTGATCGACGAATTGATGAAGGCCAAAAACCCTATGACCTGCCCTCACGGTCGCCCGATCATAATCCGCTACGGGCTGCGCGACATCGAGAAAAGTTTCAAGCGACCGGTCTGAAGCGCAAGAGTCCGGGCGTCGCAATCAGGTCGAAAACTCAGCCGCCAGTATCACCGCGCCCGAAGCGGTGCGAATCAACACGCGGCGAATGCCTGTCACCGGTCTTATCTGAGCAGGAAGCGGAAGCCAGCCGTCTTCAGTTCTGCTGCTCCACCCGCGCTTGAGCGAGCCGGAGCCGTCGGCCTGAAAGCTGCCGATTTCGAATCCATCGACGACCACTTTGTAAACCGCTCCTGCTTCGAGTTTGCTCAGATCGACGCCGAATTCCTCGCGGCCCTCTTCGCTTCTGATCTTGGCCTTGCCTTCGGCGTCAGGGTCGCCTCCGATGCGATTGAACCGCGCTTCTCTCGTCACCGTCGCGGGTGTGCCTCCTCCGCCTCCTCCAGTGCTGCCAGTGCCGGGCTGGAAGTCTCCCTGAAGGGCGATCTCGCCGTTGAGGTTT
>CAZPQE010000295.1:3152-8639 GCA_964588615.1 uncultured Clostridia bacterium | reverse complement strand
TCGAATATCCTCATACTCGGCATTCCTTGAGCGGGCGAAATCAGAAACTCTCATGTGATAAGAACAATTTTGTTGACACCTGTCGCCATTTGAGTGTACTCTAAGCCCTCGAAAGTTGTACGTGGCGATTTGAAGCAGCTTGCTCCACGTAAAATATGTGCTAAACCGCAAGAGGATTTTCAGAAGCCCTGCGACAGTTTAGCGCAGGGTTTTTCATTCAGGTCTTTTACAACCGAACGTGGCGATTTAAGGCTAATTGCTCCACGTTAAAAACTGCTAAACAGTCCGGAGGAATTTCAAAGCCCCGCGCTGATTTGGCGCGGGGCTTTTTCATTCTGCCCCGCGACCTGCGCGAGTCTCTCAGGAGGAATCAGGAAATGAGTTTTGTCAAAGGATTGAAGTGTCGCGAGTGCGGACGATCATACCCAAAACAACCCGTAGCCGGGTGCGAAGACTGCTTCGCCCCTCTCGAAATCGAATACGATTATGACGGCATCTCCCGCGCTCTCGCGCGCGAAGTTATCAAATCCCGACCTCAAAATCTCTGGCGATATCGAGAACTCCTTCCGCTCGAAACCGACCCCTGCGTAGGCCAGGCAAGCGGCGCGACTCCGCTCGTCCACGCTGAAAGACTTGGGCGCGCTCTCGGAGTCGAAAACCTTTTCATCAAGAATGACAGCGTAAACTCCCCCACGCTGTCATTCAAAGACCGGGTAACGGCGGTGGCAATCAACAAGGCGCGCGAGTTCGGCCTGGAAGCCGTGGGTTGTGCCTCGACCGGCAACCTCGCCAATTCCGTAGCCGCCAATGCTGCCGCCGCCAGTCTGCCCGCTTACATACTCATCCCCGAAAACCTCGAAGCGGCGAAGATCGCTGCGACTCAAATCTACGGCGCGCGCGTCATCGCCGTGCGCGGCAACTACGACGACGTGAATCGATTGTGCAGCGAGATCGCCGACCGTTTCCCCTGGGGATTCGTCAACGTCAACCTCCGCCCGTTTTACGGTGAGGGTTCGAAAACCTTCGGCTACGAGATAGCCGAACAACTCGGCTGGCGCGCGCCTTCGGCCATCATTGTGCCGATGGCTGGAGGGTCTCTCATCAGCAAAACTTACAAGGGTCTCAAGGAACTCGAACTCCTCGGCCTGCTCGAAAACGATGTTCAGACTCGCATGTTCGGCGCGCAGGCCGCAGGCTGCAATCCGATAGTTGCGGCGGTCAGGCGCGGCACAAACGATATTCGACCGGTCAAGCCCGCGACCATCGCAAAGTCGCTCGCTATAGGAAATCCGGCGGACGGTTATCACGCTGCCGGGATAATCGCAAAAAGCGGAGGCTGGGCCGATGACGTGACCGATGAAGAGATCGTCGAGGGCATTCGCCTGCTTGCCGAGACCGAAGGCATATTCACCGAGACGGCAGGCGGCGTGACCGTCGCAGTAACGAAGAAACTCATCTCTCAGGGGCGCATCAGTCGAGACGAGCTTACGGTTATCGCCATCACCGGAAACGGTCTCAAGACTCAGGAGGCGATTCATCTCGCGCCGCCGGTGGTGATCGAACCGCGCCTTGCGAAATTCGTCGAGGCGGTCACGCAACCGGCAGCGACCGCTTGAACGATCCAAAACATTCAGGAGGATAATCAGATGTCGAACTGGGTAATCATCCCGACGCCGCTCAGAAAATTCACCGGCAATCAGGACGCGGTGGAAGTCGAAGCGGAAACCGTGCAGGGAATAATCGATCACATCGAGCAGCGATACCCTGGTTTTCGCTCGCGGATATGCGACGAAGAGGGCGGGCTTCGCCGCTTCATCAACATCTACATCGATGGCGAAGACATTCGCTTTCTGGACAACCTCTCGACTCAGGTTCCCGAAAGAGCCGAAGTCTCGATAGTCCCGGCCATCGCAGGCGGTTGACGCGAAACCGGCTCCCCAGGCCGATTTCATTATGTCAGAGTGTCCCGATGGCAGGACGTTTATCGATGTCGGGCGATCTGCCAGATTGCCCATGTCCTGAGAGTACGAAAATCGAAAACACGACAAGCTGGCAGCTTGTCGGACTTTTTCGGAGAAGCATAAATGATAGACTTCAGCAACAAGGTTGCCCTGATAACCGGAGCCTCGCGCGGCATAGGCGCGGCGACCGCTGTCCGACTGGCCAACCTCGGCGCATCGCTCGTCCTCAATTACTTCAATCACGAAAAAGAGGCTCATACGCTGGCCGCGCAGGCTCGGAAGCAGGGCGCGCGCGCCATCGCGGTTCAGGCCGACGTGTCCCGCTTCGAGGATGTGAAGGCGCTCTTCGACATCGCGCTCACTGAATTCGGTCGAATCGACATACTGGTCGCCAACGCCGGGATTTGGACCGGCGGCTCAATCGATCAACTCGACGAACGCGCATGGCAGGAAACAATCGATGTGAACCTCAAAGGCGTCTATGCCTGCTGCCACTTCGCCGCCCGCGTCATGAAGCGTCAGCGCGCAGGAAAAATAATCACCGTGTCATCGACCGCAGGTCAGAGGGGCGAAGCGAATCATTCGCATTACGCCGCGTCCAAAGGCGGGATCATATCGCTCACGAAATCGCTGGCCTCGGAGCTTGGCCCTTATGGTATAACGGTCAACTCGGTCGCGCCCGGATGGGTCGACACCGATATGTCGAGCGAGCCATTGCACGCACCGGGCGAGATTGACAAGATACTTTCGGCCATTCCGCTCGGTCGAGTGGCTACGGCGGATGATGTCGCGGGGCCTATCGTGTTTCTGGCCTCAGACCTTGCGCGCCACATCACGGGTGAAGTGATAAACGTCAACGGAGGCTCCGTCTTGTGCGGGTGATCGCAAAGAAGATGTCAGAGGCGAGATGTCAGTGAAAAACTGACGCCCTACCTCTGATATCTCTTCAGAAAATGTACAGCAGGCTGCTAGCCTGCTGGTTCTTCAAATTTTCGTCATTTCAGGGCGTCAACAGGCTGGCAGCCTGTTGTACCTGTGCGACCCTTCAGAGACTGATTATGATCGTGATGAAATTCGGCGGCACTTCGGTGCAGGATGCCGCCGCGATAAACCGGGCAGTTGAAATCGTCAAAGATCGAGTGGCGAGCGATCCGGTCGTCGTCGTCTCCGCCATGGCGCGAGTCACCGATGCGCTGCTTCGCATAGCTGCGACTGCGCGCGAGCGAAAGTTTGAAGAAGCCGCTTCTCTGATCGCAGAGCTTCGCCGTCGACACATCGAATGCGCGCGCGAGCTTTTGTCAGAAGCGATCGCGTCGGAAGAATACTCGCTCTGTTGGGCGGAGCAGCGAATCAACGAACTGTTTTCAGAGCTTGAAGGGCTGGCGCGGTCTGTCGCCACGCTGGGCGAACTGACGGGGCGCAGTCAGGACGCGATAGTTTCATTCGGCGAGCGGTTGTCATCCATACTGGTTGCGGCGGCTCTCGGCGCTCGCGCCGTCCGCTCCCGGCTCGTCGATTCGCGCCGCTTCCTGATAACCGACGATCATTTCACCTCCGCCGCCCCCGATCAGCACGAGACCGACGCGCGCGCCCGGCAGGAATTGCTGCCGCTGGTCGAAGCGGGCTGCGTTCCGGTCGCTCAGGGGTTCATCGGCTCCACGCCGGACGGAGTGACGACGACCATCGGTCGCGGAGGAGGGGATTATTCGGCGGCGATCATAGGAGCGGCTCTGGGAGCCGAATCCATCGATATATGGACAGACGTCGATGGGCTGATGACCACAGACCCGCGCGTAGTCCCGGAGGCTCGCCGCATCAGAGTCATTTCATTTGGCGAAGCGGCGGAGCTCTCATACTTCGGCGCGAAGGTGCTTCATCCGAGCACCGTCCTGCCCGCTGTCGAGAGGAAGATACCCGTGCATATCTACAACACGCGCAATCCGTCGTGCGAAGGGACGCTGATAGTCGCTAATCCGCAGCCCTCGCGCAACCTCATCAAGTCAATCGCCTTCAAGCGCGGCGTCACGGTAGTCAACGTCTCCTCGACGCGAATGCTTCTGGCCTACGGTTTTTTGCGCGCGATCTTCGATGTCTTCGAACGCCATCAAACGTCCGTAGATGTGGTGACGACTTCCGAGGTGTCAGTCTCTATCACTCTGGATGCGACCGAAAGGCTCGATGCCATAAAGCGCGATCTCGAAGGGATAGGCGAAGTGACCGTCGAGCGACACAAGGCGATAGTGTGCGTGGTCGGCGATAATTTGAAATTCACGCCGGGTGTGGCGGCCCGATTGTTCGGCGCGATCTCGAAGACCAACGTGAATATGATCAGCCAGGGCGCGTCGGAGATAAACCTGACCTTCGTCATCGATGAGAGCGAAGTCGATGAGGTGGCGCGCTCGCTGCACGAAGAGTTTTTCGCCGAAATCGATGAGAGCGTGTTTGCGTGACTTCAAATATCCACTCTTGCGGCTCTTTCAATCTCGCTGCTAGACTCATTGGCGTATGCGCGCTGCAAGATCAACAATCACCATAGCGACGACGATACTTCTGGCGACGGCGCTCGCCTGGTCGCAGGTGTGCGATCTCAACTGCGCGTTCTACGGCTGCGCAAAACCCGTGAAGGCTTCCACGACCAATCACTGCCACGAACAGAGCGCGCCGGAGCCGACTCGTCAGGGTTCGCAGAAGTGTCCCGGCCACATCGATTCAGCATCGATGATGATGCCCGCAGCCAATGCTTTTCATCTGCTGACCGACGCGCCGCTTGCGCAACCCGTCGTGATCAATTCTTTTTCTATAGCCGACTTCTCAATCGACACCGGGCTTCGGGCAGCCGCCAAAGGGCCTCTGAGATCGCCTCCCAAACTTTCAATCCTGAGAATTTAATTCCCTGCGGTTCACATCGCTTCGAGAACCGGAGGGCGGAAGTGTGCCCTCTGAGCGATGCTTCATGTATTATCGAATCCAAGGAGTGGACACGAAAACACGGGACGCATAGAATGCTGGCAATGCGCGTAAGATCGATCAGCAAACGGATATCCTGCCTGGCCATCGCAGTCATTGCGATGTGGCTGGGCGGAGCGGGCTGCGCGCTGTGCTGCGGGTTGAAAGCTTATCGCGGCTGCTGCGGGCCTGAGCCTGTCGCTTCCTGTCATAAGATAAATAAGACAACTCGCGCCGAGCATTCCTGCTGTCAACAACAATCAGGCGACGACCGATCAACCGGCTCGATTTCTCAGAGAGCGGGATTCAAAGGCTGCTCGCTGTTGCCCAACCAGGCGACCAGCCTCGCCATAATTTCGCGCTTCGATTCCGCGCCCGCTCCATCCGAGGCGCAACCCGCGCCGGTTGAAATCATCGCTTCCCGTACTGCGGTTCTTATTACTCATCACATCTCTCGACATCGCGAGCCTTCGTACCTGCGATGCTGCGCGCTCCTGATTTAAGGGCCGTAGTGCATCCATTCGACAAGTAAAGCAGCGCAAGCCGAGGCTTGCGTCGGTTTGGTTCGTTCAGACAGAGC
>CAZPQE010000295.1:0-3142 GCA_964588615.1 uncultured Clostridia bacterium | reverse complement strand
GACAGAGCAGCATTGTCTGCTCATGGAGAAAAATCATGCGAAGGAAACTTGTGTTGATTTCAATACTGCTGATCGTCTCGCTCGTAGCCGCAGCCTGCCGTGACAATCCGTCTTTGGGAGGCGACAAGGTGATCAAATCGACGAAAGCCGGAGACATGACCGTTTCGCTGGCTTCCGCGACCGGAGAACTCAAGAACGGCGAGAACGACCTGATGCTGGTCTTCGTCGATGCCTCAGGCAATCCGATCGATGTCGGGGCCGTGTCGCTCACTTTTCACATGCCCGGAATGGGCGCGATGGCCGAGATGAACGACAAAGCCGCGCTCACCACCACTGACACTCCCGGCAAGTATCGCGCTCAGGTCAACATCGAGATGGCTGGAACCTGGGAAGCGAGGATCGCTTACCAGGGATCGCGCGGCAACGGTCAGACCACGATGTCGGTGCAGGCGAAATGAGCAGGGGCGCAATGGTGATTTATGATAAATCGCATAATCGAGTTCTCGCTCAGGAATCGCTTTCTCATCGTAGCCGCTTATCTGCTCATCGCCGGATGGGGATACTGGGCGCTCACGCGCACGCCGATAGACGCGATTCCTGATCTGTCGGACAATCAGGTCATCATCTTCACTGACTGGCTGGGCCGCAGTCCGCAGGAAGTCGAAGACCAGGTGACTTATCCGCTCACAACCAATCTCCAGGGGCTGCCCGGCGTGCGCGCCGTAAGAGGGCAGTCGGCCTTCGGATTCTCGATGATAAACATCATATTCGAGGACTCGGTCGATTTGTACTGGGCGCGCTCGCGCGTTCTCGAAAGATTGAACCTCGTCACCAAACAGTTGCCCGAAGGTGTCGTGCCTACGCTCGGCCCTGACGCGACAGGAGTGGGGCAGATTTTCTGGTACACGGTCGAAGGCGAAGGCTACAACCTCCGCGACCTTCGCTCGCTTCAGGACTGGTTCATCCGCTATCAGCTTAATTCCGTCCCCGGTGTTGCCGAGGTTGCTTCCTGTGGCGGCGAGGTTCAGCAATATCAGATCGATGTCGATCCGAATCGTCTGCGCGCTTACTCAATTCCTTTGTCGGCTGTCGTCGATGCGGTCAAGCGCAGCAACACTAATGTCGGCGGAAACGTCATCGAGCAAAATGGTCAGTGGTCTGTCGTGCGCGGCGTGGGATTGATCGAGTCGGTCTCGGATGTCGAAAACATCGTCATTGGAGCTTCCAGCGGCACGCCGGTTTATGTGCGCAATGTCGCTGAGGTGAAAATCGGCAATGCGTTTCGACTGGGCGCGCTGGATCGAGACGGAAAAGAAGCTGTCGGCGGCGTGGTCATCGCCCGCTACGGAGTAAACACGCTTGAGGTGATAGAAGGCGTAAAACAGAAACTCGAATCTCTCAAAGCGGGCCTTCCGCAGGGCGTGCGAATCGTTCCGTTCTATGATCGCACCGACTTGATTCTGCGGGCGACCGACACGCTCAAGCGCGCGCTCACCGAAGAGATCATTCTGGTCACGCTCGTTCACATCATCTTTCTTTTTCACTTCCGCTCCATCCTGATCGTCACCATTCCGCTGCCGCTGGCCGTGCTCACGTCGTTTTTGTTCATGCACTACATGGGCATAAGCTCGAATCTCATGTCGCTTTCAGGAATTGCGATAGCCATCGGCGTTCTGGTCGATGCAGGAATAGTCGTCACTGAAAACGCTTTTCGGTACATGGAAAAAAATCGCATCTCGCCAACCGACCGGCGGCGCGTTTGGGAAGGCGTGCGGGAGTCTACGGGGTTGGTCGGGCGACCGATTTTCTTTTCGATGGCCATAATCATTCTGGCCTTCATTCCGGTCTTCGCGCTGACGGGCCGCGAAGGAAAACTCTTTCACCCGCTGGCCTTCACCAAGACTTTCGCAATGGTCGGCGCGACTATTATCGCCGTCACCCTCGTGCCTGTGCTATGCACGCTGCTGCTCGGAGGAAAGTTTCACGCCGAAGAAGACAACCGGGTGATGCGCGCTCTGAACTTCGTCTATCGCCCTGTGCTCGAATTCGCGCTCGCCCATCGCGCCTTGACTATTTCGGCTGCCGTGACGCTCTTCACTCTTGCAGTGTTGCTTGCCACTTCTTCAAGCTGGCTCCCCGATCTTCGCGCCCGCGCGTCGGGCATTCCGGTCATCGGCTCCGTCATTGAGAGAATGCGTCCCATCGGCAGCGAGTTTATGCCCGCGCTCGACGAGGGCGATATGATGTACATGCCGATCACCGATCCCGCGATTTCAATAAACGAAGCTCTGCGGGTGATGCAGATGCAGGACGAAACCATTCGCTCTTTTCCCGAAGTCGCCTGGGTCGTGGGCAAAGCCGGACGCGCCGAAACATCGACTGATCCCGCGCCGGTCAACATGAACGAGACGATCATTCACCTCAAGCCCCCTGACCAGTGGCGGGAGGGGATGACGCGCGAAAAGCTCGTCGCCGAGATGGACGAGCGGCTCACGATGCCCGGCGTGACCAACATCTGGACGCAGCCGATCATCAACCGCATCGAGATGCTCTCGACCGGCATCCGCACCGAAATCGGCGTGAAGCTTTACGGCAGCGACCTCCGCGAGATCGAAAAACTTTCACGCGAAGTATCCGAGGTTCTTCGCAGGGTTCCGGGCGCGGCCAATGTTTCGCCCGAACCTATCACTGGTCAGCCTTACATCGATATCTCGATTGATCGACAGGCGGCGGCCCGCTACGGAATCGATGTGCAGATGATTCAGGAAGTCATCGACACCGGCATTGGCGAAACCAACCTCACCGTCACCATCGAAGGCCGCAAGCGTTTTCCAGTCCGCGTTCGATACGCGCCCGAATTCAGAACCGACGTCGAAGGGATCGGCCAACTCGTCGTGCCCGCGCCAAACGGAGCGCAGATACCTGTCTCTCAACTTGCGACCATAAAAACAGTCGACGGGGCTTCGATGATATCGAGCGAAAACGGATTGCTGCGCGGGACTGTGCTGCTCAACGTGCGAGACCGCGACGTTGTGAGTTTCGTCGAAGAGGCGAAGCAGACTCTCACGGAGCGAGTCTCACTGCCTGCGGGGTACTACGTCGAGTGGAGCGGGCAGTATGAAAATCAGCAGCGGGCGCGGGC
>CAZPQE010000294.1:0-8650 GCA_964588615.1 uncultured Clostridia bacterium | reverse complement strand
ACGGTGACGGTAACGGCGACTCGTCAGGACGGCGGAACTACGACCTGCACTTTCAAGGTGACGGTCAACGACACCGAGAAGCCTGCTATCACTGGAGCTTCGGTCGATAAGCCCGTGCTCTGGCCGCCTAATCACAAGATGGTGGATGTCGTTGTCAACTACTCGACCAGTGACAATTGCACGCCGTCTTCGGCCATAGTCTGCTCGTTGAGCGTGTCGAGCAACGAGCCTGTCAACGGCACGGGCGATGGCGACACCGCCCCTGACTGGCAAATAATCGATGCGCATCAAGTTAAGCTCCGCGCCGAACGCTCAGGCGGCGGCAACGGTCGCATCTACACAATCACGATCACCTGCACGGATGCGGCAGGCAACGTCAAGACTCAGACCGTGACGGTCAGTGTGCCTCACGACCAGGGCGCTTGATGCTTGAAATCAATGGTTGAAATCGCCGGGCGGCCTCACGAAGAGGCCGCCCGTTTTTTTATGCGAGGAGTCGTTCCACCACGTTTCCATGCACGTCGGTGAGCCGGAAATCGCGTCCCTGAAAACGGTAGGTCAGGCGGGTGTGATCGAAGCCAAGCAGATGAAGTATGGTCGCGTGCAGGTCATGGACGTGAACGCGGTCGCTGACGACGTTGAATCCCAGTTCGTCGGTCTCGCCCATTGTGAAGCCGCTTTTGATGCCGCCGCCCGCAAGCCACATCGTGAAAGCATTCGGGTGATGATCGCGCCCGTCGTCTCCGCCCTGCACCATGGGCGTGCGCCCGAACTCGCCGCCCCAGATGACGAGAGTCGAATCGAGCATCCCGCGCTGCTTGAGGTCTTTGATCAGCGCGGCGCATGCCTGATCGGTGTTCCGGCAGTTTTTCGTAATATCTTTTACGAGATTGCCGTGCTGATCCCAGGATTCGTGCAGAACCTCGACGAAGCGCACCCCCCGCTCGACTAATCGACGGGCCATCAGAACCGAGTTGGCAAAAGAGGGCTTGCCCGGCTCGGCTCCGTACATCTCCAGAATGTTTTTCGGCTCTTTGGAGATGTCCATAAGTTCAGGCGCGCTCTTCTGCATGCGAAAAGCCATCTCGTAGGAGTTGATGCGGGTGGCGATTTCAGGATCGCCTACGGTCGAGAGCCGCGTCTCATTGAGTTTGCGAATGACATCGAGCGAATCGCGTTGAAGTTTTTCGTCCACTCCGCGCGGGTTCGAGAGATAAAGCACCGGATCGCCCACGTTTCGGAACTGCACGCCCTGATAAACCGTAGGGAGAAAGCCGCTGCCCCAGCTTGCGTTGCCGCTGCTGGGTCCTTTGCTCCCGGTGCTGAAAGCTACAAAAGCGGGAAGGTCTTCCGCTTCGCTCCCCAGGCCGTAGAGAACCCACGATCCCATGCTGGGTCTTCCGAAAATCTGCGAGCCTGTGGACATCAAAAGCTGCGCGGGGGCGTGGTTGAAAGCGTCCGTGACCATCGATTTGATTATCGCTATGTCATCGACGATGGTCGCCGTATGGGGCAGGAGCTCAGAAAGTTCTGCTCCGCTCTGACCATGCTTCTGGAATTTGAACCTGGGGCCGAGCAGTTTGGAATTCGGGTTGA
Source organism: uncultured Clostridia bacterium (assembly GCA_964588615.1). Classification (GTDB taxonomy): domain Bacteria; phylum Acidobacteriota; class Blastocatellia; order UBA7656; family UBA7656; genus UBA7656. Next base: position 7,054 of record CAZPQE010000294.1, on the reverse strand, counting down.
TGAACGCGGCGCGATAGCCGCGCAGAAGATCAGCGGGCGGGAGCGTGCCGTTGAAGCGGGCAAGCTGCGGCTTATAGTCGAACATCTCCAGATGGCTGGGGGCTCCTGCCATGAAAAGAAAGATGACGTTTTTGACCCTGCTCTCTAAGTGCGGTTTTTTGGGCGCAAGCGGATTGTCACGGGCATAGCCAGCTTTTGCCAGAAGGCTGTGCAGCGCAAGCGCGCCCATACCGACGCCGCATCGCTCCAGGAACCAGCGACGGGGGATTTGCTTCGTCTCTTCGTTCTTCATCGTCATTCCTTCGTTATCGTCTCATCGAGATTCAACAGCACGCGAGAGAGGGCCGTCCACGCGGCCACGTCTTCGATCCTCGCACCTGCGGGCAGAGGAAAAGGTTTATCGGGATCATCGGCGACAAGATTCAACGGGTTTAATTCCCCTGCCAGAAATCTCGCTCTCTGTTTGTTGAGAAACCCCATCAACTCGCCTTCTTCCTCGGCAGCAGGTCGCCTCGAAAGCACGCGACGGAACGCATAAGTCAACCTCTGCGCGTCGGTCGAGCCGCCCTCTTTCAAAGTCCTGATGGCAAGCGCGCGAGCAGCTTCGACGAACAGCGTTTCGTTGAGCGTGGTCAAAGCCTGCAAGGGAGTGTTCGAGCGGGCGCGACGCGTGCAGGAGGCATCGCCGCTGGGAGCGTCGAAGATTTGAAGCGCGGGATAAGGCACTGAGCGATATCGAAAAGTGTATATCGCGCGGCGATAGCGATTCTCGTCTTTCGATTCGCTCCACACCTTCGGGCCGTAGCTCACGGGCGGGAGGAAGAGAAAATCAGGCGCGGGAGGAAAAACGCTCGGCCCTCCCACTCTCGCGTTGAGCAGGCCGCTCGATGCAAGCGCGATGTCGCGTACTATTTCGGCTTCAACTCTCAGGCGCGGCCCTCGCGCAAGCAATCGATTGAACGGGTCTTTCGCTTGCAACTCGGGCGTGACGCGCGAAGACTGGCGATAGACGGATGAAGTCACGATCAACCGATGAATGTTCTTGACGCTCCACCCCTTCTCCATAAACTCGACGGCCAGCCAGTCGAGCAGTTCCCCGTGCGAAGGCGCTTCGCTCTGTTTGCCCAGGTCTTCAGAAGTCGCAACGAGACCTGTGCCGAAATACGACTGCCAGATTCTATTGACCAGCGCGCGAGCCGTCGTCGGTGATTTGCGATCAACCAGCCAGCGGGCGAAATCCAATCGATTCGGAGGCGCGTCTTTCGCAAGCGGGTGAAGAAAAGCCGGGACTCCGGCAGTCACCTTCCGGTCGGGCTTGAGAAAGTCTCCGCGTTTGAGTATGTGGGTTTCGCGCTCGCGCTGGCGCTCGCTCATAATCAGTTGCGACCATCCCTGCGGGTGCTCGCGCCATAGCTCTTCGATCCTTTGGTTCGCTTCCTGCCATTCCGGCACGGTCGTTCTCCAGTAACTGAAAACACTTTGAATTTGCGCCTCCGTGCGTCGATTGCGCGGTATGGACAAAATCTCGCGGACTGAGGATGGAAGCGGGTCTGCGGCGGCATCGGCTGCGGTGGTGATCGAGAGGCGAAAACGACCGAGGTTGTTGTTCTGGTTATCGTCGGAGTTCCAGCCGCCGTGATTTTGCGTGAGATAGAAGGTCAGCACGATTCCGCCTTCGTTGCTGACGGGCTTTTCGGCTGCGAAAACGGCTTTGCGCGGCTGATTGCTGCGGCCCGGCCCTGCATCGATTCCCCAGGCGGTCTCGTCTTTTTTGTCTATCGCATATCCAACAGGGCCGGTCACACGACGCCGCTTCGATCTGTCGTCAAAGATCGGCTCAAGCTCTTTTTCAGACTGAACTATGTCGGAGGTCGCTTTGGTCAATTCTATCTTCGTCGGTTTATCGGGCGAGGAGGCGGGGGCGGCCCATACTTCGAACTCCGTGAGCGCGCAGCTTCCTCTGATCGAGCGGCCAGGGCCATTGAGCGGCAGGTTCGGGTCGTTGAGCAGTTCGAGTCGAAAGGCCATGATATTCTGCGCGTCGGTTTTGACCGTGAATTTCGCGCGATGCCTGGTTGGTGCATAACTCTGCGCCAGAAATGAGCCGTCTTCCAAAGGCAGATATTTCTGCCCTCCGGTCGAGATGTCTTCCACCGTCGGGCGAAGAATGATCCACTCGGGCTGATCGCCTCTGACTTTTTCTTCCCACGCGCTCATGCGCTGCGGCCAGTCCGGGGCGCGATGCCGCAGGTCGCTTTCGATTTCCCGTATGCGCCGGAACAGGTCGGCGCGCTTGATCTGCTCTGCGGGCGTGTAGACGGCGACGTTGGCTTCGTCAGAGTTGTTGAGGAAAGCCAGAAGGCGATAGTAGTCTTCCTGGCGGATCGGATCGTATTTGTGGTTATGACACTGGGCGCACTGAATGGTCAGCCCAAGTATGCTTTTGCCTATGGCGTCCATGCGGTCGAACATCGCTTCCATGCGGAACTGCTCAGGGTCTACGCCTCCCTCCTCGTTTATCATCGAATTGCGCAGAAAGCCTGTGGCCACCCTCTGACTCTGCTTCGCGCGGGGAAGAAGATCGCCTGCCACCTGCTCGATGATGAACTGATTGTAAGGCAAATCCCGATTGAGAGCATCGATCACCCAGTCTCGATAAAACCACATCTGTCGCGGCTTGTCTTTTTCGTAGCCGTCCGAGTCGGCATAGCGCGCCGCGTCGAGCCAGTGACGACCCCATCGCTCGCCGTAGTGCGGAGAGGCGAGCAATCGTTCGACTTGCTTTTCGTAAGCCGCAGGACTTCTGTCCTTGAGGAACGAATCGATTTCTTCGATCTCAGGCGGAAGCCCCGTCAGATCGAGGCTCAACCGTCTGAGCAGAGTCTCGCGGTCAGCTTGAGGAGAAGGAGAAAGAGTTTCTTTTTCGAGGCGGGCCAGCGCGAAATAATCGATTGGATTTCGCGCCCAGCTTTTTCTTTTTACATCAGGCAGCCGGGGACGGAGTGGGGCGATGAACGCCCAGTGTTTGGCCGTCTCGACGTTTTTTGCGTTCGCTTCATCAGGCCACTCGGCCCCCTGATCGATCCACAATCGGATCAAAGCCGTCTGTCTTGCGTCAAGCTGTCCGCCCATAGGCATGCGCGCCTGATCCGTGAGACCTGCGATGCGCTGATAGAGGGCGCTCTCAGAGGCTTTGCCCGGAACTATGACTTTGGCAAGCGCCGAATCTCTGGAATCGAGACGAAGCCCTGCCCTCTGCTGCGCGGGACCGTGACAGGGGTAGCAGGATTTCTGAAAGATCGGCTGTATGTCTCTGACAAAATCGACCCTGGCCGACCACCCTCTCTGCGCCTCGACTCGATGCGTTAAGAAATGAGCGCAGAAGAGCGCGAGGACGAAACCGGCGGCGACCGACAGCTTATTCTTTTTCATTTCTGCTATCGCTCAGACTGGAATAACCAACGACGCGCTCGAACCACAGAGCGACTGATGATGGCTGCTTGAATACGATTCGGGCGCGGTGTTCATAGTATCTTATATACTCAACCCGACTCAAGAAGTTTTTCCTGCATCCTTCTTCTTCCTCTCCGCGTATCCGACTGTGAAATCATATTCAAATCCGCCATAAGCAAAATGAGTTTCAACTCAGGATTTTTGATAAAAATCTGCACGACGGCTCAAGATTTTACTTGACACTGTTAAGTGGAGGGAATTAGCATAGTACGGCTCGGGATTTCACCCGTTTCGGGTCCAGCTTAACCTATCCAGGAGAGAAAAAAAATGTCGAAGAAAATCGGCTTTGCCATCGCAATTGTGGTGTTGGGTTTGATGGGGCTTGGGTCGGTAATAGCCGATTCCAAAGCCAAGCGCGAGGTTACCTTCAATAAAGATGTGGCTCCGATCTTTTACAACAAATGCGCCGAGTGTCATCGGCCAAACGACATAGCGCCGATGGCGTTACTCAGTTATAAGGATGCGCGTCCGTGGGCGCGCTCGATCAAGGAAAAAGTTCTCTCACGCGAGATGCCGCCCTGGAGTCCCGATCCCAGGTATGGCGAATTCACCAACGACTGCCGACTGTCTCAAAGCGATATTGACACGGTAGTCGCCTGGGTCGATCAGGGAGCGAAGGAAGGCAACCCGAAAGATTTGCCTCCCGCCCCGGAATTCCTCAGCGGCGGATGGTCTATCGGCAAGCCCGATGTTGTGCTTGAGATGGACAAGGAGTGGACGGTAGAGCCGGGGGCTCCCGACAACTACATAAACTTCTTCATGCCGACCAACTTCACCGAGGATCGCTGGATTCAGGCTGCCGAGATTCAACCGGGCAATCGCAAGGTGGTTCACCACGTCATAGCTTTCATTCAGACTCCTCAAATGATGGCCCGCCGCAAGGAGATGGAGTCTCAGGGCCGCCGCGCGGGCGCTTCTTCGATGATGTACCTCGACGGCACGCTCCGCCGCGTGAAGATGGACGCGCCCGTAAATGACGATGGCTGCGCCACTCCTCAGGGGTCGCGCACACGGCGCGGCGACGGGGGCGAAGAAAACGAGGGTCAGCTTCTGGCCGGTTACGCGCCGGGCAAGGGTCTCGACGTATGGCCGGCAGGCACGGCCAAGAAAGTCCCGGCAGGCGCGACCATAATGTTCCAGATGCATTATTCGGCTTTCGCCGGTTCGCTCGACAAACCGCAAAAGGATCGCACGAAGATAGGATTGATCTTTGCCAAAGAGCCGCCTGACAAAATGATCTTCACTTCGGCTGTCGCAAACCTGGGATTCAAGATTCCTGCGGGCGCTGACAATCACGAAGTGACCGCCTGTCAGACCTTCCCGCTCGACGCGCAGATTCTCACCTACATGCCGCACATGCACCTGCGCGGCAAGGATATGAAATACGAAGTCATTCATCCTGACGGGCGACGCGAGACCCTGCTGTGGGTTCCCAAGTTCAATTTCAACTGGCAGGCTATGTACTTCCTCAAGAACCCGATTCCCATAGCCAAAGGCACGAAGGTCATCGTCACTGCTCACTTCGACAACTCGTCGAAGAACAAGTACAACCCCGATCCGTCGAAACCGGTTCGCTGGGGCGACCCGACTTACGACGAGATGATGATCGGCTGGTTCGATGTGCTGGTTCCAAATCCGGCAAAGGCGTTCAAGCCTGCTCCGGCAGACAAATCTACCGCGAGCAGGTAGATTTTCTCTCTACCGCATTGCGCCGCTTCCGACTGGACTTGACGGTCGGAGTCGGCGCATATTTTCTTACGGCGAATTCGCCTTTCACACTGTTTCAGGAGGAGAGTATGAAGCGAGCCGTAGCCTTTTCAATCGCCGGTTTTCTTATTGCGCTGTGCGTGGCCTTCCTTCCTGCCATCAGCGCGAGCGATGCAAAAAATATCACCTTCGCCAAAGACGTTGCGCCGATCTTCTTCCAGAACTGCGCCGAGTGCCATCGCGCGGGCGAAGCTGCGCCCTTCTCGCTGACCTCTTACAAAGAGGCTCGGCCCTGGGCGCGCTCGATCAAGGAAAAAGTCGTCTCGCGCCAGATGCCTCCCTGGCACGCCGACCCCGCTCACGGCGAGTTCTCTAATGATCGCCGACTCGCGCAAAAAGATATCGATACCATCGCCGCCTGGGTCGATCAGGGCGCAAAGGAAGGCGACCCGCGTGAGATGCCTCCCCTGCCCCAGTTCGCCGAAGGCTGGCTCATAGGCAAGCCTGACATCGTCATCCAGATGCCGCAGGAGTTCACACTCGCCGCCCAGGGCCCGGATGAGATTCAGTACTTCGAAGCGCCGACCAACTTCAAGGAAGATGTCTACGTGCAGATGGCCGAAGCGCGGCCCGGCAATCGCAAGATCGTTCATCACATAATCGCCTTCGTTCAGCCTCCTCCAAAAGGCGGCCAGCCTAAGCTCACCGAGGATCAGATCAAGAAGTACCGCGAGCAACTCGAACGCGACTCGATCTTCTATCAGGACGGGACGCTCACCCGCGTCAGGGAAGACGCTCCGGTCTATGATGACGGGTGCGCGATGGCCAGCGGAGGGAGCGGATTCAAGCGCGACGGCAGCGGCCAGGATGAATTCGATCTCGGCACTTTGCTGTGCGGCTTCGCTCCCGGAATGAATCCGGGCAAGTGGGAACCGGGCACGGTCAAACGAATTCCCGCAGGCTCGAAGCTAGTCTTCCAGGTTCATTATTCGAAAGCGGCAGGCCAGGTCGAGCGCGACCGCTCGATGGTCGGTCTCAAACTCGCCCGCGCCACAGACAAAGAACTCGTCACCCGCCCGATTTCGAATAACTACTTCCGCATCCCGCCCGGAGCCGAGCGTCATCGCGTGACCTCCTGCTGGACTACGCCCGATGACATACATCTGGTCACGATGATGCCGCACATGCATCTGCGCGGCTCGGCGATGGAGATCAGGGCGTTTTATGTAGACGGACGCTCTGAGATATTGCTCAACGTGCCAAAGTATGATTTCAACTGGCAGACGGTCTACTACCTCCGCAAGCCGGTCGCTATCCCTAAAGGCACTCGACTCGTGGTGACTGCTTACTACGACAATTCTTCGCGCAACAAATATAACCCTGATCCTACGAAGGCCATTCGCTTCGGCGATCCGACCTACGACGACATGATGATCGGGTGGATCGATTACACAATCGACAGCAAGCAAATCAGACCGCTCGCCGTCAGCGGCAAAGCGACGAAGTAACATCCCCGGTTTGCAGCCTTGAGGCGGAGGATTCCGCCTCAAGGCTGCAAACTTCCAGCGAGGTCATCGATGAAGAAGTTCTACTCCGTCTCTCTGGCGGTCACAGCGCTGATCGCGTTCTTTTTCGTTTTCTCATCAACCGACAATCTGGCGACAGAGCGGCGAGCCGTCACCTTCAGCAAAGATGTCGCTCCGATCCTGTTCAAAAACTGCGCCGGGTGTCATCGCCCTGACGATATAGCTCCCATGCCGCTGCTCTCTTACAAGGACGCTCGCCCGTGGGCGCGCTCGATAAAAGAGAAAGTGCTCTCGCGAGAGATGCCCCC
>CAZPQE010000293.1:0-8690 GCA_964588615.1 uncultured Clostridia bacterium | reverse complement strand
TTCGTCGTTGCCACCGGTCATCGGCAGCCCGACGGGTGGAAGAACAACACCTACCCGGAGGGCCGGGCCAACTTTCCGGTGACCGGAGTTTCCTGGCAGGACGCTGCTGATTTTGCCGAGTGGGCCGGCAAGCGGCTCCCGACCGAAGCGGAATGGGAAGCGGCGGCGCGAGGCGCCGAAGGGCGCACCTACCCCTGGGGCAATGCCTGGGGCGAAGGACTTGCCAACATTCGCGGAGCTTCGGCTACAGAAGTCGGCCAGTTCAAAACGGGAGCCAGCCCATTCGGCGCATTCGATATGATAGGCAACGTGTGGGAGTGGACCTCTGACACTCTGAAATTGTATCCGGGAAGCGCCGCCTCGCTCGATGCAGTGATCGATCCCAACATAACCTACCGCGTGATTCGCGGCGGGGCTTTCGACCGCAAAGACAACATCAATGCCTCTTTCAGAGGATTCGTCGACGCAAGCAAGGGCTATGACAAGACCGGCTTTCGTTGCGTGAAAGACATCAAATAAGCAGGGGAGCTATTGAGCAGGGGCGCAAGGGTGCTGGTCGGAGAACACACACAGCGTTAACGGTTTTCTGACCACTGACCACTGACCACTGACCACTGATATGCGATTGAGCGAAAAGCTTGGAGCGTTGTGCGCTGCTGTCGTGCTCATACCGATGATAATCGCTTCTGTCGTAGTGGTGATGAAAGTCTCCACGCTATGGCAGGAGCAGGCAAGTTCCCAGCTTCAGGCCAATGCCCGCGCCACCCTCGGCCTCTATGAAAAACGACTCACCGAACTGCGCTCGGTCGCCCAGAAACTGAGCTCCGATTTCGCACTCAGAATAATCACTGATGACCGGGAATCCGAAACCGCGCGGGCTACATCGAGGGCGCAGATTCAGGACGCTCTGCCAGCCGCGCAGCAGGAATTCAGCCTCGATTTCATCATCATCGCTGACATCACCGGACGAGTGATCATCCGGCATAACGATCAGCCCGCACCGAACGAAACCCTCCTGGGCGGCGACAGGAACCCGGTGGCCGAAAAGGTCATCAACGACGGCAAGGGTCAGCGCAACTTCGCCTCCTCTTCCTGCGTCGTCGAGCGCGGCGAGCGGCTCAAACGAATGAACCTCGATTTGAGAGCGAAGGTCGACCGCGCAGATGGAACACAGGTCGAAGACGCGCTGATGATCGAAGCGGGCGCTCCGATTTTTCGAGAAGGCAAATTCTACGGACTCGTCCTCATAGGCCAGATGGTCAACAACTCCTTTTCTCCGCGCGCCGGCGACGCCTCGCTTCAAACCCCCCTGCAATTCGAGGCCCGTCAATCGCTCTACAACAATCAGGACGCCGGAGCGGTGATCGCGCTCGGAGATACGATAGTAGCTTCGAGCATGCCTGCGTCAGGAGAGGGCGATTCGTCAAACAGAGTCGCTCTGATCGGCTTCAGGCGCGACCCCCGAAGAGAAGAGCAGGTGTTCGAGGATTCTGGTCGAAGCCATGCAGTCCGCTGGCAGCCGATCAAGGCCATAGACGGAACAGATGTGGGAGCCATCGGCGTGGCCGTCCCCACTTCGAGGATCGAAGAGTCGGTCGTCTCCGTGCGCACAACTATGGTCACTGTAGTCATTCTCGCTTCGCTTGCCGCCGGAGCCGTAGGATTTGTGTTCGGTCGAAGGCTCGGTCAGAGAGTGGAAACGCTCTCAGAAGCCGCTTCCCGCATGAGCGTCGGGGAACTGAGCCGCGGAGTCGAAGACCTCTCGACCAACTCCTCCAGGCGGGCGCGCGATGAAGTGGCCCGTCTGGCAGAGCGAATGGACGAAATGCGCGAAAGCTTCCGCCAGGCCATCGAGCGATTGCGCAAGCGGTGATCCGGGAAACATTTCTACACATCTTTAGCAGATAACCGCCGACCTCAACGCCGTGCCTGATCACGTATCGAAGCTGCCGGCCTGTAACAGAAAGGTTTCCCTCGCGGGATTCTGCTGGGGCAGGAGGCAGGCTTTTTTGTTTGCGACCAACAGGCCCACTCTCTCAGCAGCATTCGTGTTTTATGGCAACGGCCCTGACAACAAGGATGCGATAGCGAGGATCAAATGTCCGGTCTAGGGGTTTCTATGGAGGATGCTCGCGTGACTGAAACAGTAGCTCCGACAGGCGAGTTGATGAAGCAGTCGGGCAAGAAGTTCGAGCCAATCGTCCAGGAAGGCGCGGGGTATGGATTCATGCTCAACGGCGAAGAAGGCGCGCCGACAGAAGCCAACAAGAAGGCCCGCGATGAAGGCTGGGCGCGCTGGAAAGCACTGCTGAAAAAAATCTGAAAATGTACAGCAGGCTGCCAGCCTGCTGTTTCCCAGAATCGTCATACTTTCAGGGTGTACACAGACCGGCAGCCTGTGTTGCCGTATCCATAATCGTCGCGCAAATTTTCCCACCCTTGAGTAAAACGACGCAAAACTCCGGCTGCAAACCAACAGGTTGCGCCGTCGCTTTCCCTCAGATCATTCAAAAAACGCCCGTTCCATCTGAGCAGCAGACAATCTCAGGTCATGCGGCTCGGCATTTGCTCTTCTCCGCGAAAGCGAGAACACGCAAGTGAGGATTCGTGTTGATGAAAAGACAACAAGTGACCATAGACGGAAACGAGGCCGCCGCGCTGGTGGCCTTCAAGACCAATGAAGTCGTAGCTATCTATCCCATAACCCCTTCTTCTCCCATGGGCGAATACGCCGACGACCGCGCCGCTGTGGGCGAAAAAAATATCTGGGGCATGACTCCGCTAGTCCGCGAGATGCAGTCCGAAGGAGGAGCCGCCGGAACCGTACACGGAGCTTTGCAGACCGGCGCGCTCACAACCACTTTCACTGCAAGTCAGGGCCTTCTGCTGATGATTCCCAATATGTTCAAGATCGCGGGCGAACTCACAAGCGCCGTCTTTCACATAGCCGCGCGCTCCATTGCCACGCACGCGCTTTCGATATTCGGCGATCACTCCGACGTGATGGCCGCGCGCTCCGCCGGTTGGGGCATGCTCTTTTCGAGTTCCGTTCAGGAAGTCATGGATTTCGCCCTCATCTCTCAGGCCGCGACTCTGAAATCCCGCGTCCCGTTCCTTCACGTCTTCGATGGCTTCCGCACCTCGCACGAAGAAATGAAGATCGAAAAACTCACTGATGATGACCTCCGCGCTCTGATAGATGAAGAACTCGTCCGCGCCCATCGACTGCGCGCGCTCACCCCCGATCATCCTGTGATTCGCGGCACTGCGCAAAACCCCGATGTGTTCTTTCAATCCAGAGAACGCGCCAACACTTTTTATCAGGAAACTCCCGCGATAGTTCAACAGGCGATGGATCGTCTGGCCTCGCTCACAGACCGCCAGTATCGCCTCTTCGATTATGTCGGCGCAGGGGACGCCGAGCGGGTGATCGTGCTGATGGGATCGGGCTGTGAGACTGCCGAAGAAACCGTCCGCAATCTGGTTGCGCAGGGAGAAAAAATCGGCCTCGTCAAGGTCAGGCTCTTTCGCCCGTTTTCATCCAGGCATCTGATCGCGGCGATTCCGAAAACGGCGCGGGTCATCGCCGCTTTGGATCGCACGAAAGAACCCGGCAGCGCAGGCGAACCGCTCTATCAGGATGTCGTCACCGCCATAAGCGAATCGATGATGAACGGCGATTGGCAGTTCGATGCGATGCCGCGCGTGATCGGAGGCCGCTACGGACTCGCTTCCAAAGAATTCACTCCATCTATGGTCAAAGGTGTCTTTGATGAAATGAAAAAACCGCATCCGAAAAATCATTTCACAATCGGCATCAACGATGATGTCACGCTGACGAGCCTCGATTACGACCCCCGATTCATACTTGAGCCTGCCGACACGGTGAGGGCAGTCTTCTGGGGTTTGGGCGCGGACGGAACTGTCAGCGCCAATAAAAATTCGATCAAGATCATCGGCGAAAAGACCGATAACTACGCGCAGGGGTACTTCGTTTACGATTCGAAGAAAGCGGGCGCTGTGACTGTTTCTCATTTGAGATTCGGCCCGCGCCCGATTCAGAGCGCGTACCTGATCGAGCGCGCCAGCTTCGTCGCCGTCCATCAGTTCGACTTCCTCGAAAAATATAACGTGCTCGACCTCGCTGAAGAAGGCGCGACCTTTCTGCTCAACTGCCCATACCCGGTCGAAGAAACGTGGGATCGAATTCCGCGCTCGGTTCAGGAGCAGATCATCGCAAAACGGCTGCGGTTTTACGTCATCAACGCCTACGCGGTCGCAAAGGAAAACGGCATGGGCGCGCGCATCAACACCATCATGCAGACCTGCTTCTTTGCAATCAGCGGCGTGCTTGAGCGCGGAGAAGCCATTGCGAGGATCAAAGAGTCGATTGAGAAAACCTATGGCAAGCGGGGGGCAGCTGTCGTCCGTCAGAATTTTCAAGCCGTCGATGCCGCTCTCTCTCATCTACACGAAGTCAGCGTGCCGTCTCAGGCGACGAGCGATTTCGATATCGGAGAGTGCGTGTCGGAGAACGCGCCCGAGTTCGTCAAAAATATCACCTGCGCTTTGATGTCGGGTCGCGGAGACCGGCTTCCGGTGAGCGCACTTCCTGCCGACGGGACTTATCCCGTAGACACCGCCCGATGGGAGAAGCGCAACATCGCTCAGGAAGTGCCGGTCTGGGAGCCTGACATCTGCATTCAGTGCGGCAAGTGCGTGATGGTCTGCCCGCATTCGACCATCCGCGCGAAGGTCTATGACAAGAACGCGCTCGGAAGTGCGCCGGCGACCTTCAAGCACATGCCCTCAAAATGGCGCGAACTGGGCGAACAGCTTTACACCATTCAGGTGGCGGTCGAAGACTGCACCGGATGCAGGCTTTGCGTCGAGGTATGCCCGGCCAAAGACAAAAGCCAGGTCGCGCGCAAGGCCATCAACATGCAGCCTCAACGCGCGATCCGCAATCAGGAGCGCGAGAACTGGGATTATTTCCTGCGGCTGCCGGAAATTTCCAGAAGCGGCTCGCTGCGGTTCAACACCGTAAAGAACGCGCAGTTGCTTCAACCGCTGTTTGAGTTTTCGGGCGCGTGCGCAGGCTGCGGCGAGACGCCTTATATAAAACTGCTCACTCAACTCTTCGGCGACCGGGCGGTGATCGCAAACGCCACGGGCTGTTCGAGCATCTACGGCGGCAACCTTCCGACAACTCCCTACACGGTAAACACCGAAGGCAGAGGCCCGGCCTGGAGCAATTCGTTGTTCGAAGACAACGCCGAGTTCGGACTCGGAATGCGGCTCTCGTTAGATCATCAGCGCGATTATGCGAGAGACCTCATCAGCCGCCACCGCGACATCATAGGCAGCGCACTCTCCGATCAACTTCTCAACGCGGGTCAGTCAGACGAAAAAGGCGTCATCGCCCTGCGAGCCTGCATCGAGGCTCTCCGAGCCAGAATCGAAGGAAGCCACCTTGCAGAGTTGCGCGACCTCGCGGCGGTCTGCGACGCGCTCGTCGATAAGAGCGTGTGGATAGTCGGCGGAGACGGATGGGCCTACGACATAGGCTATGGCGGGCTCGATCACGTACTTGCGAGCGGAGCGAACGTAAACATCCTGGTGCTCGACACCGAAGTTTATTCCAACACCGGAGGGCAGGCATCGAAGGCCACTCCGCTCGGAGCGGTGGCCAAGTTTGCGGCGCGCGGAAAAGAGAACAGAAAGAAAGACCTCGGGATGACCGCCATGCGCTATGGCGATGTCTACATCGCGCAGGTGGCCATGGGCGCAAACGACGCCCACACGATCAAAGCGTTCCTCGAAGCCCAATCGCACGACGGGCCTGCGCTCATCATCGCCTACAGCCAGTGCATAGCTCACGGAATCGATATGGCCAAAGGCATGCACCAACAGAAACTCGCCGTAGAGTCGGGCTACTGGCCGCTCTATCGCTACAACCCCGCGCTCGGACGGGAAGGGAAGAATCCGTTTCAGCTTGATTCCAGCGATCCCGCCATATCGCTGAAGGACTACATCTACACCGAAGGGCGATACCGCATCCTGCTGCACGGCAATCCGGCTGCGGCAAAGTCTCTGCTCGAAGAGGCCGAGGAAGCGGTGCGCCAGCGTTGGCTCTCTTACAAGCGCCTTGCGGATACGCCCAATGGAGTAGAGAAGTAGCGCGAGCAGATTTGCGCATACAAATCTTTCACCTGATGGGGGGACAAGGAAATGGACCTCAGCACTCGCTACATGAACCTCGATCTCAAGCACCCGCTTGTGCCTTCGGCCTCGCCGCTCTCGCGCAACGTCGAGAGCATCCGTCGACTGGAAGACGCCGGCGCGTCGGCTGTCGTCATGTATTCGCTCTTCGAAGAGCAGATAACGCTTGAGAGTTTCTACATCGATTATTACCTGAGCTTCGGGACGGACAGCTACGCCGAATCGCTCAGTTATTTTCCCGACATGGAAGGCTACAACGTCGGGCCTGATGATTATCTCGACCTGATTGGCCGGGCAAAGCAGGCGACTGATATTCCCATCATAGGCAGCCTCAACGGAGTATCTACGGGCGGGTGGATAGATTACGCCGCTTTGATCGAAGAAGCCGGAGCCGACGCTCTGGAACTCAACGTCTATTACATCCCGACCTCCGCCTCGCTTTCGGGCGAGGAAGTCGAATACATCTACACCGACATTCTGCGCGAGGTCAAAAGCAGCGTCTCGATCCCGGTGGCCATGAAACTGAGTCCTTATTTCAGTTCGATGCCGCACATGGCGCGCAAACTGGCCGACGAGGGAGCCGACGCGCTCGTCCTGTTCAATCGCTTCTATCAACCGGATTTCGACCTTGAGAAACTCGAAGTCGTTCCCCGTCTGGTGTTGAGCGATTCCAACGAACTGAGGCTGCCGCTGTGCTGGGTGGCGATACTCTATGGCAGAGTGGATGTCGATTTTGCCATCACCAGCGGCGTGCATACCTGTCAGGATGCCCTCAAAAGCGTGATGGCCGGAGCCTCGGTGACGATGATGACTTCGGAGTTGCTCAAAAACGGGCTGGGCAGGATCGAGGAGATACTTAACGAGATGAGAGCGTGGATGGAAGAGAACGAGTACGAATCCATCTCGCAGATGAAAGGCAGCATGAGCCAGATCAATGTGGCCGAGCCTGCGGCCTTCGAGAGGGCCAATTATATGAAGATGCTTGCCTCCTATCGCCCCGCCACCTGACGGCGCGCACCTGCAAGCGTGACAGCGGTCACTCGCCTTTCTTCGCCTGCGGAACGCCAGTTGTATAAACAGCGCAGTGTGGTTAATAAGCCGCAGACGATGGGAGTTTTCAGAGGTCTTTGATGTTGACAGTGACGAATGAAAAGTTGAGTTGAGAGGCACAATCCAATGACAGAATGCGCGCACGTTCAGACTCCAGCCTCTCGACCCCAGACTTTTTACGAAGGAGGTGATTGAAATGGCGAACGATGAGCGTGACATTCTGGAAGTTCTGAAGAATGAACTCGAATTCGTGGAGAAAGGCGGGTACGGTCGCTCGGTGCGCACGCCCTGGCAACCCACCTCAGTCTTTCAGGATTCGCTTACCTGCTTCTGCTATCCCACGCACGTCCACGACGATCAGTGTGTGCTGATGAAATGCGTGCCACCTGATCAGAGGCCGGCGGGCGTGCCCTGCCACAAGATTCCTCTCAACGAAGCCGGAGACACCATCGAGACGCTCGAAGCGCAGGGAGACCAGCAGAAACTCGAAGATACGGTCAAAGCCTGGCTTCGAAAGAGAATCAGTGAGATCGAAGCGGAGAGAGTGGCAAAAGCCTCATAGCCGCCACAGCCAGAAGAGGGGTTTGACACATGAGAAAGGAGGTGTATTATGGTTGCCGAAATTTATCTCGTTGTTTTGATTGTCTCGCTTCTGGTTCTTTCCTTCTTCGTTCCGCGACTCGCAGGCAACTGGCTCAAATATCGCGGAACGAGGGTAATCACATGTCCTGAAACCGGCTGCCCTGCGGCTGTCGAAGTCGATGCCGCGAAGGCTGCCATCACGTCCGTAGCAGGCAAAGCCGAACTGACCTTGAAGCGATGCTCCCGCTGGCCCGAACGAGAAGACTGCGGGCAGGAGTGCCTCCTGCAAATCGAACTCGCCCCCGGGGAGTGCCTCGCCCGAAATATCCTGACCAGTTTCTACACCGACAAGAAGTGCGTCTACTGCGGCAAGCCGTTTGAAGGGATCAACCTTGCGGCTCACAAGCCCGCTCTTCTGGGGCCGGATATGAAAACCCGCGAATGGAGAGAGATTCCCCCCGAAGAGATTCCGCGCGTGTTGAAGACGCACCTGCCTGCCTGCTGGAACTGCCACATAGCCGAAACTTTCCGACGCGAGCACCCCGATCTGGTAATCGATAATAACTTCGACCTTCGACAGTCAAACGACGCCAGCCGGCAGATGAGGGCCTGAAAAGGAGGTGAAGTCATGAAAAGACATGCTCGCTGGATTATTCTCGCTTTCGCAGCCGCTTGCTTCGCTCTCAACTCGCAGGCTCGAACGATGGGGAAGCAGACTGCGGTGATCGAATTCTTCGACCGCACCGATGTTGCCAAAGTGGTTCTCGATAAAGGCAAGTACCTCTTCGAGCACGACGACGAAAGGATGGCGCGAGGCGAAGCCTGCATGAATGTTT
>CAZPQE010000292.1:0-8704 GCA_964588615.1 uncultured Clostridia bacterium | reverse complement strand
AGGCTCTCTCCGAAGCGATGAGACACGCGGAAGCTCTGGCCGCGCGCCAGATTCTTGCCTTCGATTGCCTGCGTGAGATTTATGTCGAAAGCGTCTCCCACCTGACGGCCCCGGTCGTCGAA
This sequence comes from uncultured Clostridia bacterium, assembly GCA_964588615.1. Classification (GTDB taxonomy): domain Bacteria; phylum Acidobacteriota; class Blastocatellia; order UBA7656; family UBA7656; genus UBA7656. The sequence continues at coordinate 8,582 of CAZPQE010000292.1, read as the reverse complement.
GAACTGGTAACGCGCGCGAGAGACATCCTTGTTCGAATCGTAGACGGAAAACTCTACGGTCAGTTCCAGCCCCCTTCGCATCAGCGTCACCACAGGCGAGAGGCGCGGGTTTTCGGGATTGATCAATCGGAAGCGGGTGTCTATCCGCGCGACCAGGTTTACGACAATGGCGCTGCCCGCGTTTTGCGAGATGTTGATCTGCGAAGTGATCTGATCGGGCAACACCTGCGAGGCCGAAAGCCCGCTCGTGGTATTTGCCACCGCAGGAACTACGGGGTTGAACCGCACGCGCAAAGTCACCCGCTGACCCGACGTGATGTTGATCTGTCCGCTGCCTGGAGTGATGGGGGTCTCCGCGCCAGAGGCGCTGACCTGGCTTATGGAAAACAGGCCGCTGTCATCTGCATTGGAAATCTTTCCGTTTGTGACATCGCTTCCCGTCCGTCGAATCGATTGAACGGTGATCGAGAGCGTATCGCATCCGAGGTTGTCAACGGTGAATGTGCGCAATCGCTGCTTGCTCTGCTTTTTCGGTTTGACGGGCGCGGTCACTTCGCCAAAGTCGAGGGCCGACCCTCCGCCTTCGAGCGTGACCCGCGCCTGGGGAGCGCCTATCACGTTGCCGGTGATTTCAATCCTCGTGATGGGAGCGCGGGGATCGTTGCTGCGAAGGTTGAGACAGACGCGCGCCGGGCCGCAGATGTTAGTCCGCAAAGTGATTGTGATCGTAGCCACCTCTCCGGGATTGAGCGGCGCAGAAGGGCAACCGCTTATGGTGAATCGCGCGGTGTCGTCGCGGTCTGTTTCGCCGCATCGGGTCAGCGCGCAGGAAGATACGATCAGCGGAGCATTGCCGGTGTTGGTGATTTGAATCTGTCGCGTGGGAGGAGTCGAGTTGACCTGCACGTTGCCGAAGGCCGCCGATGTCGCGCTCAACTGCGCCATGGGCCGGGCGGCTGTGGCTCCCGGCATCATCTCGGAAGTGTTTCCCCGGCAGTCGATGACAAGGGCGGTGTAGATGCCCGTCGTCGAGATGGGAACTGCGGTCGCGGTGAAAGCGCCGGTCGCGTCAGGCATCGCTTCAGCGAGGAACACGACGCCGGTGATGACCAGATCGGTCGCGCCTGCCGGAATGTTGAAACTGGTCACGCCGTAAATCTCAACCTTCGAACATAGCATTGCCGGGCCGTTGATCTGGCCGGTGACGGTCACGGTCGTTCCGGTCGAGACGACGTTGATGGTGTCGGGGAAGTTTATTAGCGTGTTCGGGCCGGTGTCGCCGTCGCCCGCGTCGTTTGCCGTAGGTCCGTCGCCGCCGAGGTCGATCGGGATCGGGCTGCCGGTGAAGGTGTTTTGCGAAATAGTGTTGCCGGTGTTGTCGCCCGCGCCATCGAAACCGGAATTGGTGATCGAGATGCCCGATTTGGCGTTGTTCTCGAATACGTTTTTCTCTATGAGATTGCGCAGCACGTTGTCGCGCTGGCACAGAGGAGCGATTGCGATGGCGCTGTCGGAGAAGTTGATTATTCGAAGCCCGCGAATGACGGTGCGGTTCGAGCGTATCACAAGTCCGTTGCTCACTCCTCCCGCCGCATCGACCGCCGATCCATCGATTGTGATCGAAGGCGCGCAGCCCTCGCCGTCGCATCCATCGATCACGGTGTCAGGCTGAGTGATCGCGGGAAGCGGAGTGAGCGGCTGAATCGTCTTGCCTTTGAGCGCGCTCGCAAAACTGATCGATGCCAGTCCGCCGTTGCAGTCTGCCATTTCGAGGGCCTGCCGCAGAGAAACGGTCTGTCCGGTGACAGGCGCTCCGGGCGCAGTATCGATTTCAGAGTTGACGACGATGCCGATGGCTTTCACGTCGCTGCGGATTATGCTGCGCGCGATCTCGGCAAACTCTGTCGCTTGCCTGCCGCAGTCGCTGCTGCCGGGCGACGCGCCATCGATGTTGCAAGCGCCCGCGTTTATTGCTAGCGTCGCGCCGGGCAGAGCGTCGGCGGGTTGAGGCAGGACGAACTGATCGACTCTGGCTTTGGCCTGAGCGAAGTCTGCGCTCGAAGTGTCGAGGCCCACCAGCACTGCGTCAAGTTCGAACGGGATGCCGAGGATGGTCGCGCCGTTTCTGGCCTGCGTGGCTTCAGCTATGGTGCGCTGAAGTTCGGCATCGAGGATCGCGCCGTCGGTTGAGATGACGATGGCGCGGCGAGCGCCGGGCCTGCGATTCTGGCTCAGGTGGGTGTCAACTGTTTGAATAGCGCCTGAAGGCGAGGTTTCGCCCGCCGGGCAGGGAGGAAGCAGGCTGCCGATAGTCGGGCATTTTGCGGCCTGAAGCGCGGCGATCAGAGCCTGGGCCGCAGCCTCGGAATCGATTACAGTGAGCGGCGCTACGAGGTTGGTGACTCCGGCGAAGGTGAAGACGGAAATGGCTGCTGTGCCGTCGCGCGGGATGACCGTCGGGTCGCTGAGAGCGGCGATTACGCCATCGACTTCGAGGTTATAAGTTTGCCCGCGCTGGGCGATGCTGCCGCTGCGGTCGAGAAGGAAAGCGATATCATAGAGCGGCTGAACGTAGCAGATTCTATTGGTCGAACCGACTCTGTTGCACGGGTCTACCTGAGCTCTGCGCGCAGGCGGAGCGATCATCATCATCGCCAGAGTTGCTGCGACGATGGCGGCGCGAGTGAGCGAGCGCGCGCTGATGAAATTAAAAAGCCTGAGCGTGTTTGATCCTGCGCGGTCAGTGAGTTTCATAGCGATTCGGTCTCCGTCGTTATGTGTGTATGGGTTGGGCGAGGTTTAACAGATGCACTCTCGCGGCCCTTCTCAAAAGTCAAATTACGAGCACTTAGGATATGGAACTCTGACGAAGAAAGGCAAGCCGGATTTGCGAGGACGATTGTATCGTCTCCGTATGAAGGGTGCAATCACGAATCGCTGTTCTCAAGCGGCGGTCATTGTTTGTCCGGCAGGCTCAATTCGATGATTATCTGCTGTGTTTTTTGATCTATCTCGACTTCGCGCGAGTAGTGCTTGTAGCCGAGCGCCTTGACCCTCACCGTGTATTTGCCCGCCGGTATCTGTTTGTTGAGGGTGAACTGGCCTTCGGGATTGGTGTTTCCCCAGGCCAGCAGGCTCGATGCCGTCACCGTTTGAGTCCCTGTCTGAAGAAGGCCGACCAGCGCGCCGGCAACCGGCCTTGAGTTGACAGCGGATCTGACCGTTCCGCGCACGGTCATCGAAACCACAGAAGGCATAACCTGCGGCGGAGCCTGAATAGCCGCAGCCTCCGAGCCGTTCCCTCTATCGATCTGCGCGAGCATCGCCGCCACCAGATGAGCGGGCCGGAGAAACCCGACGGCCCCGTACACCTTGTAGTCATCAGGAAACCCGTCGCCGTTTTTGTCTATCGGCTGCGAATCGGCCACCACTTTGGTCGGAATGCCTATGAGCTTTCCTTCGCTCGACACTGCCGCCCCTCCGCTGTTGCCGTGTATCACCCGCGCGTCGGTCTTGATCCAGTTTCCCAAAACGTCTCTGCCTTCGACCACTCCGCGACTGATGGTGACGGTAGTTCCGCCTTTTTCAGGGAAGCCGATCACGGTCAGATCGTCGAGCATGCGCACGCTTTGCGAATCGCCTATCTCGATGGTCGGAAAAACCATAAGGTCGCCCCCGTTGACTATGCGCAGCAGCGCCAGGTCATGATCGCGGTTGAGCAGCACGGCCTTCAACCTGTATCGCTTCGATTCAGAAGCCGCCGCGCCGTCATCAGAGAAGGAGAAAAAGATATCGCTGAACAGGCGGTTCGTCCTGGGTTCGGTGATGACATGATTATTGGTCACGACGAGGCCATCGCTTCGGACTACCACTCCCGATCCTCTCGGTCTGGGAACGGCGTCGCTGCTCCCGACAACCTGTATCAACCCCACTGCCGCCATTGCCTGACGCACCTTCGCGCGCGCCTGCGGCGAAAGCCCCACATCGCGGCCCTTCATCTGCGCAATCGAAATGGACGAAAAAATTCCCATCATCACTGCAAGCGCGATGCTTCTCTTCATCCTGATTTTTTTCATGGGCATAGAAAATCAATCGAAGCCCGGAGCCGAAAGAAAGGCTCCAGACTTCAGACTCCAGACTCCAGACTTTACGCTCAATTGTGCTTGAGTCGAATTTCGTAGACGCCGACTTCGCCTTTGCCGAGTTTTCCGGTGACGCCCTTGCCGTCGATGGCGACGACAGACCCTTCAGGGTCTTTGTCCCGGCCTGCGGCGAATTTTATGTCGCGCGTTCTGACGCCTGTATCCTGGGGGATGACTTTGGTTACGTTTTCGGTCGAAAGGCCTGCCTGAATTTCAGCGGCGGCGCTGGCGGCGGATTCTCCCAACTCGCCTCCGGCCTTGATCGCTTCGTCGAGGTAGCTGATTCGCTCGCGTGACATGATGACCTGAAGCACTTCGACTCCCTTCTCGGCGTCGAACTCGATCACCTCGCGGGAGGGAGGGAATTCGTAACGCTGATTGACGCGCACGGCATTGTTGGCCGTTTCGGTGTTGGGAAACAAAACCATTTTTTTGCCGCCCGGTGTGACGTTTATCAGATAGATGAAGCCGTCGAAGTTGCTCTCGAAGGCCACCTTGATCTGATCGCCCTCCTTGAACTCATGGCTGGGAGCGACCGGCGCAAGCTGGTTCTCTTCGGACTTGAGAATCAGCACTTTCATGGCATCGGCGCGTTTGCTGACAAACAAGCCGCGCGTGCGCTCAGTGGTTTTCGATGACTGTGGAGTCGCTTTCTTCTGCGCCGTGACGGCGACTGCAATCATCAGGACTGCGATAGCCAGGCTTAGAAACGATCTTGTAGTTTTCATCTGGATAACTCCTTTCGCCGGGTCACTGCCCGTGCTTTATTTCTATGGTTGTAATGAGGTCTTCGTTGTCTTTCTGGTTGGTGTTCTTGACGCGGGTGGCAAATGGGACGGCCTTGCGACCCGGCACGGCATAACTGCCGAAGAACTCTTTGATCTTCTGCTGCGAAGCGGCCTTGAGTCGAGCTATGGTCTCCTGTTTCACCGCGTCTCCAGGTTTGGTCACTTCGTTGGGCAGCGAGGTGATTTGATCGCGGCTGAAGATGACTATCATGGTTTCAGTCCCGGCGGGCGGAGAAAATTCCATCCAGCAATCCGAAGGATCAGGTTTTCCCTCGCAGCGATAAGGCAGAAGGTACTCCTGATTTTTCTTTATAAAGTTGCGGCCCTCGTTGACAGTCGGGTCAGGGAAGAGCAGAACGCCGTCTTTGCCTTCGGGTTGATTGATGATGTAGAGATAGCCGTTCTGATTTGCGGTTATGGCAAGTTTCACCTGATCAGCGGATTGAAATTCGAGCCTGGGATCGACGATTTCCGGCTTGTTGCCGTCGAGCCTGCGCAGCAGGTTCCACTGAATCTGGAGCAGGGAAGCGACGACCGGTTTAGTGGAAACGTCGCCGGTCTTGTGATCGACCTTCTTCACCCTCGTGATGGGAGCTTTGGCGTACCATCCGGCCACGCCCTGTTTTTGAGCCAGGGCCGTTGCCAGCAGCAGCGAGACCAGGATGGCCGCAATGACGAATCTGAATGATCGAAACTTCATCTGTTCAATCCTCGGTTCTTTCTCAGGAACTCCTGAAAATCGGGATCATCTGCATCGATAGCGCCGCGAATGCCGACCGGAGTGGTCATCCTGGCAGGGAATACGGCAGGGAGCCAGTTCCTGAAACTCGTTTTGGCATCATCCATGTTTTTCACTATGAAACTGCCGCCCCTCATCGCCAGTTTTTTCTTTCCGAAATCAGGGTTCGGCTTCTGGTTGCCGGGATAAGCGTCGTAGTAGCCGCTGACCCACTCCCATACATTTCCGGCCATCCCGTGAACTCCATAAGCGCTGCGGTCTCTGGTTTGATGCCTGACTGACTCGGGGCGATTCTCCTCGGGGTGATCTTTGCTCAGGTTGACATTGCTTTGTTCCGCGCTATCGCCCCAGGGCCAGAGGCGTTTCTTCTTTGCCACAGGGTCCCAGGAAGCGGCCTTCTCCCATTCCTGTTCGGTGAGCAATCTCTTGCCCGCCCATTCTGCGTAGGCAATGGCCTCGTCGCGGGTGACTCCCAAAACGGGCGATTCGGGGTGAGCGAGAAAATAATTCTGATCCCAACTCGGATTGGCGGGGGGCTTGCGGTCGGTGTCGTCGCAGAACTTCTTGTATTCGGCGTTGGTCACTTCGTACTTGTCGATATAGAAGGCTTTGAGGTTTACCGTGTGCGCGGGCCTTGCGTCATCCGGGCCGTTGTCGTCGCCCATGATGAACTCACCGGCGGGTATGAGAATCATCTCGCCCTGGAAGTCTACCTCTAATGGAAGAAGAAACGCTTCGAGGGATCGCTCTTCGCCTTTGGTTCCAGCGACGGAGGCTCTCAATTCGGCGTAGCCCTCGCGCGCGATGCGCACCTGGGCATTGCCTTCGCTGATTTCAGTTATTCTGAGCGTTCCGTCTGCGTCCGTCACGCCGCGTTTGACGCTGCCAATGAAGACTTCGCTGCCTGGGGGCGCGTCTTTTATTACCAGGGTGAACCCTTTGCCGCCAGTAGGCAGCAGAAAATAAATCAAAATAGCGATTCCTACCACAGCCGCGCCGCTTGAGTACCACACCCAGGGCGAGACGCGCCGACCCTCGGATTTGACGATGTTCGGAGATTGGACGAGCTCAGGCTGCGAATCATCCCTCAACCGGGGGATCGCATGTTCAGTGGGAGCTTCCGAGTAAGCTCCACCCTGCCTGGTTTCTTTGAACGAAGAATTGGTGGTGTTGGCGCGGGTTATTTCAGGCCGCCTGTCATCGGTGTCCGGGAGTATAGGCTCCCAGGGAGTCGGGGAAGACTCAATAGCGATGGTCGCCTCCGGCGGCTGGTCAGGGGCGGCTCCCTCATAGCTCGAATAGATTATAGTCGCCTGACCGGGACTGCCTTCCTGCTCGACGGTCGAATGGCTTGGATTGCCTGAGTACTCGACGGTGGCTCGCCCCTGGCTCAAATGTTCCAGCGCGTTCGTCGATTTGTCCTCGCGCGAGGCGGGCGACCACCTCGCGTTTGCGAGCGCGGACGCGAAATCCATAACATTTGCGATCCGTCGCTCTCGGTCGCGCGAGAGCGCATTCATCACCACGCCTTCGATTTCGCGGCTCACTTCCGGCGCGCGCTCGCGCAGCGGAATTGGATTGCCCGTCACCCGCTTTATCATCATCGCCTGAGTGTTGTCGCCGTCGAAGGGCAATCTGCCGCAGAGCATTTCATAGACGATGATGGCCAGGCTGTAGATATCGGAGCGGCCATCGAGCTTGTCGCCTGACAGTTGTTCAGGGGACATGTAGAGAGGCGTGCCCAACACGTATCCGGTCTTGGTCAGCGTATCTATTTCCTCATCGGTCATCGTCTTGGCTATGCCGAAGTCGAGCACCTTGACATAATCCGGGTCGTCGCCCTTGCGGGTGAGCATTATGTTGTCTGGTTTGAGGTCGCGGTGAACGATGCCCAGCGAGTGCGCGGCAGAGAGCGCTTCGGCGATCTGGTTAGTGATGCGCACAACGCGGTCTGTCGGAAGCGTTTTCTCTCTGGCCAGCAGGTGAGAGAGAGGCTTGCCGTCGATGAATTCCATCGCCAGATAAGCTATTCCGGTTTCGGATTCGCCGAAATCATAAATGATCACCGCGTGAGGATGATCGATGCGGCTGGCCATCTTCGCTTCGCGGTTGAAACGCGCGCGGGCGGCTTCGTTGTCCGAAGAGAGAGAGGTCAGCAGCTTTATTGCGCAGGGGCGATCCATGCGCGTATGCACCGCTTTATAGATCGCTCCCATGCCTCCCTGCCCGATTTTTTCGGCTATCTGAAATCGCCCGGCGAACATCTTGCCGACGAGCGGGTCAGCGGAGAACTGGCCGGTGAAATCCACCAGAGACGCATCGTCATCAGGGCAGATGTCGAACAGGTCATCGTAGGTCTTATGGCATTGCGGGCAGGTCTTCATTGTTGAAACCGGATGGGGCCTGACTTCAGGGTTGAAACAGGGCGACTCCTTGAGCCGCCGCAGCCTGTCATCATCAGAAAGAATTGCGAGCAAGCCCTCGCATGCGCAAAGCTATACGACCGATTGTTGATTGTCAAGACTGCGCTCTGTGACCCCGAGCACGCGGAGGAAAAAGTAAAGGCGGGATATGCGGGTTTGGTTTGAGGCGGAAACGCACAAGCATTTCCGCCTCGGATTTCGGTTGACGATCAGGGAGTTTTCGTCCGGCCTGCCGCCTGATTCACCTGACGGTCTATCATCCGATAGAGCGTCTTGCGGTCGACTCCCATGACCTGAGCGGCGCGCGACTTGTTGCCGCCGACCGCGCTCAACACCCGGAGCAGATAGCTCGATTCGAGTTGTTCGAGCGTGGGCAGGTCTCCTTCCGGGATCAGATCGTTCATCACCGAGGCTATCCTCGGAGTGGAGACGATCTCCGGCGGCAGGTCTTCGAGCCTTATGATGCCGCTGCTGAGAGCGGCCAATCGCT
>CAZPQE010000291.1:0-8717 GCA_964588615.1 uncultured Clostridia bacterium | reverse complement strand
CCCTTAACTTAATGGCATTGCCCTGAAAGGATGAAAAACAGGTGATGACTTCTGCACAACGGACTCCAGACTCCAGACTCTGGACTCCAGACTTTTTTATGAGGAGCCGCAGAGACTCCTTGAGCGGGCATTTGGGATCGAAGGCGGATCACTCTCCGCGAACGAGTCTTCCGATCGCGCCGCCCGGATGCCATCGGGCGTACTGCTCGCGGGTAAGTCCTTTGTGAGATTCCAGGGCGACCGACAGCGCGCACAACACATAGGTCTTTGCCAGTATGCTCACCCTGGGCACGAGGTTCAACTGGCCTCCCTCGTTGAACACCCCGGTGCAGATGGTCACGTCGGCGGCCTCGGCAAGCGGCGAGTCCATCGAGCCTGAAACGGCGATTATCTTTATGCCCATCGAGCGAAGGGAATCGACGGCAAACAGGAGTTCAGGCGTCGAGCCGCTGTTAGAGATGGCGATCGTTATGTCGTGCTGGCGCACCTGGCCCGCCGACCCGTGCGCGCACTCGGTGGCGTGGAGGAAATAAGAAGAAGTGCCGGTAGAAGAAAGCAGCGAAGCCAGGTAGCGGGCCACATGCTCGCTCTTGCCTATGCCGGTCACATGCACTCGCCCGCCCTGCGCTTCGCTTTCGAGTATGAGTCGGGCTGCGCGCTCTATGGCATCTATGTCGATTCGTTCGCGCAGGCCGCTGAGTTCATCAAGCGCCAGGCCGAAGAAATCCTCCGCTGCGCTTGCCATGCCTTCCTGTTGCAGGGCGTCGAAGTGATTGTTCCCGTTGTCGTAATGCTTCTGAGGAGCAATCCCGACCCCGCCTGCCGACGAGGGCCGGGCCGCTAAAGAATCGCGATTTCGCTTCATTGCCATCCCCAAGAGTGATTTCCTCACGCGCGGAAATGTAGTTATATTGCCCGCAACTCGATCAGTCAAGCCGCTAAGGAACGATGGCCAGCACGCGGGCCGGGCTGCCTGACCCGCCCTCGACGGCCAGAGGGGCCACAATGACCACCGCTCCGCGCGACGGCAACTGATCGAGATTAGTCATGTTTTCCACGTGATAAAGTCCGCTTCTGTGCGACAGCTTGTGCCCGGCAAAATCCTTCGACGCCCCATAATCGATTGAAAGCGTATCGATGCCCAGAGCTACCGCTTTAGTATTTTTCAGTATGTAGCCAATCGCCTCTTGAGAAAAGCCCGGAAAGTGAAGCGCGCCCGCTGCATCCGGGTTGCGATATTTCTCCGGGTCGTTCCAGCGCGAGTCCCAGCCTGTAAGAAGCAGCACGGCAGCGCCCGCTGGCACCGGGCCGTCGCGTTCCCATGCGCGGAGGTCTTCGAGGGTGAGTCGATAATCAGGATTCTCTTTGACCTTTGCACGTATATCGATAACCACAGCAGGCGCGATGAGTTTTTTCACATCGATTCTATCTACGGTCTCTCTGCCGGCGATGAAATGACCCGGAGCATCGAGGTGAGTGCCGAAGTGTTCGGGGACGCGGAATGCGCCCGAGGCATAGCCTTCGCGGTCGATGTCGGCGAGTTTCTCATAGCGGAATGCGTCGCGCTCTCCGCCGAATGCAGGAGTTCTCGGATTGAGCGGATGAGACAGGTCGATTATGCGCGCCTCGCCGCGCAGCGCGCGCTCAAGCAGGCCATCCTTTTTCTCCTGCGCTTCGGCAATCACTGTGGTCGAGAGAAGACAGGCAGCAATCAGCAGGGTTTTGAATGCAGGCATTCCATCCTCCTCATAAGAAAGTCTGGAGTCCAGAGTCTGGAGTCCGTTGCGCAGAAGTCATCACCTGTTTTTCATCCTTTCAGGGAGTCGCGCAGTGACATGAAGGCTCCTCAAAGGAGGTACAACAGGCAGGCAGCCTGTTGTACCTCTTTGGCTCCTCTCACAAGACATGATGGGTGATGTATGAAATCCGAACCGGGACTCCGCCCTTGACCTCAACCTTTACCAGTATTTGAAAGAAGGGAGGCAATCGCGTCTCCCCATCCTCGGAGAGCTTGAGGTGAGCGATGAGGTCTTCGATGTATTCGGGCCTTGAGACATATTCGGCGGCGGCCTGAGTGCCGAAGGTGGTGATGCCTGCAAGTATCATCAAGCGGTTTCGCGGATCGAGTCCCTTGAGGTAGCTTATCACCGCGTAGTCTTCCGATATCTGACTTCGGGACGGCCCTTCCTGTTTTGCGACGTAGACCTTTTGTTCTCCCTCGCGGGGTCTGGTGTTGAGCACACCGAAGCTTTTCTTTCCATCCGCGCCCTCGACGACTCGAAAGATGAAATCCTGCTGTTGAGGCAGGTCGCGCAGCAGGAAATTTTCAGCAGGCGAGCCTATGACGACGAGGTTTCCGTTCTTGAGATCATCCCAGGTCAGAAGAAGACTGCGCTTGACTCTTATCGAATGGCCCGCGCGATAAAACAGGTCTCCGAGAGCGTAGACACCCATCACCTCGCCTATGCCCGTGTAATGCTCGGTGACTGCCTTGCCCTCTATGTTCTTGGGCATCGAAGGCGAGCCTGCGCTGCGGATGGGGGAATCAATCGGATTGAGGAGTTGCATGCCCGTTTCCGCCGTCCCTTCGAAGAGCGTGTTTGAGAAAGTGACCAGCGTGGGTTCAGGTGTGCGAAGGAATTCTCCCCATACCAGGTTTATCGAATCATTGACTGGGCGAGAGGGCGCGGCTGATGGAGATGAAGCGTTCGATTTGAGGATGAAGATATAAACGATGAGAGCCAGGCAGACCAATGCCAGCGCAGGCATTGCCAACGAGAGCCATCTTCCCGCGCGCAGGGAGGAGATCGGCGACTTCAAATTGCTTCTCCGAGTCGGCGACCCGTTGCTTTCGACCGGGTAAGAAAAAGTCGGAGCGTAATGCCCCTTGGGGAGGTCTATTATCAGCGGGTCGTTTTTTCCTTCTGTCAGGTAGTATTCCTGCAACTTGGAGCGAAGCCGCTTTGCCTGCACTCTCACGACCGAATCGTTGCGCGAATCATAACGGCTGCTGCTGCGACCGAATACCTCTGTTGCGATGGTATATTCTTTGAGGCTCGACTCTTCGTTATCGAGGGCTTTTGTGACAACGAAGCGAAGGAATGCTCTGAGGCTCTCTGATCCATGCAGAGTCTGGCTCTGAAGGATTTTTTCCAACTGCTCTATGGTCTCTTCCTTCTTCAAGGTCATATAGAAGCTTGTAACACGTTACCTGCGCGATGTAACGCAAGGCTAAAACATTGAACCACAACGGGGAACCCCTATTATACACAGATTAACTGCCAGGGCGAAGGCGATGCGGCCTATATTGGCCCTTGCAGTTATAAGCTAAGGTTCATTCTGTAGGTTTTCAATTTTTCAGGCATAGGTTGTTCGAAGGGCGACGCGCCCTTCATGGTTTCAGGCATCGCGCAAACAGCCGTTTGCGCCTTCAACCCTGGCTCAATGAGCCAGGCCCGGATCAGTGAAAAGCACTTTAACGATTCCGCAAACTCAAGGAGGAAGCATGAATATCTGGAGAGAGTTGCGCTCCTGCGGCCCGCCCTTGCTTGCCGGGCTGTTGCTGCTGTTGATTTCAGCAACCGCCCTCGCCCAATCCAACCGCGCCGGAATTTCAGGCACGGTCAAGGACGCGCAGGGTGCAGTCGTTGGGGGAGCGACCGTAACAGCAACCAACGTCGCCACCAACATCGCCAGAGAAACCAAAACCAGCGATGAGGGACGCTATTCGTTCGGCTCGGTTTTCGATCCCGGCTTATACACCGTCAAAGTGGAGATGAAGGGATTCAAGACGGCTACGAGCGAACAGTTGATTCTTCAAATAGGCGATGTGCGCGAGGTGAATATAATGATCGAGCCGGGCGGGGCGGGCGAAGTCGTCACCGTCACGGCTGAAGCTCCGCTGGTTGAAACCGAAACCAGCGTGCGAGGGGAGGTCATCACCGGACGTCAGATCACCGAGCTCCCGCTCAACGGTCGAAATTTCTCTTCCTTCGCCACGCTCATCCCCGGCGTATCACGCGCGACGGTCGGCGCTCTGACTGATGCCAGCGCATTTCAGGGGTCGGTGTCGGGGCTTTCAGAAGGCTCGACCGAAGCCGGGCGATTCAGTCGCTCTCAGGGGTCATCTCTTTCCGTCAACGGGCTGAGACCTCAGAACAACAGCTTCTCGCTCGACGGCGTCGACAACAACGAAGGCCAGTACGGCCAGATCGGAGTCTTTCCGCCGCCGGACGCGATTCAGGAATTCAAGGTCACGACATCAGTCCCGTCCGCCGAGCAGGGTCGCGGTAACGGGTTCATCGATACGACTTTCCGTTCAGGCGGCAACGAGTATCACGGCTCGGGCTACTATTATCACCGGAATGATTTTCTGGATGCCTCTCCCGTCTTCAGCCGGTTGAGCACCACAGACCCGGTGACGGGAGAGTCCGTAGTATCCAAGAAACCGCCTCGACGCGAACATGAGTTCGGCTTTACGATAGGCGGCCCGGTCATCATCCCTGGCCTCTACAACGGGCGCAACCGCACCTTCTTCTTCGGCGATTATCAGGGCCAGAGAAACACGTTCCCCTTCGAGCGGGGATCGCCCTTTACGAGCGTGCCTACGGCCAGATCGCGCAACGGCGACTTCAGCGAATTCGGTGGAGTCATCATCGATGGCCGCAGGGTCAATCAGATTCCTTCGAATCGCATCGACTCTGTGGCTCGCAACTACCTCAATGCCTTCCCGCTGCCCAACTTTCCGCAGAACGGCGTTGCCAACAATTTCCTCAAACTTCGCAACGTCGATGAAACCATCGATGGCTTCGACGTTCGCATAGATCACAACGCATCGGACAAGCACTCGTTGTTCGGGCGATTCAGCTACGCCGATCAGTTCCGCAGCCGCGAGAGTTTCTTCGACACCCTTCCGGCAGGATTTGGCGCGGGCGAAGAAGACGGATCGACCCGGCAGGTCGCCCTCGGCAGCACCTACGCTTTCAACGCCACGACGATCAATGATTTCAAGTTCGGGTTCACCCGGATCAACATCGGGATCAACGAGTGCGGCGTAGATGGCAGGTGCGGAATCAGCCCGACTGTTTCGGCTGACCTGGGCATCCCGAATGTCAACGCCGGCGATGATGTTTTGCGTCAGGGCGGCGCAGGCATCGGGACAGGCGGCAACGGAGGGATCGAGTTTACCGGTGATGGCGGACCGTTCATCGTTCCGCAGAACCATTTCTACGTCTCGGATAAAGTCACCTTCATTCGAGGCTCTCACTCGATCAAGGCCGGAGCGGAAGCGCGCTTCCGTCAGGTCAACCCGTTCGATGGCGGGCGCACAGGCCCGGCAAAAGGATTCATCGGGTTCGATGACAGCCAGACCGGAAACGCGCAGGCCAATATGCTGATCGGGCGCACATCCTTTTCCGCCGCGCCCCAGGTCAACGGCCCATTCACCATCTCCTATCACGAATACAGTTTCTTCGTGCAGGACGACTGGAAGTTCAACTCGCGGCTCACGCTCAACCTCGGCCTGCGTTACGACCTGTTCACCAATCCGACCGAGCGTCACAACCGCTTCGGCAATTACGATCTGACTTCGAGAAGGATCATCGTGGCCTCGGATGACGAGAAGAACCTGGTCTCGGACGACCACAACAACTTAGGCCCACGCATAGGCTTCGCTTATGCGATTGATTCGAATCGCAGTCTGGTGCTCAGAGGCGGCTACGGGCTGCTCTTCTTCCAGGACGCGGCCGAGTTCCCGCCGCTTGCGCTCAACCCGCCAAACGGCGCTCCGGTCTTTCTGGGAGGAACCGACCAGCAGGGTCGCCCTGTATCTTTGAGCACAGGGCCTCCGCAGGCCATAGGAAACAGCGACCCGGTGGCTCTCCAGGAGTTCGCCTCTTACCGGTTCGTCGATCCCAATAACCGAACTGCCTACACTCAGCAGTACAATCTGGGAATTCAATGGCAGTTCGCTCCGACCTGGGTGCTCGATGTGGGCTATCAGGGTTCTTCGACCAGGAAGCTGCTTGCGACGCGCAACCTCGGATCGGGCGCGTTCCAGGATGGAGGTAATGCCACGGGCCTCGGACTTGCCCGAACTGCTTCGGGAGGAAACCTGGCCTTCGTCAAAGCCTACGAAAACCGCGCAGCCGCAACCTACAACTCGTTGCAGATGCGACTGGAGAAGCGGTTCTCTCGCGGGCTGGTGATGATAAACTCTTACACCTGGAGCCACACGCTTGACGAAACATCAGGCGATTTCGGCTCTATAGCCGAAGCGCGCGGCGCAGACGGCGGGCCTGAGAATCCTTTCTGCTTCCGATGCGAGAAGGGCGACTCAAGCTTTGACTATCGCCATCGCTTCACCTCCTCCATACTCTACGATCTTCCGTTCGGGAAAGGGCAACCCTTCCTCGATAAAGGCGACGTGCTGGACAAATTCGTAGGCGGGTGGCAGGTCAACTTCATCATCCTGCTTCAAAGCGGCCAGGCATTTTCAGTCGTAACCGGCGGGCAGGGTCGAAGACCTGATCTGATAGGAGACCCGACGGCCAATATCCCGGCGGGACTCTATTACAACCCGAACGCTTTCGCTCCGCCAAGCGGGACGGTCACCAACCTGACCGGCAACACGGTGCGTTTCGGCTCGGCAGGCCGCAACATACTTCGCGGCCCGAATCGGTATAACACGGACTTCTCGCTCTTCAAGAACACTTCTCTCTCGGAAGGAGTCAAGCTTCAGGTGGGGGTCGAGTTCTTCAACATCTTCAACAATGTTCAGAGAGTCGTGCCAAACAACTTCCTGAACTTCAAACCGGACGGGACTGTCGATTTCGGCAATCAGCCCGGCCAGATTTTCAACGCCTACCCGCAGCGACAGGGACAACTCAGAGCCAAGATAATCTTCTGACGTTATGGGTAAGGCAGCAAAAAATCGAAGGGCGAAGCCTTCCGCTCACCGGGCGGGGCGTCGCCCTTTTCTTCTGCTCGCTGCGGCAATCCCGTTTTTTCTCGCTCTCTTTCCCGCATCACTCATCAGCCACGTCGAGCAAATTCCGGCAATCGAGCGCATCGAGCCGCCTGACTGGTGGCCGGGGCATTCGATCAATCCTCTGCGCCTTCTCATCTATGGTCGCAATCTTCTAAACGTCTCAGCCTCGACAGATCACCCCGGAGTCCGGGTGTTAAATATCACGTCGAATCCGTCGGGCAATCATGCCTTCATCACTCTCGACGTGAGCGCAGATGCGCAGCCGGGAGCATTCGATATCATCCTTCGCGCCGGCGGGGGCGAAGTTCGCGGGCGATTCGAGTTGAAAGAAAAACTTTCGTCTGAAGGAAGGTTTGCAGGCTTCTCGCCCGACGATGTGATTTATCTGATAATGACGGATCGCTTCAGCGACGGAGATCAGTCCAACAACGACCCGCCGGAATCCCGCGGACTCTATTCGCGCTCGAACCCTCGCGGTTATCACGGCGGAGACTTTCAGGGAATAATCGAGCGGTTGGGTTATCTCAAAGACCTCGGAGTGACCTCTGTCTGGATCACTCCGGTTTACGACAACACGAACCGCGCGCGCGATTTCGACTGGGGCCGCAACGTGACAGATTATCACGGTTATGGCGCGATAGATTTTTACAGAGTCGAGGAACACTCAGGCGACGTTGAGAAACT
This sequence comes from uncultured Clostridia bacterium, assembly GCA_964588615.1. Taxonomy (GTDB): domain Bacteria; phylum Acidobacteriota; class Blastocatellia; order UBA7656; family UBA7656; genus UBA7656. Next base: position 1,045 of record CAZPQE010000291.1, on the reverse strand, counting down.
GAAAGAACTCGTTGACCGCGCTCACGCTCTCGGATTGAAAGTGATTCAGGATCAGGTGGCCAATCACACCGGCCCGGATCATCGCTGGGCCGTCGCCCCGCCCACAGCAACATGGCTCAACGGCACGCCATCGAGTCATCTCAACAACGTCTTCGATATAAAATCCATCACCGAAGAGAATCCGAACCGGGAGCGCAAGGAAGCTACTCTTCGAGGCTGGTTCGCCGACATCCTGCCCGACATCAATCAGGACGATGCGGAATCTGCCGCTTACCTGATTCAAAACGCGGCGTGGTGGATAGGCAGCGCGGGGATCGACGGCATACGCCAGGACACTTTCCCTTACGCGCCGCGTCGCTTCTGGTCGGACTGGAATCAATCGCTTGAACGCGAGCTCCCCCGACTAAAAGTTGTCGGCGAAGTATTCGACTCAAGACCGGAAGTGGTTTCTTTTTTTCAGGGCGGTCGCCCACGCTTCGATGGAATCGATTCGAGATTGCACACAGTCTTCGATTTCCCCAGCTACTTCGCCATCAGAGATGTGTTCATCAAGGGACAGGCGATGACTCGCCTCTCGGATGTGATTTCGCAGGATAATTTCTACACCGATGCGCGCGCGCTTGTGACTTTTCTGGGCAATCACGACGTGGCGCGTTTTATGAGCCAGCCGGGAGCGGGTGTGAGCAGTCTGAAGCTCGCTTTCACTTACCTGCTGACGATGAGGGGTGTGCCGCAGATTTTTTACGGCGATGAAATCGGAATGAAAGGCGGCGATGACCCGGACAATCGCCGCGATTTTCCGGGAGGTTTTCCCGGCGATCAGCGCAATGCCTTCACTTCATCCGGGCGAAGATCAAAAGAGCGAAAGATATTCAATCACGTCCGCGACCTTCTTCGAATGCGAGCCGAGCATGTGGCTCTTCGTCAGGGCAGTATGCGAGTTTTGTCTGTTACCGATACGACCATAGCTTATCTGCGCGAGACCGAACGCGAGCGCGTGATGGTGCTCATCAACAACTCGGATCGAACATCGAGGATCGAGGTA
>CAZPQE010000290.1:2760-8814 GCA_964588615.1 uncultured Clostridia bacterium | reverse complement strand
CTTACGGGCGACCTTGAACACTGGCACTTCGACACTTTTCAGGCGCGTATGCGCAATCCCCACATCGGAAAAGTTCTGATCAACTTCACGATCAATGCGCAGGGCAAAACGGAATCGTTGAAATTCAATACGCCGGTCGCATCCGATCTCGTCTTCACCCGCGCGCCCGAAAAAGCGGCGGATGTCGCCGGAATCGCAATGAGCGAAGACGCGCTCAAAAAGTATGTGGGCAAGTATGAATCGAAAGCGCCGCCCATTGAGATCAGCATAGAGTTTGTGGGAGGCAAACTACGCGGCGTGATACCGGGCCAGCCGATCGCTACCCTCGTTCCCATAAGCGAGAATCGATTCAAGGTGGTGGTCGAGGGCGTGCCGGTCGAAATATTCGCGCAGTTCGACGTGGCCGACGGCAAAGCGAAAACTATGACCCTGGAGCAGGCGGGCATGAAATTCACTCTAACTCCCAAGCCCTGAACTACAGCGTTGAACCTTCCTTTCAGAAGACGGCCTGCGCAGGCCGTCTTTTTTTATGGCAACAACTGTTGCATCAGGCTTGACTGCGAAGGGCGCGGCGCAATATCGTCTCAGGGCCACAGTGGAACTTGGGGCATACTTTCTCATCCTTTATCAGGCAGACCCCAGCATGGATTTCTCAGGAGTCCTGGATGTCGCGCGATCTGGCGGATTGCGCATGCTCTGAAAGTATGAAACCTGAAGATACGACAAGCTGCCAGCTTGTCGTACATTTTCGGAGGAGCTTCATCATGAGACAGACATTTCGCTTCGCATGTTTTCTTCTGGCGCTGTCGTGCCTTTCGATCCCGGCCCTCGGCCAGAGCAAAAAGAGCCTGCTCGAAAAAGAGACTTTCATGAACATGGAGAGCGTCTCCAATCCGTCGATCTCTCCAGATGGAAAACAAATCGTCTTCACCCGCACCTGGGTCGATAAGGTCAAAGACGAATACCGCAGCAATCTGTGGATAGTCGACACCGACGGTGCGCGGGTGCGCGAACTCACATCGGGAAGCTGGCGAGACAGCGCGCCCGTCTGGTCGCCCGATGGCCGTCGCATAGCTTTCCTCTCAGACCGCGACGGCACGACTCAGCTTCACGTCCTGTGGATAGACACGCGCGAAGTAGCACAACTCACCCACCTCGAACAAGCGCCCGGCGGAGTGCGCTGGTCGCCCGACGGCAAATCGATTGCCTACACGTCGTTCGAAGCCGACAACGATCCGATACTCGCCGTCAGACTCCCCGACCGTCCTCGCAACGCGCAATGGGCGAGACCCGCCGTGATAGTTGATCGATTGACCTGGGCCGCAGACGGTCGCGGCCCTCTGCCTCGGGGCTACACTCAGGTCTACATAATCGATTCCGTCCTCGGAGGCACGCCCCGCCAGATTACAAACGGCAAGTACAACCACAGCGCGCCCGAATGGTCTTCGGACGGAAAGACGATTTACATTTCCTCGATCCGCAAGCCTGAAGCTGAATACCTGCGCGGCGACAGCGAAATCTACGCCGTCAACTTGCAGACCCTCGAAGTCAAGCCGCTCACCGACCGCAAGGGGCCGGACGCAAATCCGCAGGTCTCGCCCGATGGACGCTGGATCGCCTACACCGGCTATGACGACAAGATGTACACCAGCCATCTGGCCAGTCTTTATCTGATGGACAGCGCGGGCGTGAGCAAAAAACTGTGGGCCGGAAATCTTCCGAGTTCTCCCGCAAACGTCACCTGGGCCGCCGACGGTTCGGGCGTCTTCTATGGGATGGAAGAGCGCGGCTCGTCGAACATCTACTTCGCATCGCTCGACGGAAAGGTTCGCAAAATCACAAACGGCGTTCACACCCTCGGCGGTTATTCGATAGCCGACAACGGGCAGTTTGCCGCCGTGCGTTCGAGCTTCAAAGAGCCGGGCGCGATTGTCACATTCAATGTCAAAGATGCGGCGAGCATACGAAAGCTCATCGATGTCAACGCCGACGTGCTTGCCGACGTGAAATTGGGAGAGGTTGAAGAGCTTTGGTTCTCGCCCGCCGACGGATTGAAAGTTCAGGGCTGGCTTATCAAGCCTGCCGAGTTCGATCCCTCTAAAAAGTATCCGATGGTTTTATGGATTCACGGCGGCCCGTGGTCGATGTACTCGGTCGCATTCAACTGGGCTTTCCAGAATTTCTCGGCCAAAGGCTACGGCGTCCTCTACCTCAATCCGCGAGGCTCGACTGGCTACGGGCAGGATTTCGTCAACGGCATTCAGTATTCGTATCCGGGCAAGGACTTCGATGACCTGATGGCCGGAGTCGATGCGGCGATAGCCAAAGGCTGGATCGATGACAGGAATCTGTTCGTGTGCGGAGGATCAGGCGGGGGCGTGCTGACCGCCTGGATAGTGGGCCACACGGATCGCTTCGCGGCTGCCGTCTCGATGAGACCGGTCATCAACTGGCATTCGTTCGTCGGCACGACCGACGGGCCAAGCTGGTACAACCAGTTTGAGAAATATCCCTGGGAAGACCCCATGCAATATGCGGTTCGCTCGCCTCTGCATTATGTCGGAAACGTGAAGACGCCGACGATGGTGATGACGGGCGAAGCTGACCTGCGCACGCCGATGACTCAGAGCGAGGAGTATTACCGGGCGTTGAAGATGCTCAGGAAAGAAACTCTGCTCGTCCGCATGCCGGATGAGTTTCACGGCTGGCGTCGTCCCTCTCACCAGTTGTTGCAGCAGCTTTACCTGCAAGCCTGGTTCGAAAAACACAGCCGGAAAGAGAAGACCAATCCGTAGAAACGCGAAGCCATTTGACCAGTCACGCGGGCGCGGCAAGGGTGCGCAAAAGCCCAGGATGATTGAACTGTTGCTGGTTGGTTTCGGAGCCCACATCGGGCAAAGTTTGACTATTTTTCTTCGGTTGCTCAGTGAGCAATCCGGTCACATATTGCCGCAGAGTCTCAGCACTTGGGGCCTGAGTGAAATAGACACGCATCGGCTCGAAAAACTCTGCCGATCCGGGCATCGCAGCACGAGGCTCTTGTGGCACTCGTTCGTAATTGATGTTTCTGACAACCATTTCATCAGGTTACATCAGGTTTCCTGGCTTTGTAGTATTAGAGAGAGAAACCACTGTTTCGATCGAGAATGGACAGGAAAAAACATCACTTTTCAGAAAAATATATATTGACACTTTTGTATTGGCTGATAGGCTTCCCGGCGTTTAAGCCATGTCCAATGAGGAAAAAGCCAGCTTCGCTTTTCCTTTTGGAGATTCGGCCTGATTCGTTTGATCCGCATAATCGAGGATAAACCAAAAGGAGACATCAAAGGATGATTATCAACAATGGGCATTGGAGAGCGTCGAAGTTTCACATCTGCTCGGTCAGTAGATAGTTGTTTTGCTTTGCGCCAGTAAAACAACTCTTACCCGCCTGTTCATACGCGAGCGGGAACTTACCGTCGGCGCGGGGGGGCAACACAGATGCTGCATCGCAAAGAACCCGCTATGCACCGGCTCATATTGGCTGTCGTGGCTTCGATCCTGCTGACCATAACCGCGATTTCTCAGGAAGACCGACAGTCTGCCGCGTCTCGAACAGGCAAACCGCAGGCAAAAACTGCGGTTAAAGGGGCCATAGAAAAGAACAATCCTTCTGCCAAGCAGCCGAATAAAGCGGGCGAAGTTACCCTCTCACCGAAGGCGAAGAAGCAGCAGGCAATGTTATTAATTGAGGAAGTCCTGGCTGGCGCGCACAAAATCACTCCGGCGGAATACGGCATCCTGGCAAAGGTTGAAGCGGCCACCCTGCTATGGCAATACGATCAGGATCGCGCGCTCTCCATACTGAAGAATTCTGTCGAAGCGATGAGCGCGCTCCTGGAAGAGACGAAAAAGAGTAAGACCTCAGTAAGTCATGATGAGAAACAACGACGGATCAGGTTTCTGATCTTCCTCAAAATCGCCAGATTCAAACCTGGACTGATAAGGGAACTGGCGCTGAAGAAATCCGGGGAAAACAAATCAAGGGAAGCAGTCTCAGGAGAATGGAGTGAGGAATCTCGGGCTTTGGTGCTGGTCGCAGAAGGGCAAATCAATGAAAACCCGGAACTGGCGGCGCGACTGGCTGAAGAGAGCCTTTCGCTCGGCATGGTCGGCTGGGGAGCTTTTCTTCGCAAGCTCTACATGCGCGACAGCGATCAGGCGGAACGATTGATCGTTACGATGATAAACAGATTTCGTGACAGCTCAATCTCTGCAGCGCATCTTTTCAACCTCAGCACCATCGCTCTGGGTCCAGATGGTTCGGCGCAGGTAAAGGAACTATACTTCAGTTCGCTGTCCGCGCAGCTTCGTCAGAGCCTTCGCCCGAATGCGCCTATAGAGGAAATCAAAAGCAATTTGCAAACGGCCCGGGCGACGCAGCTACTGGTATCAGCGTTTCCGCGCTGGCAATCGGAATTCGCGGACATAGTCCAGGCATTGGAGAATATGTTTATCTCTAGCAGCCTTCCTGTGCCGGGCCCTCCCCGTATAATCGGTATCAGCACCTCTTCTATGGATGCGAGTTCAGAAGGCAACACTCAGGAAATATCGGAGAAAGCAGAGCGGGCGGCGGTCATAAAGGATTCCAGAGCGCGCGATAAACAACTCCAGCAACTCGCCTTCGATGCGGCCCTGAATTCAGACGCCCGACTGGCTGAGGAACTGCTCTCGAAGATCGATAACGAGGAAACGCGCCGCGCCGCTTCCCTGATGGTCTATGGCCCGCTGGTAAGAAAGGAATTGAGCGAGTCCGATTGGTCGCAGGCGCAAAAGTACGCTTTCAAGATAGCTCACCCGCTTGGACGGACCATCGTTCTTGATACCATAGCCCAGGCGATGTCACGATCCAAGGTCGATAATCTGCTCGTCAGAGATGTTTATTTCTCTGCGGCGGCTCAACTCTATCGAGAGACTCCTGAGGAGAAAGTGGTTAAAGCCCTTCTGTTTTTGGCCAAATCGCTTTTGCGCACAGACCCTGAGAACAGTCTCGAAGCTGTCAATTCTGCCGTATACGTTCTGAACAAGCTGAAAACAAATGACGAATTGTGGGGAGAATCGGAAAAAAGAGGAGCGATTTCGACCTGGCTCAGACTGCATTCGAATATCAGCGTCGATGAGGCTATGGATTTGACTGAAATGATCCCGCCTTTGTTCCGGGACCTGGCAAAACGCGACCTGAATTCAGCCCTGACATCTGCTTATAATATCTCTCAGCCGGGATTGTATTCTCTGGCTCGTTTAGGGATCGCCAGAGGATTGATGGATGAAATCGGAACAACCAAAAGACTGCCTCCCAGATGAACCCGACAAAGAGGCGTTTAAGCCTCAAGAGACGATTAACCCTGCTCTACGGTTGAGCGTGGAAATTTCTTCCCTTCTTATGAGCCACGCCTGAAGAATCCCTGAGCGCCACCCGACGAGAATCCGAATCGCAACTATCTGCCGCGCTTTGCAGGAACCTGGCTTGCCGCGAAAAAAACTATCGCTGTAAAAGTCGCACAATGCCTTGAGGTAAAGGATGATCCTCAGCAAGTCGAACGGAACGATTTTCTACTTCTTTACCAATTCATTCAGCATTTCTGATTCGCGGGTTGCCTCTCTCATCGCGCTCCGGTTGACTCCATCTGCCGGGCGTAACTATATTGCTGGTCGCCGATGAATTCTTCGCGCAAACCCATTTCAACCCGCGCAGTCTATCCGTTCACCGCGATAGTCGGACAGGAAGAGATGAAGCTCGCTCTCCTGCTCGCGGTAATCGATCCCAACATCGGCGGCGTTCTCATACTGGGCCATCGCGGAACTGCCAAATCTACAGCCGTGCGCGCGCTGGCCGATCTGCTTCCTCCTATCTCGAAAGTCAAAGACTGCCCCTTCAATTGCGACCCCGGCCAACCGGCTCAGTTGTGTCATCAGTGTCTAATCAAAGACCGTCTCACTCGACATCGCGCTTCGGTTCCCGTAGTCGATCTCCCGCTCGGCGCGACTGAAGACCGCGTGTGCGGCACGCTC
>CAZPQE010000290.1:0-2750 GCA_964588615.1 uncultured Clostridia bacterium | reverse complement strand
AAGGCATTCGAGCCGGGGCTGCTGGCCCGCGCCAATCGAGGCTTTCTCTACATCGATGAGGTCAACCTCCTCGAAGACCACCTCGTAGACCTCCTGCTCGATTCATCGGCAAGCGGTCGAAACGTGGTCGAGCGCGAAGGCATATCCGTGAGCCACCCGGCGCGATTCGTGCTCGTCGGATCAGGCAATCCCGAAGAAGGAGAACTCCGCCCGCAACTGCTCGACCGCTTCGGCCTGTTCACCCAGGTCGAAACCATCGCCGACCTCGACGAGCGAGTTGAAATAGTGCTTCGCCGCGAACGATTCGAGCGCGACGCAGAAAGTTTCTGCGAAGAATTCGCTTCAGAGCAATCGCGCCTGCGCCGACGGATAGTTCGCGCAAAAAAACTCCTAGCTCAGGTCGAAGCAGACCGCGAACTGTTGAAGCGCGTGGCCCGGCTGTGCGTCTCTCTCAAAACCGACGGCCACAGAGGTGAAGTCACCATCGCAAGGGCGGCGCGCGCGCTTGCCGCTTTCGAGGGGCGCGCAGTGGTGACGGACAAAGACGCGCGCCGGGTGGCGGCGATGTCCTTGCGCCATCGTATGCGCAAAGACCCGCTTGACCGCGTTGAATCGGCAGCGCGCATTCATCAATCGCTCGATGAAGTTTTTCCGCTTGAATCGTGAGACCATCATCCACTCAAAGAGCCGCGTTTCCCTTTGCCGCCATCGTCGGCAATGAGAAGGCGAAGCTTGCCTTGATGCTGCTGGCTGTTGACCCGTCTCTCAAAGGCGCGTTGATAGCGAGCGGGTCGGGCAGGGCGAAAAGCGCGCTGGCGCGTTCGTTCGCGTCGCTTGTCGGCGTTCACCGGGTCGAAGTTCCGCTCGGCGTGACTGAAGATCGCCTGCTAGGCGGTCTCGATGTCGAATTGACTTTGAAGGCGGGAAAGCGTCGCGCCTGCGCAGGTCTGCTCTCGGAAGCAAGCGGCGGCGCGCTCTTCATCGATGACATCAATCTGCTCGAAGACCGTCTGATCCATCTTGTAGCGAGCGCGCTCGAACAGGGCGCGACGCGAGTCGAGCGCGAAGGGGTGAGCGCGATCTTCCATTCCGATTTCGTTTTGACAGGAACGTGCAATCCGCGAGAAGGCTCTGTCAACGCGATGCTCAAAGACCGCCTGGGGCTGATCGTCGAAGCCGAGCCTGACAGTGACAGCGACGACCGCGCAGAGATTATCTCTCGCGCCATGCGCTTCGATCACGATCCCGCTGGTTTCATTTCAGAGTTCGAAGCGGAGACTCAGCGAATAAGATCGCTGATCGCTGACGGGCGAAAGCGGCTTGCCGGTGTGTGTGTGAGAAAAGATGACATTCGCAGGCTTGCGGCTGCGGCTGCGCGATTGGGCGTCGAGGGCAATCGCGCAGACCTGTTCGCCGTCCGCGCAGCCCGCGCCAATGCCGCTCTCTGCGGGCGCGATCAAGCGACAGACGAAGACCTCATCACGGCGATCAACCTCGTGCTCGCGCCTCGCGCCCGCGCGATGCCTGCGCAGAAAGAACAGAGGCCGACGATTGAAGACGCATCGGATGAATCGAACTTGCAAACTCAGGATGTCGGCGCGTCGCTTGAAGAGATGTTGATCGCTGCAATCGATGCTCAGGTTCCTGGAAGCGCGCTCGATATTTCTTTGCGCGGTCGTCGTCCGAGCTCAGGCAAAAGGATCGAAGCGACCGGCGCGTCGGGCGGGCGTTGCGTTGGCATCGATGCGCGCCGTTCGGTCGCCACGAAGATAGCCGTCGCAGCGACGTTGAGAGCCGCCGCGCCTCATCAGATTTTGCGCGGCAGAGAAGATCGTTTGCGAATCACCAGGGATGATTTGCGCTACAAAAAATTCAAGCGCAAAGCGGGCGTGCTCTTTCTCTTCGCCATTGATGCCAGTTCGAGCATGGCCGTCAATCGCTTCTCTCAGGCCAAAGGCGCGATGATGCGACTGCTCGGCGAGGCATACATTCATCGAGACAAGGTGGCGATGGTTAGCTTTCGCGGCGATGATGCCAGCTTGCTGCTCGCTCCAACGCGGAGCGTCGAGCTTGGCCGGCGATTGATCGAGGCGCTTCCTGCGGGAGGGGCGACTCCTCTGGCCAAAGGATTGGTTCGCGCTATCGAGGTTGCAGGGATCGCGAGAGAGAAAGATCGAATGCCGACTCTGTTATTGCTGCTGACCGATGGCAGGGCCAATGTGAGTATGAGAGGAGACCGCGACAGAGCAGTGATCGAAGAAGAGTTGCGTCAGCTTGGCGTGACATTGCATCACGAGAAGATCGAGACGGTCGTCATCGATACGAGGTCGAAATTCATTTCGAGCGGCGAGAGCCAGTCACTGGCCCGATCACTGGGCGCGCGCTATGTTTATCTCCCGCGCGCCGACTCGGATTCGATCTACACGGCAGTGAGCAAAGCGGCTGAGGGAGTGCGCGGAGAGAATTGAAAAATTATGCGCGAGGCGGCAGCACAGGCTTGAACACAGCTTCGAGTTGCCGTTCGATGCGGTCAAGCCGTTGCTCTACCGAATCAATGCGCTGGTCGAGTCGTCTTATTTCAGAGCGAAACTCGTTGAGCAACGCATCGAAACGGGCATCGAACCGTTTCTCCAACTGGTCGAACAATCTTTCAGTATTGCGCTGAAGGAACGCAAGCGTCTCGCTTGCTGGTGCAGTAGCAAGCGAGACGCTTGCGTTCCTTGTTCGCATTCATTGGTAAGGCTTAACCG
>CAZPQE010000289.1:0-8856 GCA_964588615.1 uncultured Clostridia bacterium | reverse complement strand
CGTTATCTCGTCGCGCGGTTCTGTTTGAAGGGTGCGGCGTTCGTTGCCATCGATTACGGTGATTTGAGGAGAGCGAGACGATCCCACTTCGATGCGCGGAGGGCGAAGCGTGCCGGGAGGAGTCGGGTCAGGCCCGCCGAATTCGGGCGGCAGCGGGATTCTTCCATCTATGATGAAAGGCAGATTCGATTCCTTCTGTTCTGCTTTCTGTCGTCGAGCCGCCGCTTCGACCCACCATCGCGTCTCGAACTTCACCACGTAAATCACCGCCCCGACTTCTTCGGCTTTCCGGATCGCGCCTTCAGCAGTCGCCTCGATGCTGCGCATATCGATGCCGTCGCTGAAGAGAATAACTGCGCGACGACCTTCGACATCGCTCAAGAGATCGAGCGATTTGGTCACCGCCTCATAGAGCAGCTTCCCGAATCCAGATTCCGTGTCCCGGATCGCCGTTTCTATTTCCTGATAGTTCGAAGTGAAGTCGGTCAGTTGACGAACCTCGTTGTCGAAAGAGACCACCATCAACCGGTCGCCGGTTCGGATTTCGCGGGCGAATGCCAGGGCCATGTTTTGAATCACGCGCAAGCGGTCTTCGGCGCTGTTGGAGGTGTCAAGCAGCAGCACGGCGGTGAAAGGCTGACGGACTGCGGCAAAATGAGAAAGCTGCTGCCGCTTGCCGTCTTCGAAAACCGCGAAGTCGCTCTGCGCGAGATCGACGACGAATTTTCCGCCGCGATCAATGACCAGCGTCGGGACCTGAATCAGCGTAGTGTTGAGGCGCACAGTTTCCTGATCCTGAGCAGGCGCGCTCGACGCGAGAATCAAAACCAGGATGAAGCAGAAAAAGATCAAGGCTGTCTTCGTTTTCATCATAAGCATTGTATCAGTGAACGCCGGGCGAAAAGATTATTGCGCGCCTTCGGGCTTCCTCAATGCCTCGACGATGGCTTCGACCAGCGCGGCGGCGTTGTAGCTCTGAGGCTGAACGATATTCTCAAGCCCATGCTCGTGGGCGCAGGCCGCCGTCACCGGGCCTATGCATGCGACTATAGCGTCTCCAAGCAGCCTCGATAAATCCTGCCTCGCAGCAAGCGATGCCAGATTCGAAACCGTCGATGAACTGGTAAATGTCACAGCATCAGGATTCTGCTCTCGAAACAACCTTTCGATGTCCCGGCTGTCGAGGTCGGGCCTGACGTTTTGGTAAGCCTCGACCACATCGACCGCAGCGCCCAGGCGGGCAAGTTCTTTGGGAAGAATATCTCTGGCCAGTCGGGCGCGTGGGATGAGGAACCGCAGCCCTCTGATTTTGTCGGCTCCGCCCATTCGCTCGGAGAGGGCGCACAGAACGCCCTCGGCTTTTGAATCCTGAGCTACGAGGTCTGAGTGAAAGTCGAGTTCCTGCAATGCCTTGTCGGTGGCCGGGCCTATGGCGCAGACAGCAGGGCCGGGCGCGGGAAACTCCTGTCCTCTCTCGCCCAACCTGCGAAAAAAGAAGGCGACTCCGTTCGAACTGGTGAAAATAATCCAGTTATAGTTCCTGAGCTTTTCGATTGCGCCATCCAACTCCGACCAGCTTTCCGGTTCAACTATTTGAATCGTCGGAAGATAAAGGACGCGCGCGCCGAGGTTTTCCAGCAGGGAGGCAATTTCCTGGGATTGGGCGCGTGGTCTAGTGACGAGGACGGTTCGTCCCAGCAGCGGAGTCATAGGATCAGGCTGTTGCTTCATATCGGCCTTCCTGTTTAACTGCCGGGAAATTATACACTTACGTTCTCTCGACGGGCAATCCGTTTGCGCCCTCCGATGGTCGGTCTCACGACCTCGAACTTGCCCTCGTTTGAGAGCCTGGCTCAGGACTATTTTCTTGACTTGCCGATAAATTATTGATATAAAGACGCCTAAGCTGAATGCTGTGAAAGATTGAAGTAGCGATTAGCCCATTTTCAGCACCGAGGTGACGATGCGCAGCCTGACGACAAAAGCCGCCAAAAGCCGCTCGCGCGCGATTGAAAAAGGCCGCACCACGAAAGCCAAAAAGTCTGCTTCAAAAAAGCCTGCGAGACCCAAGAATGTTTCCGTCGCTTCCAGATCGGTCAAAGCTGCGGCCAAATCCAAAAATGTGATCGCTTCTCCCAAAAAGATCGTCGCCAGGAAAAAAGCGGCGACTGTCAAAAAGGCCATCAAGGTTCGACCGGCAAAAAGTGTCAGGAAAGCGGCTGCCAGCAAGCCTGCGGCAAAACCATCTCGCGTCAAGGCTCTGGCCAAAGTCGTCCAGCCGCCGCCGCCTCCTCAAAGGAAGCCTTCGACTCCGGGAGTGGTTGCGGCAGTCCGCGCTTTCGAATTGGCGTTGAAGGTTTTCAACCGCCATGATTTTTCCGCCGCCAGGACAGCTTTTGAGAACGTGCTCGAAAAGTTCGGCGATCAACTGGAGATAGTAGCCCGCGCGCGCACTTATCTTGCTATCTGCGAGCAGCGGCTCGCGCGCGCTCCCTCGGCTCCGCGCAGCCCCGACGCGCTCTACAATCAGGGAGTTTTCGAATTCAACAAAGGAAACATAAAAGAAGCCATAATCCTGTTTGACAAGGCGCTCAAAGGATCGCCGCAGGCCGATCATGTTTTTTACTCGCTTGCCGCCGCTCACGCCCGAATGAACAACGCTCAAAAGGCTCTGGAAGCTTTGCGCCGCGCTATTTCCATCCGTCCTCTCCATCGCTCTCATGCGCGAGGCGACCTGGACTTCGCCTGCCTTCGCGACAACGAAGCCTTCCGACAACTGACCGGCTACGGATACGACTTGTTTGAAGAATAAACAGCCGCAGGATTTCCCAACGATGTTCGCCGAAAAACATACTGGTCTTCGAATCGTCTCCATCGGAGGAGGCACAGGGCTTTCCACGCTCCTTTCGGGTCTCAAGCATTACGTCGCCAAAGAAGGTTTCGCTTTCGAAAGCTCTGAAAGGATCGCTTCGCTCACGGCAGTAGTCACCGTCACCGATGACGGAGGCAGTTCGGGAAGATTGCGAGAAGAGTTTCAGATACTTCCGCCGGGAGATATAAGAAACTGCATGGCGGCTCTGGCCGAAGATGAGCGACTGCTCACAAGGCTTTTTCAATATCGCTTCGAATCCTCCGGCGACCTTTCAGGCCACAGCTTCGGCAATTTATTCCTGGCCGCGCTGACGGCAGTGACCGGAGACTTTCTCGAAGCCATCAAGGAGAGCAGCGAGGTGTTGGCCATCAAAGGCAACATTTTTCCTTCGACGACCGAAGATGTCTCTCTGATAGCCGAGCTTGAAGACGGGCGCGTCATCGAGGGCGAAACCAGAATCGTGCAATCCCGCTCGCGGCTCAAGAGGCTCAGGCTCTCGCGCCAGCATTGCCGCCCGCTGCCTGAAACCCTCGACGCAATCAAACGCGCCGACATAATCACGATAGGTCCCGGCTCGCTTTATACCTCGATACTTCCCAATCTTCTGGTCGATGGCATAGTCGAGGCAATAAGGGATGCGCAGGCATTGAAAGTTTACATCTGCAACATCATGACGCAGCCGGGCGAAACCGATGGCTTTCATGTCGAAGACCACCTGCGCGCGCTCTTCGACTACGCGCCGCAACTCGACATAGATATGGTGATGGTCAACTCCGCGCCGTTGAGCAAAGCGGTGCATGACAAATACCTTGCCGATGGAGCCGTGCAGGTCGAGTTTGAAAGCGGGCCTAAGCCGCCCGAGGATTTTGGGAGAGGTTTCCGACTGGTCTGCGCCGACCTGCTCAATGAAGACGATCTTGCCAGACACGACCCTGTCAAACTTGCTCGCGCCCTGCTCGACCTTTACTGGGTCGAAGGCAGTCAATCACGACCGCTGGCAGGCACGGCGAGCGAGTAGCGCAATTTCATCAGGCTAAGGGTGGAGAAGAGTGGAACAGGTTGCGCTGTTCCACTCCTTTGAGAAAAGTTTCAGGCGTTGCTTTCTGCGAGGTTCCCGATCACAGGCACCTTCCACATCTGGTTTCCATAAGCCTTGATCATGGCGATGATGTGGAGGACGAGGAGTCCGACTGAGACTACTATCTGGACTATCCACAGAATCAGCGCCCCACCCAGAAGGGCTTCAGGCGAGGGCGAAAATGACAGCGCCGAGCCGAGCACCTGAAAGATGATTCCCAAAATCACCCCTATGCCTATGAGGAACAGTCCCTGCAATGCATGGAAGCGGACGAATTTGTTCTCTTTGGGCTCCGAGGCTATGAAGATGATCGAGAAGACGAGGTTTATGCAGCACGGGACATAGCAGAGAAGCCCGGCCACGTTGTAATCAATTGACATGACTTTCGTCTTGCCCGATGGTCCCTGTGGCGGATAGCCTCCGCCTCCTCCATACCCATAACCTCCTCCCCCCTGATAACCTCCTCCTCCCTGATAACCTCCGGGATAGCCCCCTCCAGGCGGCGGATAGCCGCCGGGCGGCTGCTGTGGCGGCGGATAACCTCCTCCGGGCGGCGACGGCGGATAACCTCCTCCGGGCGGCGGCGGCGGATAATTATATGGCGGCTGATTGCTCATCAGTTTCCTCCTTCGTTGAATGCAAATTTGAATGGGGGTACTCAGCGCGACATACTACTAAAGACTCCTGCGGGTGACAAGTCGCCCCTTACCGGTTCAGATATTTCAACAGCAGGGTGGCGACTCCGAGATAAAAGAAAAAGGTTGTGACATTGGTCAGCGTCACCACGAAGACCGACGAAGCAGGGGCAGGGTCGGCGCGAAGCAGCTTGAGCGCGACCGGGATGAGCGCGCCCAGCAGACCCGCGGCAAAGAGGCTCAATACCATCGTAATCCCCAGCACCCCGGCAATCTGCCATCCGAACCACACTGAGATGACCGAGAATGAAACCGCGCCCACGACCAATCCATTGATGAGCCCGGCCAGCGTCTCCTTGACTACTACCCGGCGGCTGGTCTCGCGGCTCACTTCGCCCAGTCCTATCCCGCGCACGACTACGGTCATCGTCTGAGTGGCCGCCGTGCTCCCCATGGCGGCGACGACCGGAATCAAAACCGCCAGCCACAACTGATGGCTGATGATATCGAGGTAGTACTGAATTATCGCCACCGCCAGCAGAGCCGCCCCGAGCGAGAGCATCAGCCAGGGCAGGCGACGGCGCGCAGAATTCAGGGCCGTCCCCCTCACACGGTCTTCGGCGTTGACTCCTGCAAGCGCGTAAATGTCTTCAGTCGCCTCCTCGCGCATCACGTCGAGCACATCGTCTACGGTGATGATGCCGACCAGCTTGTTTTCCTCATCGACGACGGGCACGGCCAGCAGATTGTAAGTGGCCACTATCCGGGCGACCTCTTCCTGATCGGTGTCGGTTTTGACGCGGATGATATCGGAGATCATTATCTTGCGCAACGGAGTCGAAGGAGGGTTGAGGAGCAACTCACGGAGCGAGACGACTCCGAGCAGATGATTGCGCGAATCGACGACGTAGAGATAGAAGACCATCTCGAACTCTTCTGAGCGTCGTTGAAGCGCGGTGATGGCTTCCGAAATCGTTATCTCTTCTTCGAGGGCGAAGAAGTCAGGCGTCATTATTCGCCCGGCGGTCTCGTCGGCAAAACCGAGCAACTCCTGAACGTCGGTCGATTGCTCCCCCTTGAGGCTTTCAAGCAGCGCGTCGCGCATTTCTTCGGGCATCTCGGCTATAAGCAGCGCGGCGTCGTCGGAAGGAAGTTCCTGAAGCAGATGAGAAATTTCATCGCGCGTGAGGGTCGTAAGCAATGTGACTGCGCGGACGATTTCCATTTCCGAGACGGCTTCGGCGGCCTTCGACATATCGTGGCGGACGAGGGCGTCAAACAGAGGCTCGCGGTCGTTTTGAGGAAGCTGGCTGAGTATGTGAGCGATATCGACGGGACGGAGTTTAGTCAGCAGGTTGACGGCGTTCGACATCGCGCCGCGCCGCACAAGTCGACCGACAGAATCCTGCACAAGGTTTAGTCGCTGCGCCTGCATCAGACTCGTCTCCGTTGTGCTTCATGATGGAAATGAGAACTTTCTCGGATTAAGGGCCACCAAGTTATAGCACAACCCGATGACGCAGGCCAACAAAAAGATTTTCGGCGAATCCGAACTCTGGCCAGAGCGCGTATCTTCTGAGGGCGCGGGCCAGTATTTTCCTTCACACACATTGTTTCACGGGCTGGCCGCGCGCATTTTACACAATCACTCGAAAAAACAAAAAGGAGGATGGAATGGTGAAGCAAAAACTCATGATCGTTTTCGCGCTGATGATTCTGCCGGCGACTCTCCAAACAGCATCGGCTCAGATGAAAGGCGACTCGCTCTACAAGAGGCTCGGAGGCTATGACGCGCTGGCGGCGGTCACGGATGATTTCATCACCCGGCTTGCAACCGACAAGCAGATAAGCCGCTTCTTCACAGGAGCCAGCGATGACTCGAAGAAGCGCATTCGTCAGTTGTTGCTCGACCAGTTGTGCGCGGCCACAGGCGGCCCCTGCGTCTACATTGGTCGAGACATGAAGACGGCGCACAAGGGACTCGGAATAACCGAATCCGACTGGGACATCGGGATCAAACACCTCACGGCGACGCTCGACAAATTCAAAGTCCCGCAGAAAGAAAAACAGGAAGTGCTCGCGGCTCTTGGGCCGCTGAAAACCGACATCGTGGAGAAATAGATTCCTCACTGCTGGGACCGCAGGCGTCTCGCCTGCCGGCCTTTCGCTGCCGAGAGACTGGACGTCGAGACGCTCTCTCACCATCGCCCGCCTGCTTCGCTTCGCGCCTCTTCAGTAGTAAAATCTGCAAGCTCTCGGCAGGGAGCGGTTCTAATCACCAGACAAGGATGTGACGCCGCAGGTTTTCAAATGAGGAACCGGCCCGTGAAAGCGGCCTCTCGAGATATGGTGGAGGTGTAAAATGAAATTCTTCACAGGATTATTTCTGACGGCGGTTTTGCTGGCTCTTGCCGGTTGCGGCTCTTCAAACTCCCAAAAGAGTCACGACTACCAATCCGCGCCCGCAATCGTAGCTGAGGATGGAAAAACAGAAGGAGACACAGCAGGGGCGATGCCTGAAACCCAAAGCGTAAGACCCCGGCTCGCGGAACCACCACGGGCGCGACAATCGAGTGGCGGTGGCGGTGGCGGGTCTCCAGCGCCGCAACAGGTTTCGCTTCAGAAGGCGGATGAAGTGCAGGCTCAGAATCAGATCGCCGAAAGAAAAATAATCCGCAACGGCGAACTCACTATCGAAGCCGAAGACCCGCAGGCGGGTCAGCGCAAGATCACTTCGATTGCCGAAACCCTCGGCGGATTCGTCGTCACTTCGGAGTTCAAGCAGAATGATGCGCGCGCCGCAGGAAGGCCGAGTCAAATCGTCACCATCGTCGTCCGCGTTCCCGCCTCTGAGTTCAACGCGGCCATCGAAGCCATCCGCGCCGTCGGAGACCGCATCATCATCGAGAAAGCAACAGGCCAGGATGTAACCGAAGAGTACATCGATCTCGAAGCCCGCATCAAAACCAAAAAAGCTCTGGAAGCTCAGTTTCTCGAAATCATGAAACGAGCCACTAGAGTTTCTGACGCTCTCGAAGTGCAAAGCCAGATAGCCGACGTTCGCGCCGAGATAGAAAGCCTCGAAGGCCGACGGCGTTTCCTCGAAAACCGGGCCGCCCTCTCGACCATCAACATCACCTTGCAGACCGCCGCCCCCGTAGTCACCGCGACGACTTCAGGATTCTGGCACGACGTTAAAGAAGCTTTCGGCGACGGCATCGATGCGGCAGCGGCGATCATCACCGGCCTGATTCGATTCTTCATCGTGATGACGCCGGTCATCGTGCTCATTCTGCTGCCGCTGTTTTTCATCGGCAGATTCTTATTCCGCCGCTGGCGTCAGACAAGAAAAGAAGAGCCGCTGACAATATCACAGTAGATGTCAGCCGTTCAGTTGTGATACTTGTTGGTGATCGGCATCCTTCGGTCTCGACCGAAGGCACGCGGAGTGATTTTCACTCCCGGAGGGGATTGTCTGCGTTTGTACTCAGCCGCATCGACGCGGTTTATCACCCATCGCACAGTCTCTACTGGAAAGCCAAGCTCGACGATTGACTCAAGGCTCATGTCTTTTTCGATGTAGGCTTCGAGTATCGCGTCCAGAACCGCGTAAGGCGGCAAGGTGTCCTGGTCGGTTTGATTGGGTTTCAACTCAGCCGAAGGCGCACGGGTGATGATGTACTGCGGTATCACGCTTCGATCATCGCGGCGGTTCACGTAGTCGGCAAGCTCGTAAACCAGCGTCTTGGGCACATCCTTCAACAGCGCGAACCCTCCGGCCATATCTCCGTAGAGAGTCGCATAGCCGACGCTCATCTCGCTCTTGTTGCCTGTAGAGACGACCAGCCCGCGATACTTGTTCGACAGCGCCATCAGGATATTGCCGCGTATGCGCGCCTGAAGGTTTTCTTCGGTCACATCTTCTCCAAGTCCTTCGAACGAAGGCGCGAGCATTCGCAGGTACTCGTTGAAAGTGCCTTCGATCTCGATCACCTGATAGTGAATTCGGAGGTTCGTGGCCAGTTGACGGGCATCGCGCGCGCTCTCGCCGGATGAATAGCGCGTGGGCATAAACGCCGCATGCACATTGTCAGGCCCGATGGCGTCGGCGGCGATGACTGCCGTGAGAGCCGAATCGATTCCGCCCGAAAGGCCGAGGAATATCTTGTCGAATCCGTTCTTGCGCATGTAATCGCGCAGGCCGAGAACCAGCGCGCGATAAACTTCCGCGCTCTCATCAAGCGATTCGTAGCGGCTCGTCGGAAGTGAGG
>CAZPQE010000288.1:0-8882 GCA_964588615.1 uncultured Clostridia bacterium | reverse complement strand
CGAGAGCGAGTAGAACCGAATGAAAAATCCGATTATGCAACTTCCTTATAAGTTTCAATCCACGCCTCACTGCGAGAGCGAGGCGAACCCCGGGTAATCGATAGGTAGGAGCTCCGGAGAGGCGTTTCAATCCACGCCTCACTGCGAGAGCGAGGCGAACCCCAAATCGGCCTCTTTTAGCCTGAACCAGACAGTCGTTTCAATCCACGCCTCACTGCGAGAGCGAGGCGAACCCGGCTCCGCGAGAGGCTTTCTCGTAACCGCTGAAGTTTCAATCCACGCCTCACTGCGAGAGCGAGGCGAACCACCGGGTGGCGCAAGGTCTGATCCTGCCCTGACTTACGCCGCCTACTGCGCGAACCTCTGTCAATTCTGCTGCCTTCAGTCCGCATCCCTTGTTCTCTGAGCGACTCAACCCTACAACCTTCAACAGATGACCGCTGCCGCGAAACCCCTGCTGCCAGGTCTCCGCTTGAGGTTCGCGCCGCGCCCAGTCGATTCGATTTTACTCCTGCTTCTTCGCTCATCGTTTCAACTTTCAGATTTGTCTCAGAAAATCAGCGGGTCTTCCAGATTGATCGGCCTCTTTACTCCGTGATGCTCGATCCTTACATCTACATCCAGAAAATAAAATCGCAGCGAATCCTCTTCGCCCTTGATCTCTGACAACAGCCGCGCTCGCAACATCACCCATCGCTGCTCATCTACCCGACATTCAAACACCGAATTCTGCACCCGCTGGCCGTAATCTTTGCACGCCTGCGCCACCCTGCGCAACCGCCGCGCGCCTGCTTTATCCGCCGTCGCGACATCATAAGCTATCAACACCAACATAAAGATCAGTGGTCAGTGGTCGGTGGTCAGAGAAGGGAACAGGTAACAGGTGACAGGGAACAGGCAGGAAATATCCGACCCTGTAACCTGTCACCTGTTACCTGTCACATTTTCATCGGAAAGAAGATAAGTATGGAGAGGAAGAGATAACTGTAACCTGTCACCTGTTATCTGTCACCTTTTCACCTCTTCACCTCTTCGCTTCTTCATCCGCACTAGGGCAGCACGCACGGCAGATAATCCGGCAGGTCTCCCCGCAGATGTCTGGCCAGTATGCGAGACTGCGCAAGCATCAACTGTCCGATGCGGAATTCCTGATCGAGCAGGGGGTGGCGCACCGTCTCCTGCTTGCGCGTCTGCCAGGCCGTTATGATCGCTTTGCGCCCGGTCTTCGTCAGTTCGACTACTCCGCCTTCGCGTTCGATAAAATCGCCTGCCGCGATCTGCCGCCGATTGATGAGCGTGATCGCCAGCCGATCGGCCAGCATCGGGCGAAACTCTTCCATCAAATCCAGCGCCAGCGCCGGTCGCGCGGCGCGCTCCGCATGCAAATAGCCGAGAAAAGGATCGAGTCCCGTCGCCGTCAGCGCCGCGATGCAGTCATGCCTGAGCAGTGCGTAGGCGAACGACAGCAGGCAGTTGATGCGGTCGCGCGGCGGACGTCTCGACCGCACAGTGAACAGAAAATCCTCGCGCTGCTGTCTGAGGTGCAGGCTGAAAACATTGAAGTAGAGACTGGCAGCCTGACCTTCATAGCCGCGCAGTTGATCCACCGATAAATTCTCGCCGCGCTGAAGGGCGTGATGAAGCGTGCCGAGCAGTCGGGCTATCTCCGAGGCTGTGTGCTGCAATCGCTCGCGCTCTTCTTCGGAATCGGTCTGACGCGCTGATCGAAGTAGAGAGATGCGTGAGTTTTGAAGCTTGCCTGCGATGCACTGCCGCGCGATCCCTGCGGCGCGCTTCACATCGTCAGCCGCTCGATATTGCGCCCGTCGCAGGGTGATGCTGGTATTAGGCACGGCTTCCCAGCGACCTATCAGATAGCCCGTCGGACTGAAGTAATTGACCGTTACGCCATGCTCCCAGCACAACTGCAAGGCCGGCGGCGAGAGGGCTACTTGCCCGAATACACAGACCGATTCGAGATGATGAATGGGTACGGAGAGTCGGGTTTCGCGCTCGACTTCGATCTTGAGGTTGAGATGATCGC
This sequence comes from uncultured Clostridia bacterium, assembly GCA_964588615.1. Classification (GTDB taxonomy): domain Bacteria; phylum Acidobacteriota; class Blastocatellia; order UBA7656; family UBA7656; genus UBA7656. Next base: position 6,838 of record CAZPQE010000288.1, on the reverse strand, counting down.
GCGATATGTATGCGCCATCGAGGGTCAAGTAGAGGGTGTTTTGTTTGATTTCCATGTTTCAATCCGCTCCTCATTATCAATCCACGCCTCAGCGGCGAGAGATATCGCCGTGTCTCAGTATTGGCGCTGGCCAGCCTGCAAGCACTCCCTTACGGTCGTGCTACTGACACCTCACTGCCTGTCAGCGTTTACAACGATCAGGCCAATACTTACTCAACCGGATTACAGTCGTGCTACTGACACCTCACTGCCTGTCAGCAGCCCAGGCGTGAGCGCGGGCTGAGTTCAAATGTAACAAACTTTCTCCGTCTGGCAGCCTCATTCCCAATTCGACGAATAGAGTTGGGCGAGGTACTGCGCTTGCGGATCGCCCGATGGTGAAAGATGAAATAACTCCGGCATACAGACGCGGCGCAGGCTGCACCCGTCGCAACGCGGCTTGAGTTCCGCCGGAGGCGTAATGCCCGAAGCCAGCAATTCGCGCACTGCCCGTATTGCGCGCTCGGTCTGATCGCGCAGACGCCAGTCGAAGAGGACTTCGCGCCGTCGACGGCTGGCGGCGTGATAGATGTAGCCTGCGGGGACTTCACAAGCGAACATCTCTTCGAGGCAGAGAGCCTGCGCGCAGAGTTGGATATCGTCGTTTTGGAATTTGCGTCTTGGGCCTTTTTTGTATTCGACGGGGACGGGCTGACCGTCGTGGAGTTCGACGATATCGGCTTTGCCCGTAAGTCCGTAGCGGTCGGAGTAGAGGGGCAGAGCGCGAAGCACCGTTACATCGCCCGCAGTTTCGTAACCGGGCGTGTCGGCATGATCGTGGAGTAACGTGCCTGCTGTCGTGTGCTGGTTTTCTCCCCACAATCCTTCGATTTGTTTGAGCGCGCAGCGACGTGGACAGAAGACGTAATCCGCGAGCGCGGAAATCAGAATGACTTCTTCTTCGGATGACAACTTAATCACCTCCTGTCGGATTCGTTTTTTTTCAATCTGGCTTTGCGCTTACGTGTTGACGCGCTGTCGCCGCGAACGACGGTTGTGACTACGAAATGCCCGCGTTCGATATCGAATACGCAGAAGGCGCGGAACTCGAACGGAAACGGGCGTTTTATTCTGACGCGCAGCGTTGAGCCATCAGGCAGAACCTTGATGTCACTTGCCTGACGTATGCCGCTCAGAATGAAGTCTCGCGCTTTCTCATCGCCCAATCGCGCAATCCGTTCTTGGAATTGCGTCACTGCGTGCGGGCTAATGAATATCTCATCATTCAGGTCTATATCCAGTAGTGATGCCACGCTTGCCTCATCCCAGATGTTTGGCAATTCGTTGTTCCAAGGCTACACACGCTAGAATCAACTTCGGGTAATCACTTTCTACTGGCTGGAAAAAGCTGTTGCCAGTCTCGTGGAAGCAGATAATGAGTAACGCCCTTATCCATCAGGTCATCCACCTTGACTGAAATGCGGCCTTTGTAATCATCAAAAGACCGCGCTGGCCGCGAACGCCTTTCATGATCATCATCATCAATCAATGGCTTGACCTGAACACGTTCAAGCAAACTGAAGGCTCGCTCTCTACCAAGAGGCGAGTTATGTTCAAACACATGAATTTCTCGCAATGCCATCGTGCCGTGTGAGCTTGAGGTATCAAAATCAAACATTCGTAGCATCGCATCAAAAAACAGTTCCAAATCACCATAGGTGAATCCCGTGCCTTTTCTACCCATAGCCAAGTGGGCATTGACGAAGCCGTTACCACGATATAAGGCATACGGAACCGTGCTTTTGCGGCCCATTGTCCCGGTCACGAATCCATGTTTGGCGATCTGCCAATCAGCGCCCTCTTTCTTGTTGACAGATTTTCTAGTGATGCTGACTTCAGTGGGGAGAATCGGATCGATGGATCGAGCATAGGTAATCTGCACTGGGCCTCGCACTTGTCCGGCATTCACGCCGGTACTCATGACGGCCCCAAATGTGCGAACGTCGAAGAAGTTTCTGCACATCCAGAGACGCGCCAACTCCATTCGTGCTGGGGCGGTTTTAGGGTCTTTGACTTGTTTGCTCTTCGATTTTGCATTGGGCGCGGCCTCTTCGTTCTCATCTTCATCGCCTTCCTGTTCGGTTGAGCCTTCAACATCTTCAATCCCTAGCGTCTTGAAAGCACGCCGATTGATTTCGTTCAGAACGCCCTGTTGCTTGAAATAAATCTCATAGCCAAGATCATCAGCCCTCAACTCCAATGCCGAGGGGTTAGGCATTTCGAGATATGATTTACACTCTTCAATGCCTTTGGGAAGGCCATAAGTCTTTTCATCAGCCTGAGTCGTTTCTTCAAGCCCTTTGATCACTTCGACTGCGTTGCGTATCTTTCGCTTGATGCAGCCGTCTGTTGTGAATCCTTGAAGTGTCTGCGGGTCAATTCGCGGCAGGTTCCCCGCATCAGGATCGCCATTTGGATTGCCGTCCTTTACGTCGAACAGGAAGACAAAGTCATAGCGTTGATCAACGATGATATTCAATTTTTTTGCTGGCATTATTGGCTCCTTTCATTGTAAAGGTTGTCGTCTTTGGGTTCCGACTGTGAGAGATGGTCGTCTGGCGGTGACTTCTTGGCGCGCGAACGGTAATCGGCTCGCTGGTGATAGAAGCCAATCGCAAAGCGGCCTTGAGCTTCCAAATCGAGCCACTGAGGGAGATCGCCAACCCAGTCGGCTGAGTTTCCAATCTTAGAGGCTACGGTTTCCAAGTCTTTTTGAAGGTTCTCCGCGTCCCACGGTCGTTCGCCGCGCAACTTGCCAAGATGGTTTTGGGCGTTGGATAAGAGGCGCGGAAAGATCGGTCGAGGCGCGGTGCTGGCAGCACCGTAGTAGCGATCAATGATAGTGGCGTTCAACCTGCCCAGTGCTAGACGCTGTATGCGATCAAGGACAGCGAGCAGCCTGCCGCACACATACGCGATGTCGGGCTTGTCAGGGTCTAATGTCTCAGACATCTCATTTTCTCCTTGTCTATGTGATTGGTGCAGCCGATGCAGCACCATCTTGATTAAGGCTGCACGCGGCGGGGGAATATCGTGATCATCCCGAACCCGACGCAGAGCGGCGTCGAGTACTGAATCCGGCAGGGAACTACCAGTCAGCCCTGCCCGAAAGAGCCGAGATGACAGGTCAATCGGGACTTCCCATCCTTGTTTGGTTTTACGTCCGACAGAACGACAGAGAGTGTGTAGCGAGAATGCGCCGAAGCGATCAGGCAAGGCCATACCGGCCCCACTGTTGTATTTCCAGAGTGGATCTGTAGTTATGGTGAGGTCGCGAAACCATTGGGCGATGTTGCGTTGGACACTTGGCAAGTGCGTCTCTATCCAGTCACGAACAATAGCCCGCGCGCCACTAGCCGAAAGCGCCAATACATAAAACTCGTTCGCTTCTGTCTCAGAAATAGATTCACGCTGAGTTGGATGATTTAGCGATTCGTACAAGTCTTTGACTGCATCTTCGTCCGCTTTTACGTAGACTGCATTTAAGTTGAATGCTACAGGGGAGCGACTCCAAAATGTGTAGGCTATTTCTGCATCGCTGTCGATATAGTTATTGGAGCTTCCCTTTTCAAGTAGGTGCTTGAGACCAATCGTATAAGCGTCAACACAATCTTGACACATGGCAGCATTGAGCGACTGCTCTAGCCCGTGTGAACGAAATGCCCTCCCGTCGAAGGAGACAAGTTTGACCCCTTTCAGGATTTTACTACCGGGAATATTCTTGATCGTGCGTTCGTGGTTTGAAACCGGTGGCTTAGAATCTCCACAGGCAAGACACGAAACACCATCTCTTCCTGAAGATTTCTGGTCAAGTCTTTCTCGGCAATACTTTCTCCAGTATTCCTGCAACTCTGGACGCTTAAATGCAGGTCCATAATCACCGTTCAGTTCAAATGCGAATCTATGCTTTGCATCAATGACCGAGACTTCTTTTTTAGTGCGTGGGTTTACTTCGAGCCATAAGTTGTGCTGCTTCAGGAGCGATTCAAAGTCAGAGGCGTATTGTTCGTAGAAAAGCTTCACTGCACAAAGAGCCTCGTCTCCAGGAACCGCAGAAATTGCTTTCTCCAATACCTTCCTGAAAGTCTCTGCATGAGAGGAATGTTTTGCTGAATCATCGCTGACCGTGCCATCTTGTTTAGTTTTCACCGACCAAGGGCCAGGACCAAAGATGTACGACGCGACATCACACAATAGTCCCGCTTGCTTTTCACTAGACCGATCACCGATGGCCGGGATACGGTACTGGTTATATTTCCAGATGAGCTTCTTACCTTGCTTTATTTCGTTGCCTGTCTTGTAAATCTTGAGACACACACCTTCTGTATTGATCGTGATAAGGTAGTTGACGGTCTCCTTTGACGGGAATGCGGAGTCGGCCAGAATCGGTTCTCCTTCCGAATCCGTTGCATTCTGGGCATAGGTGATTAGTTTTTCAATTATCATCGGTTTCTCCCTTCCGACCAATCGGCAGTCGCACACTCGCGCATCTGGTCGACATTCAGCACGCCAAGTCGCAAAGCAGATTGGGCGAACATTGCGACTCTAGTACCATCCTTGCGATAGTCAAAATCGTAGAACATACGACCGAGCGGATATTCTTCTGACTTCAGCATCGGGTCATTGGTATCAGGTTCATCCGTATCAGTCGCAGGTTCGAAGTTGGCTACGAATTCCCGCAAACCCAAGTAAGGCTGTTGAAAGCACTGTCCTTTGGCCACGCGCCTAGTGAACATGTGTACATATTTTTCAATAGTGTTATGACCTTCTGGCTCATCAGCATCATGCGGTTTAGCCCGTGGCAGATGAGCCTTGTCAGTAAGTCGCGGTTCGGCGGAAATAATATAAGCAACATCGCGTAGCGCAAGTGTGTGACGCTGTACGCGATTATCGCCGTAAGGACTTTTACGACCGGCGGAATCAACATAATACGGGTCGTATGTCGAGGCATCTTCCATCCATCTGCGGATGCCAGCCGTTGGGATAGCGTCATAGATTTCATTGCGACGAACAGATACAAAGCGAACTGGTCGAAGGACGCTGATGCTATGAACGATCCAAACAAACTCGGGTTTCCATAGAATCGACTCAAGCACCCCACGCGCCGCTGATGGTGTCATGCATTGGTACGAGACTCGCTCAACCTTAGCCTCTGGACGTGTAAAGCAAGCAATAGGCGCAGTGACCTTTACGCTTACGATATGACTCATGGAAATCTCCTTTTTAGCAATGATCAACAAACAGGTAAAGGATCAGGCTCGAACATCAGCCCGCAACGCATGTCATAACGGCCAATCCACTCCCACCATCCTTTCGCTACACCCACAACAAGGCGCATGGACTGGGCCTGCATGAACTCCTGCGGCCATAAATTGACGAGGTATGGCTGAAGTTGCCGAGCCATTCCCTGTGAAACGTATTCGCGTGCGCGCGCCTTAGCGAGTAGCGCGCGCACGGGTGAGTTTTCTTTGTTGCCATCAGGGCTGAATGGGACGATCACCTGCTCTGTATTTTCCTCGATGATCCTGTATAACCAAGCAACATCAGGAAAATCGAGCTTACGCCGCAGGCTTTCGATATCTTTCGCATCAGTGTCGAGCCGACTGAGAAGAGTAGCAAAGTATTTTTCATAAGTCTTGGGATCGAATATTTGCGGGCCGTCGCGTCCTGAGAGAATTGCTTCTATGAACAGTTGTTCAGCGACTTCTGCTGCGCGCTCGTATTCTACAGTTGGGTATTCACGCTTTGAATCGGATTCTAACTCGGGGCGAAAAACGACAAGCTTGCCAGAAATTCTAGAACCTGTTTTGTCTGCTAAAGCCCCCTCACGATTACATCGGCCTGCGGCTTGCGCTATCGCGTCCAATGGCCCAAAGGCCCGGTAGACGGCGGGAAAATCGAAGTCTACCCCAGCCTCGACAAGTTGAGTCGATGCAACAAAGCATCGCGCACGTTTGTCTTCAGGTAAGCTTGAAGCTAGACGCCCTTTGATCTCCTTGAGAACGTGACGACGATGCTGCGCGCACATCAGGGTCGAAAGGTAAAACACATCTTCAGGGCATTCATTGCCAGGACAGCCGCCTAAAGCCTCAAAAAGACGCCAAGCATGACTTTTGAGATTGAGAATTGCCAAGGCCTGATTGTGCTGTTGCATTTGCGAGGCAATATCATTCCATTTCACACGCTCATCTTTCGATGAGGGCCATGTGACTACCACGCGCTGAGGGATACAGTCATCGCCAGTGCGATGCATGGCGCGAAAAAGCTCAACTGGTTCTGGCTCAGACATGACTTCGCGTATCTCTTCATTAGGAATGCCGTGTTGCATGGCTGGTCCTTCATGCACTGCGGGTTGCGTAGCAGTGCAAAACACGAAGCTCACTCCCCAGTGATTTACCAATTCCTGCAACATTCCAAGCGTTGGTCGATATAAACCTTCGGGAAAGGTCTGACATTCATCGAAAATAACTATACTGCGGGCAATGTTGTGCAATTTTCTAGCGGCTGCTGGGCGATTCGAGAACAAGCTTTCAAAGAATTGAACAGATGTCGTGAGAATGATCGGAGCGTCCCAATTTTCCGCCATACGTCGATCAATTGGATTCTCGGCCTCAGTATCCTGATTCCCATTCTCTTCTTGATGTGGCCTATGCACTGGCCTATCTGAATAGGCTAGGCTGTGATGTTCAAGAATCGTACTGTCCGAGCGTGCGATACCCAAAGCTTCATAGAATACATTTGCTGTTTGTTCGAGAATATTTAGATAAGGGATTACATAAATGATGCGTCGCGGCCCTTG
>CAZPQE010000287.1:0-8903 GCA_964588615.1 uncultured Clostridia bacterium | reverse complement strand
AGCGAGTTCGTCAAGCAGCGGCCTAATTTTGTGTCGCACTTTAAATCGCACCCGAATCGCACTGGTAGTGTAATGAGGAGCAACCTTCTGCGCCATACCTTCGTGAAAACATCAATCGCGTCTGCGCGCGTCGTCGGCTTGCAAAGACGAGCCTCGTTATTGAATAATCTGGTTTTCGCCCGCCGAGGCGATGTTTGAATGTTGGCCCCTTAGCTCAGTCGGTTAGAGCAGCGGACTCATAATCCGAAGGTCGAAAGTTCAAGTCTTTCAGGGGCCACCACCCTTTCATCTCTCGGCTCAGGGTGTTGAAATCTCCAAGTCCTTCAACCTACTCCATCCCCAATCGCGCGCAGTCTTTTTCATGTGGCAGTTGAAGCATCAAACGGCGCACTTAACTGATCTCGGCCATTATCCTCTCCCACGACAGGCAGGAGTTGATCATTCTTGCGAGATCGCCTTCTTTCTCCCCATTCACATGATCGAAGGCGGGCTGCTCGAAAACACATGGATGAATCGGGGTGTTAATGAGAGAGTCGGTTTTTGACTCCACTAAATCCAGCGGCATCAGAAAATTTTCATCCTTATCAGAGAGTCAACAGGCTGGCCGACGGTTGTAGGTCAACGATTCCTCTGAAGGAAATTCAAGCCCTGAGCAGTGAAGGGCCGAAACCTTGCGGCGGAAGCGTGATCGCTTGTCGCCGCCCCTTCCTGACTGTGACATTTCGATCACCGAAACTCACCTGCACGAAAATCTGAATCGCGCCCAATTTCAGCCTTCCTTGTTTGCACCCCCGCCGTGCGTTAGACTTCTCAACCGGAACCTTGCAGCGCGATCTTTTCGTATATCCGATTTGGTTCCGGGCGAGTAGGCTCCATGAAAAAAATACTCATCGTTTTATCGCTCATCGCCGCCGCGCCCGTCTTCGCTTTTCAGGGCGCGCGCGAAAGCTCTGCGGATGTTCGCCGCCAGACCTTCGACATAGTGTGGCGCACCGTGAAAGAAAAACATTTCGACCCCACGCTTGGCGGCGTCGATTGGGATAAGGTCCGCGAGCAATACGCTCCGCGCGTCGAAACGGTCAAAAGCGACCGGGAACTTTATCGCCTGCTTCAACAGATGCTCGGAGAACTTCACCAGTCGCACTTCGCCATCATCCCGCCCGAAGCGGTCATCGAAGAAGGCCCGGCTGGCGATTCGAGCAGCGGCATAGGCATAGACCTGCGCATAGTCGATGGAGTGGCGCTCATCACCCGCGTCTGGCCCGATTCGGCAGCCGCGCGCGCAGGGCTTCGCGCGGGGTTCGTCATCAAACAGATCGATCAGACGCCAGCCGAGCAGTTCACAAGCCGGGTGAGCCGGGCCGTTGAATCTCAGGCGATGGTTCGCCTCCTTGCGACTCGCGCTCTGCTGTCGCGCACGGAAGGAAAACCGGACACGACGGTGCGCATAGTTTATCTGGACGAAAATAATCGAGAGCGCGAAGCTGCTGTCAAACGCGAACGCGTCGTCAGCGAGATGTCCGAGCCGTTCGGAAATTTCCCCGCCCAGCGCGTCGAAACAGAAGTGCAAATGCTTGGCGGCGGCATCGGCTACATCAGATTCAACATCTTCGTTCCGCTTGCGACTGACAGAGTGCTGGCGGCCATTCGCTCTATGAAAGATGCGCGTGGAATCATCTTCGACCTGCGCGGCAACCCCGGCGGAATGGGGGGGCTGGCGACGAGGATAGCAGGATTGCTCGAAACCCGCGAGAAGATATCGCTCGGCACGATGAAGATGCGAGCGGGTCATCAGAATTTCGTCATCTTCCCTCAGAGCAACCCGTTTACCGGAAAAGTGGCGCTGCTCATCGATGGCAGCAGCGGATCGACGAGCGAAATCTTCGCCGCCGGACTTCAGGAAAGCGGGCGGGCCATCATCGTCGGCGAAAAATCGATGGGGGCTGCCCTGCCTTCGATTTTCTCAAAGCTTCCGACCGGCGCGCTCTTTCAGTACGCCTTCGCCGATTTCAGGACGCCCAAAGGAGTGCTCGTCGAAGGGCGCGGCGTCATCCCTGATGTGGAAGTCAAACCCGACCGCCGAGAGTTGCTCAGAGGACGCGACAATCAACTCGACGCGGCGATAGAACAGATCAGAAAACAGGCCGTCTCGACGCGATGACCCCGTCAGGCAACAGCAGGTTGCCTCGTCGGGTGCGCGCCTCAAACGGCTCACGGACTCGAAAGAACGAGTTTGAACCTTGCAATGAAGAAAGGACGAATTATGAAACGAACTGTCACGATCATATTGTGCATTCTGATGCTGGCCTCTGCTGCTCTTGCTCAGACGCCCGCCAAACCCGCCGAAGCAGCGCCCACCGTCGATCAGATAATCGACAAATATGTTCAGGCTCTGGGCGGCAAGGCGGCGATTGAGAAAGCCACCTCGCGCGTGTCGAAAGGAACATTCGAGATACCTGCAATGGGCGTGAGCGGCACAGTGGAAGTCTACGAGAAGGCTCCCAACAAGACTATCTCCATCGTCACCGTTCCGGGATTCGGCGTCATTAACGAAGCCTACAACGGAACCATCGCCTGGGCGCAGGACCCGCAGAGCGGACTGCGCGAAAAGAGCGGCACGGAACTGGCCGACGCCAAACTCGACGCGGCGTTTTACCGCCCGCTCAAACTCAAAGAGTTGTTTCCCAAAATTACGGTCAAGGGCAAGGAGAAAGTCGGAGACCGCGAAGCATGGGTAGTCGAGGCCGCTCCCGCAGAAGGCTCTCCTGAAAAGTGGTACTTCGACACCCAGACCGGGCTGATAATCCGAATGGATCAGGAGCGCGAATCTCCCATGGGCAAACTGCCCATCGAGTCTTATCTCGAAAACTACAAAGAGGTCGACGGCATCAAGGTGCCTTTCACCATGAAGCAGAACAATCCGAACTTCAACATCGTCGTCACCATCGAAGATGTCAAACACAACGTCACAATCGATGACGCAAAGTTCAACAAGCCCAGCGGCCAGTGACCTCAAGGCGCGCAGCCGGGGCTGCGCGCCCCCTCACGCTCTACAGATAAAGGCCCATTAGCAATTTAGCCATCATGTGAATCCCTCCGATCCACACTCAGCCAGCGACTTCATCATAAGAGCGGCAACCACAGACGACCGCCAGCGAATCATCGGTCTGGTGTCGAAGATGTGGGGCGAAGATATCACCGCCCGCTACGACTGGATATATCTCGGCAACCCTCACGGACAGGCTATCACCTGGCTTGCTGTCGAGCGTTCATCAGGAGAAGCCGTCGGCTGCACTTCGATCTTTCCGCGCAAGGTCATCATCAGGGGCCGCGAGCGAACCGGATCGATTGGAGGTGATTGCTACATCGAGCCGCGCGTGAGAAGACGCGGGCTTGCAACACGTCTGCATCGCGCATCGCTTGAAGGCATGAAAGCTCACGGAGTGGATTTTATGTACGGGCCGCCCAACCCGAACAATTTCTCTGCGCTCATCAAGGCGGGTTCGAATCACGTCGGCGCATTCAAACGATGGGTGCGTCCGCTCGACGGGCGAATAGTCTACCGCGCCGCTTTCGGCAGCGCGCCTTCGAGGATAGAAGAACGAATCGCTTCGCTGCCAGTCCTGGTGCTCGACCGCATCACCAGAGCCAGCGCCGAAGGTCTCACGCTCAAACCCATCGCGGAGTTCGGATCGGATTTCAATGCGCTGTTTGAGCGCGTGGCCGCTTCGCGCTCTATCTGCTGCGCGAGAGACCGCGACTACCTTGCCTGGCGATATCTCTTTGGGCCGACTCGCCGCCAGATTCCATTCGCAATCAAACGCGAAAGCGCGCTTGTCGCTTTCGTCGCGCTCGAATTCGAAGGCGAACAGGCCGTCATCATCGATCTGTTTACTGCAAACGACGCAAAGCTCATCGATTCGACGCTGCAACTCCTTCTCGATCACACATCATCTCAAGGCTGCTCAAGCCTTGAGATTAGCTGCACGACGGATTCGATCATAACTCCGCGACTTCGCAGGCTCGGATTTCTGGGCCGCTCCGAGCGTGGATTTCAGGTGGCGGTCTCCGACGACGATCCTCAAATCGCTACCCTGCTCGAACCCGAAAACTGGTTCTTCACCGCTTCAGACCAGGATATGGACACCTTCTTCTCGTCGCTTCCTCAGTGACTTTGGTTTTTGCAACTTCATGAAAATATCTCCTGCCACAGGTTGTAAGATGCGCCCGAAAGCGAGAACGCAAGGCAAGGACATTTACTGATGTTGAGTTATAGGAGTAAAAGCGAGAGTGATTGTACCTCAGGTCGTGAAGGCGTCCCCAATATGACGCCTTCACAGACACGTACTGTGGATGCTAGAAATCTTTCACGCCCCAGATAAGGTGCAAGGCTTCAGACACAATTTCTACTCCGCTTTTCCGGTTGACAGTGCGACTCCAGAGGGGGGTCTTTCCGGTTTCGTCCGCGAAGGCGTCATCGCGGATGAAATCGCCAGCTTCGCCGTGAATGACATACGTCTTCAGTCCAGCGATCTCCTTGACTTCAGCCGTCTGTCGGGTTCTCTCGGAGAGCGGCTGAAAATACCATCCTGTTGCTATCCCGTCGGGACTCATTGATGGGGCCATTATCCCACCAGCATCTACCGACAAAAAATACACACATATCATCGCCGAACGGGCCGCATGGGTGTCCATCACAGAAAAAATCGTAAGATTGGCAAGAGCCGGTCTGGCAGGTTAACGGTGGCGGACATTCCGCCGCCCTTACGCGTTGGATGCCGACATTATATCCGGCCACCAGACCATTGACCAACAAGACAGCTATTCTAAACATTTTCATGAGCAGCCCTCCTCGGTATTCGTTTCCCAAGTCTTACACGCTCAAACAGACAGACTCGTCGCACACATCAGATGGAGTTATTCTTGCTAAATCAGACCTAATGAGAATGGCACACTTTTCCATCAGCCCAGTCGTTTACGGCTGGGGTAGCCAGAGGCCAGGATCGCCAGCCCTCTTCAGAGGGCTTCCTTCGGCTTTAGCTGAAGCCTTTGGACAAGCCCTCTGAAGAGGACTCGATAGAATCTGGCGCATCGCGTTCCCAGCAATGAATTGCTGGGCTGGTTAAAAAAAGCCGCAGAATCAGTCATTCCGATTTGTGCCAATCTCCTGCGGTCTGATTTAGAATATAGCTTATATGGTTATTGCCACAAAAAGATTGGCTAGGTCGCTTTTTAACGGCGGTCGCCCCTACCCAAAAACTCAAGACATTCGTCATTCAGTAGTGATGAGTACCGAAATCATTATTGCGCAACCAGACTATTACGGTTGAGTGACGAAGTTAAGTAGAATTTTGTGCAAAAAAAAACATTTCGATAGCATGATGCTCTTGATTGGATAAACAATCTGTACGACAATATCCCAAAGCCGCTAGATGAGTCTGTGAAAAGAGGTGTGCTATGATAAAGGCATTCATGATTGTTGTTCTTGGCTTCCATATCCTTCTTGGTAGCGGGCAAGAGCGACAGATGCTGACAGACACTGAAGAAGAACTCAACCTTGCTCTCATCGTGGAAAGAATCGCAAAGACATCACCGGAAGGGCTTAAGGTGATTGAAAAGGCAAAGAAGATGTTACCTGAAATGCAAAACCAACAGTCTGCTAAAACTCTCGGCGAGGCGGTTGAGGCTTGCATTAACGGACGAGGCCAATTCATCATCTATCCCATAGGCTGGGAGGTTCTCAAGATGGATGGCTCCCATTGGAGAATCTTCTTCTACTTTCAGGACGAAGAGAAGAAATATGTAAAAGCTACTTGGGGATATGACGATGATAGAAAGGCGTTGATTCCAATGGAGTTCACTAATGCGACAAAGTTTTGGGTAAGACGGTCTAGAAATTTAAGACCGTGATCCTGTGCTTTATTTTGAAAAAACCAGTCGCAGAAGCTACCATCAAGGCTGCTCACTGTAGCGAGGCGGCTATGATCGATTGCCCTCAGTGCCGACAACCTCTTTCGAACAACGCCCGCTTCTGCCATCACTGCGGTCTTTCTCTCTCCAACGACCGGAACACGTTGCCTCACGATCCGGCTACCGTCCCGACTGTAATCGCTCCCACGCTGGCCGATGACCCGCTTCTGGGCCGCGCGCTCGATTCGAAATATCAGATCATCGCCCGCATCGGAGCCGGTGGAATGGGATCGGTCTATCGCGCCCGCCGTGTTCATATAGGCGATGAGGTGGCAGTGAAAGTCCTCCTTCAGAGCTTCGTCAAAAACACTGCTGCCATTGAGCGATTCCGCCGCGAGGCTCGCGCAGCAGCCATGCTTCATCATCCGAACGTGGTGACGATTCACGACTACGGCGAATCGAGCGAGGCCGACGCTCCGGCTTACATCGTGATGGAACTGGTCGCGGGCAGGTCGTTGCGCGATATGCTCGAAGGCGAAAGAAGGCTTTCGGTTCAAAGGGCGGTCGAGTTGATGCGCGGCATCTGCGCCGGAGTCGGCGCGGCTCATCGCAATCATATAGTTCATCGAGACATCAAGCCTGACAACATAATCGTTCAGCCTCCTCATTCGGAAGAAGAGCCGGAGAGCGTGAAGGTGCTCGATTTCGGCATAGCCAAGCTCAGAGACATGGCAGGCACGGCTGCGCTCACACAGACCGGAGCGGTGATCGGCACACCGTATTATATGTCACCCGAACAATGCAAGGCCGAGCATCTCGATTCCCGGTCGGATGTTTACAGCCTGGGAGCGATGATGTACGAGATGCTGGCCGGAAGCCCGCCTTTCACGGCGGCGACGGCAACGGGAATAGTGGCAAAGCATCTGACCGAGACTCCTCCGCCGTTGCCTGTATCACTGAGGATTTCGTCGGCGATAGAAGCGGTGATAATGCGCGCGCTCGCCAAAGACCCGCAGGCCCGACAGTCAGACGCCGCTGAATTTTCGCGCGAACTTCAATCGGCGATGCTCGCGCCAGCAGAAGCGCGCATCCCGCCTTCGACCCGTCAGGCTGCTGCGTCGGAGTTGAATAATCCTTCTCCCGCGCGGGAGAAAAGTGAGATTCCACTCCCACAGCCTGCGCGAAAATCGTCTCGCGCGGGATTGATCGCCATCGTCGCAGCAATCTTCATCATCGGCATTCTGGGAGTGGTCATCGGCCTTCGTTTGAACAGAGCCGATGAAGACACAAATAAGAACACGGCTTCTTCGAATGTCAATCAATCGACGACTCAAGCGACAAATCGCGGGTCACAATCCGCGACCGTCCTTCAACCTCAGACTCCGCCCGACGTGACCGCTCTGCCGACAGCCAATGCCAACAGACCGGCGATGGATGCAACTGAGGGCGATGTTACAGATTCGCCTGACGACGCGCGGAGCCGGGCAGAGGCGAAGATACTTGCGGGCGAGCGACTCAGCGCGTCGGACATCGAAGGGTTATCGCAAGTCGAGTTGAGACTTCTGCGCAATACGGTCTATGCTCGTCACGGTCGCGTTTTTGCGAAGCCCGAAGTTCGACGTTATTTCAGTTCTCGTTCGTGGTACACTCCGAGGCCGGATTACAGCGACTCGGATTTGACGGCGGCGGATCAGGCCAACATCAGGCTGATCCTCGACGCGGAAAAGAACAGGTAGCGAGTACAGCTTTTTTAGTCCTCGCTCATTTCCCGATCAATTACGATCAAGCCAATGTGAGGAATCGTCTATGGTCTCTTTTCAATCGATGCTTTCACTGACGTTGAGTATCTTCTCTTTCGCTGCGCCCGCGCAGACTGAGACGCAGTATCTCAGTCGCTCGGCTACGGTCGGCAGCGCGACTTACAACTACAAGGTCTATCTGCCTGCCGGGTGGAAGCGCGAAAATAAAGCGCCGGTCATCCTCTTTCTGCACGGAGCGGGCGAGCGCGGAGACGACAACACGGCTCAAACCAGAGTCGGGTTGGGCCCGGCCATCGCCGCGCGAAAAGATTTTCCGTTCATCGTCGTTTTGCCGCAGTGCCCGCGCGGTCGCTGGTGGTCTGAGCCTGAAATGCAGGCGCAGGCGCTCAAGGCGTTCGATCAGACGGTCGAGGAATTCAACGGCGATCGGTCGAGAGTTTATCTCACAGGTCTCTCGATGGGCGGATACGGGCTGTGGGCCATCGCTTCGGCCAATCCAGGACGCTTTGCCGCGCTTGCGCCCGTCTGCGGAGGCATCCGCCCGCCTCGCGCTGTCACCACGCCGCCCGGCACGGCTGACCCCAATGCGGCCGCAGACCCTTACGCCGAGGCCGCGAAAAAAGTGGGCAAGACTCCGGTGTGGGTCTTTCACGGCGGGGCCGACTCGGTCGTTCCCGTGAGCGAATCTCAGAAGATGGTCGAGTCGCTCCGAGCTATCGGCGGGCAGGTTCGCTACAACGAATATGAAGGCGTGGGGCATAACTCCTGGGATCGCGCCTATGGAGAAGCGGAGTTGTTCACCTGGATGCTCTCTCATCGACTCGAAGCGAAGAAGTGATAGTGGTCAGTGGTCGGTGGCGGAGTTTTGACGACGGACAACGGGCAACGGACAAAGCATGGGCCTTTATTCGAAATACATCTTCCCGCGCGTGCTCGATTTCTCGCTGCGCTCTGACGACGCGCGCAAGCTTCGAGACGAGGTTCTGGCGACGGCTCGCGGCGAGACGCTCGAAATAGGATTCGGCACGGGCCTCAACCTGCGCCATTATCCCGAAGGCGTAAGCCGTCTGACCGTAATCGACAGCGAGCGGATGTTGGAGGACAGGGTAGCGCGCCGTTTGCAGCGAGTGAAGTTTCCTGTCGAGCAAATGCAGCTTGACGCAAGCGGGAGGCTGCCGTTTGCCGACGACACCTTCGACACGGTTGTTTCGACCTGGACGCTCTGCTCGATTG
>CAZPQE010000286.1:0-8907 GCA_964588615.1 uncultured Clostridia bacterium | reverse complement strand
TACTCACACTAAACTCAATCTGGAGGCTCGTTTACCAAATGTGTCCTGACATCAGATACACATGCCTTTTCTCAATGAGAATTTCGCTGCCTTTCGGATAGTCGGGAACCTGATTTGAGACTACCTTCCCAACGAGCTTTTCCCCATCGACCTTCACCAACTCAACCCAGAAACGATGTGCTATATCACTGTCACAGACTTTGACCAGAAAACCAAGCTCAAGGTTTTCTAAAGCTCCTTGACTGGGTGCTTCAAAGGTGTCTGGATATTGCTTCGCCATTTCCTGTGCATCGCGCAACATATTTACACCTCCGCTAACTCTACAAGTCTAATTCTAAAACCCTGTGCTGGACATGAATCGTGGATAAACATCATAGACGCGCGTAGTAGTTCTCTATAGCCGATTCCGCAAGCGATTTTAGTTCTTCCTTGTCTTGCTCTGTAAAGGTACGCCAAAGCGGTTCCCAAAACTTGAGGATTGTAAGCTCTTTCAGACGACGAATGAATTTTCTGCGCTCGAATTTTTCGAACGGCATGGCGAGCATCACTGATTCAATATCGGCGTCCGACATCTCGGCAACGCGAGACATTCGCTTACTGCTTGCCTCAACGACTTTGCCTTTCTCAAGTCTCTCCATATAGAAATGCCGAAAGAAGGTGACTAACTCAGGTGTTCGCACTCGTCCGGCAGAGTCCGCGAGATTGAGCAACCCCAAAAGAAGAACGGGCTTGTAGGATGTTGTCATATCCATTTCGCGAACAAATTCAAAGAATCGCTCTTTGACATTTTCGCGAGTAGTAGTGGGAAGACTGAAGGTTTGTCGAATCTCATCAAGGCGATCCTTCCTGAAGTAGTGATAGATTCGATCACCCAACTCAATGGTATGATCCGCGACGATTTTTCCCGATTCTATCCAACCTCGCACAACTCCCTCTCCAACGCCAAGCTCGGCCTCCAACTGACCGGTCTGATACATATCCTTAGCTTCATCCTGCCAGCGAAAAATATCTACCGGCTCGTAGCGGTCAGCCCAAAGATGAAGCGCCAGCGTCGCAACAGGCTTTTGCCCCGTTGCCATCTGATTCTCTTCTTCGTTTATCATCTGCGGCGGAGCCGCTACCAATCCTCCCGGCAGGTATTTTTGTTTCTTGAACAGTCTATGCGCGTTCATCGCCTGCGCGTATCGCGTCGTGTTGTCGATGAAGTCGAAAATCAGCAGATATTCTTTTCCCTGAGCAGTGCGTGTTCCGCGCCCAAGCTGTTGAACATATAAAACTCTGCTTAGAGTCGGGCGTGCCATCAGCAAGACTTCTGTTTCGGGCGAATCCCAACCCTCATTGAGCATGTCACAAGCGCAAAGAACCAGTAGTTCCCCTGATTTGTACAACTCCAGGATATGTTCTCTCTGTTTGATTCCCATCCGACCCGATACTGACGATGCTTTGATTCCACGCCCGTTAAACTCAGTCGCCATTCGTTCAGCATGGTCGACATCGACGCAAAAACATACAGCGCGTTTTCCGGCAGTGTGCTGTATGTAAGTGTCAGCGATGAGGTGATCTCTACCAGGCACTAACAGATGTTTTTCAAGATCAGCCGCGCGATAATCAACGCCGTTGAACCTAACCTTTGTCAGATCAACATTGGTATGCACTCGAACACATCGTATTGGGGCGAGTAAACCGTGAGCGATGGCTTCTTCAAGTTCGAGGCGATGCGCAGAGTTTCGAAATATTTCGATGAGCGATTGACCATCGTGTCTTTCCGGTGTTGCAGTCAGTCCGATTAAAAATCTCGGCTTGAAGTATCGAATGACTCTTCGATAGGTTTCGGCAGCAGCGTGATGAGCTTCGTCAATTATGATGTACCCGAATTCATTTGGGTCAAAGTTGCTGAGAGCAGATGCCATCGCTTGCACAGTCGAAAGAACTACGTGCGATGTCGGCTTTCCGTATTTCTTTCGATAAATCGTTGTTGTCGCTTCAGGCCATATTTCCGTGAATCTGTCTCTCGTCTGTGAAAGTAGATTGGTGCGATGCGCAAGGTAAAGCGTTCGAAAGCCGATGCGTCTGGCGTCAGAAAGCGCGACGTGCGTTTTGCCTGTTCCGGTGGCGTGAGTGATGAGAGCGATGGTCTTTCCCTGATTTCTCAGATCATCGATTTCGTCAAGTGCATCTCTTTGATGTTCGCGAAGGGATACTTCGCCTGCTTCCTGAAGAGGCAGAAAGCCATCAAGCGTTCCTTCTGCAATTTCTCGCTCAAGAAAGAGAAGGAGTTGATCTTTGATTCTCTCTCGGTCTGATGAAAGTTGCGCATCAGTCCAGCGATAAACTTTCCATCCCTGGTACACAAGACTGTTTTGGCGAAGCAAAGAATCTCGGAAGTCAGAGGGATCGACCATTGTCCCGCCCGGTGCATGCCATGCTTCCCCGTCTATCTCAAAAGCGTATTTATCAAGCCTCGATATGAATGCAAAATCTACAGAACGACCTTTCCCATAAATGTCTTGAACAGGAAACTCTGGGATGAGCAGTTGCGTGCGCTCGAAGCCCAGCGCATCTTGAAAGATTTCGATGAACAGGTCTTCGCTCGAACTGCTTGTAGCGGCTCTTTCCTGCATAACTCACTTCATATGAGGCGGGAATCCTTCTATGCGGAGCCTTTCTTTATCGTTGCGACTGCTTCATCGAATCCGCGCAGATCGACATAGCGAACGTCGAAGTAGCGAAGCGTGCCGGTCTGAAATGAATGACGACGAGCTACCAGAGGTCTCGGCTTGAAATGTCTTGTCAGCGCTTCCGCAAGCCGTTCATCCGTTTCGAGCGAGCGGCGAGCTTCCGCAAGACGCGCTTCTATGTCTACGTCGCTTCCTTCCCACAAACTGTACGCGTCGCGATACCGGCGATAGATAATGATTGACCGGCTCTCAAGTTTCTTCAATGCCCGGTCTACATCCTTCAGCTTGGTCTTTTGATCTGTGACGGCGAATCGAAGCAACTCCTTCGAAGGTTTCAGCGAGCCTATATCGCCGATGGCATTCATCAATCCTATGGTCTTGATCAGTTTTACTTCCGCTTCGGTCGCGTCTGCGAGGCGATGAAGGGCCGAGTCTATTTCGGCCCATTTCTTTCCGCTCGCCTGACCGTGAAGCCCGCGCCCGATGGTTGTGATTATGTAGTCGTATAGATTATCGATCCTCAGCGAAGGCATACACTGTTCGTCCCATTCGCTTGAAGCGAGGAATTCCTGAAATCCGTGAGGCTCATGCGAACTGAGGAAAGTGAAAAGAGACCTCTCGTTTTGTCCGAACTGACGAAACAGATGGCCGAGCATCAGAGAGACAGTCGGATGCAATGGCGCGCAGTCTTCGAGAAGGCTCGTGACTTCTTCGCTGTTCGCCCACGCCGGAAGGATTTTCAACTCCTTCGCTTTCCGCGCCGATTCGCGCCCGTGCCGCTTCAAAACATCGATTGAATGTCGAGAGCCGTATCGCTCGATAGCGCGGGCGAGTATCCTCAAGACTTCTTCGATTGGCTCATGAAAGGCGATGTCTTCGAAGCGCCCCTGAACCTTCATCCATTCTTCTTTCCGCGAGCGACCGAGCTTTTCGAGATAGCGATCAAAGGATTGGTGCAGGATCGTGATGAAAAGAATCGGGTGAGATGAACTTCGCCTTGAGGCTTCGGCCAATTCCTGAAGGACGAATATATCGCTTCTCTCAGGATGCGCGGCAGCGTAGTCGAGAAGTTTTCCCAACTCGTCGACTACAACTAACAGCCCGTGTCCGGGATTGCGAGAAGAACAAACTTTTTCGGCCACTCGCTCGAACACCGCGACGATGCTTCTACCGGGTACGGCTTCTCCTGATTGAGTCGCTTTGATGAGCGCGTCGACTTCATTGAGCAGTTGCGAGGGTTTGTCGGACCAGAAATACCGGATCGCCTGCCTGAGGCCGCGCAGGAGGCATTGATCGATAGGCTCGCGCGATCCGCTGATCAGCACCGGGCAAAATCCGCGCCCGCCGAGCGCAGTCACTCTTCGATGATCGAACAACTCGTGCCACAGAGCCGGGGCTTCTGCCTTGAGGAGAGAGCGCGCTGCTTCCCGCTCGCCATTCTTTGCTGCGCTCAGAATTTTGGCAGTGAACAATGCGAAAGTCGATTTGCCCGAACCATAAGGGCCGGTCAAAGTCCACGCGCGAGAGCCATCGGTGTCGGTCAAAGATTCGGTCAATCGGTGAAGCGCGGTCGCGGCGGTTGATGTGAAGATGTATCCGTCAACGGGCGCAGAAGAGTAAAAATCCCGCTCCAGATTGACTGATCGACCGAAGCGCGACCTTACACGGATGAAGTCGGAAAGCTTGAATGATTTCGTTGTCATATCCTTGAGCTTGCGGAAAGAAACATCTGTCAATGATTGCGGTAATGTGACTCTAACAAAGCGATGTCGGCGACCTCTTTGCCCGTTCGCCTGTAGACCTGCTTTATGCCTGCGGTCTCATCGTAGAGGAGGAAACCGTCGGTGATGCGTTCGAGTCGATCAAGGCGAAGAGTCATCGAATCTTCGTCGAGTTTGAAAATGCGACCGGGACCGCCGGGAGCGAAGGCTATCTGCTGAAATGCCATCGTGTCAATCGATGAAGACCTCCAATATTCGATCAGCGCGAATGCAAAAACCTCATCGGGCAGCGTGGCTTGCGGCCCGCGTTGAAATCGATATGCGCGGCCATTGTCTATTTCGGCGATCAACTTCAGATCGACGAGCGGGCAATCGAGAGAGTCTTCCAACACCAGCGTTTTCGTTTGCCGGGATTGAACATAAGTGCGAACGAAGCAATCGAGATCGCGCTTGATGGAGTTGTCTGAAATTCTGTAGTGGCCATGAGTTTCCATCCAGGCTTTCATTTCGGAAGCGAGTTTGTCTTTGGTGAATTCGACCGCATTCCAATGGCCGAAGGCCCAAAACCATGTCGTTGCCATATTCGGATTGGAAGCTATGAGCCAATGGATGAGCCACAAAGTCGCGGGGTCTTCGAGGTAAGGATCGAATCCATCATCGAGAAGGAGTCGTTGCCCTATGTCGGTGGCGGCGAGCCTGCCGCGTTGGATTTCCCTGCACAGCCTCGCAGTAAGTAGCCAGTGCCTTATCGAGCGAACCATGTTCTTGCCGACGCCAAGCTTCGACATCGCTCTATCATCGGAGAAAAATGATGGGTCGTTTGAGATTGCGTCGATGCCTTTCTTCAGCCAGCCACAACGGAACGGAAAAGTTTCGTGACCGGAAAAAGAAAAGGCTACGCCAGTGCTATTGCTCATTCTTGATATGCCTTGCTTTCAAAAAAATTCCCCACTGAATCGAAGGAAGATGTCATGAGAATAGCCGCGAGCCAAGCGGTAGCAAAACAGGGGTCGGAGAAATGTTTGCAGGAATAAAACCCCGAAACCGTCTTTGCTGTCAAGTTGATGATACCCCAACTCTATTGGTGGCGCGGCGAAGGAAGAAGCGACTCCGGCTTAATCATCTCTGCGGCGGAAGAAGCGCAGCAGGAAAGTCGTCCCTGCCCACACAATCGCGGCCATCGCCATCAATGCCCAGCAGAAACGTTCGATCTGCGGATAAAACCTGCCTGCGGTGATCGCCGCTGCCCACGCCATGAAGAATGTCAGCCAGACCGCGCGCCGCGCCCAGTGTATCTGACTCGACAGGTGAATCCTGCCAAGCTCGCGTTCGAGAAAATCCTCATCGCTGGCCAGCCGCTCGTAGTAACGCGCCTCACGACCAGCCATCCGCGCCAGCGTCGCATCCGAATTGGCCGACGCCGCGTTGTAGAAATGCGCCACGTGCGCAAGCTTGCCGTCCTTGAGCGCGATCTCCGCAAGCCCTATGTTGGCACGGAACCGGTGCGGGTCCAAGGCAAGCGCGCGGCGAAAACATTCGGTCGCCCGCTTGTAATCAAGCCGCTCGTAAAACGCTTCGCCTATCCGCTCAAGCAGGTCCGCCCTTTCGCCCGCAAGCCGCGAGGCCAATCGAAGGCATGCATCCGAACGCTGGAGCAGGCGCGCATCGTCCATCTGCGCGCTTGAGCGGAAAAAGCGCGACATCTCGTAAAGCAACTCCGCGTTGCGAGGCTCCTTTTCGTAAGCGATGCGGAAATAACTCGACGCCTGAGCCAGCCGCCCCGCAAGCCTCAAAGCATTGGCTACGCGCCTGAGTATCGGGACTGGCATCACCGCTATTTCGCTCCTCAAAACAGGCGTGTCGCGGATCGCGTGGTCTGCCTCGAAATATTCGTAAAGCTCGAAGGAGCGCGGGTCGAGTTTGTGCGGCCCGGCGGCGCGAAACAGCGCGCGGATGAACGACAGGTATGTGCGACGGTGCGAGCGCAGAACTATCTCGACTCCGCGCCCGCTGACTCGCGTGCGATAACTCAGCCTGGCGTTGCCGCTTCTCAGTCCGATGCTCGTCGATTCGGTCGTTATCCTCTCAATCTCATCGATGGAAAGCTGGCGGCGGAACCCTATGGCCCTCAACAGAAATGCCAGAGGCCCGCGATGACGTATCCATCGCCCGTCGAATTCTATGCGGTCGAGCGCGGCGATGATTCCCAGAGGAAAGAGCAGCAGCATGCAGACAGCGGCAGGCGCGAAGTAGCCTGCTCTGATCAGAGCCGACCCCGCCGACATCAGCATCGCCGACATCAGCAGGTGAGGCGCATATCCGGGTCGAATACTCAGTTTCTCCACAACAATCAACCTAAAAGGTAAAACGCAAAACGTAAAGCCATTTCTTGCAATGAAGCGGCTTGTTCGTCAGTGCCATCGCACATCTACGGAGCGAACCTTCAGGTCGCGGTCGAGGCTGGCCTTCATTCGCAGATCGAATCTCACGTCTCTGAGCACTAAGCTGTAGCCGTCTTCCTGCTCTTCGACACTGGCCGTCGCAAAGCGCGAGAACCACAGAAAAGTGCTGGCCTGCGGCGAAGAGCCAAGAGCCTCGACGAACTTCGCATCCAGAAGAACCGACTCGCGCCATTCTGATTCCGCTCCGACGATGTCGATGTAGCGGGTGTAAATGGCTCCTTGGCCTCTCGACACTGCCTGCCACACGAAAGGGTTTGCCGGAGTTGGCCAGACAGCCGACACAGCGGCGCTCCCGGCAGGCGGCATGATCTTCGCGCGATCAACGGCTTCCTGCCTGGCAAGCCACAAACCGCCATAGTAAAGCGCCAGAACCAGGAGCGAATACCTTGCGAGTTTTTCTCCCGCCCGTCCCCATCTCAACAACGCTCCCGCAATCACGACCGCCAGACCTGAGAACCAGATAACGCGCACCGCGAGAGGAATCGTCAGCGGGTACTGCGGCGTCGGCTCAGGCGCAGCCATTGCGATGAGAAGCGAAGCCAGAGCGCCTGCCGCCAGCCAGAATATCGAGCGCGGAAAATTGCTGGCCGTCAGCCACACCACAGACGATCCGAGTATGAGCCATAACCAGGGGTCGAGCACGAAGGCCAGATCGCCGTAAAACCATCTCTCGCTCATCGGCAAGAGCGGGCGCACGCCATAGCTGTTGGTGTAGTCCATGAACAGATGGCCAAGCCCGCCGAGGCAGGAGAGCGCAAACAATCGCATCGGCCTTGTGGGGCGGAGGAAAGCATTGCGGCGAAGTCGGAGCCTGCGATCAAAGAAAGAAAGCAGCATCGTGAGAAAAACTGCCAGCGCAAACACTCCGATGAAGGAATGCGTCAGCCCGCGATGATGTGTGAGATATGCCGGAGTGCCGCCGATCAATCCCATCACCACATCGATGTCGGGCATGGAAGAAGAAATAATCAGAGCGGTCGCAGCCAGAGGCGTGGCGCGTTCGAGCCCTGCTTTTGCGAGTGAAAGACCAAACAGGGTGTGGGCGAAATTCTCCATCGGCATAAGGCTGTCGCAGGCCCCGCGCGAGACCCGCGACAGCTTTCGATCATGGCACTGTCGGGATAGTCGAGGGCGGCGGCAA
Organism: uncultured Clostridia bacterium; assembly: GCA_964588615.1. Taxonomy (GTDB): domain Bacteria; phylum Acidobacteriota; class Blastocatellia; order UBA7656; family UBA7656; genus UBA7656. Next base: position 905 of record CAZPQE010000286.1, on the reverse strand, counting down.
CTCCCTGAGACGATCGGGGGCGATGGCCGAGAGACGCTTTTCGGCCTGCGAGCCGGTCGGAGACGAGAGGTCGGCTTTGGCCACTTCCAGGTATAACTCGACAGCTTTTTCAGTCTGCCCGGCTTTTTCATAAGCCGAAGCCAGAGCGAGTTGAACAGCCGGTTTTGCTACCGCAGAAGAGTTGAGCAGCTTTTCGTAAACCGGAATGGCCTGATCGCTTTCGCCGTTTGAGAGATAGTTTTCAGCCATTGCGAGGCGGGCATAGTCTGAGGTTTCGCCGTCATTTTTGTCCGCCGCCTGTTGAAGCAGTTCGAGGCCCTTTGCGCGATCCAGATGAAGGCGGGCGACTCCGGCATAATAAAGTCCCATAGTTCCATAGTAGCCGGAATACTCGCGGGCCAGATTCTCGAATGCCTGGGCTGTTTCCTGCCACTTGGTCTGCTCGTCGGTGTAGAACAATCCGGCCTGTCCGACTACGGGGGTGTCCTGGACAGGAGCGTTGTATTTCTTGAACGCCTCGCCGTAGGCCGCCGCAGCGCGTGAAGCGCGCCAGGAGAAGTACCCCGACCCGGCGACGTAGATGATTGCAAGCGCGGCGATGACGCCGACTGCTATTATGAACGGGCGGCCCCGCTCCTGGAGCCAGTCCTGAGTCGCTTCGTAGAGGCGGATCATAGGGTCATTGCGGAACTTCATATCTTTAGCCCTGATCCGCGATTTCTTTTTTCCTGTCTTTGCCAAAACCTTCAGCCTCCTCAGAAAAGGTACAGCAGGCTGGCAGCCTGCTGGTTCTTCAAATTTTCATCCTTTCAGGGTGTCAACAGGCTGGCAGCCTGTTGTACATCTTCGGCTCCTCAGAAAAGGTACAGCAGGCTGGCAGCCTGCTGGTTCTTCAAATTTTCATC
>CAZPQE010000285.1:4812-8932 GCA_964588615.1 uncultured Clostridia bacterium | reverse complement strand
GTCGCTTTCATACCCGCTGTCGGATTGCCGTGGATGAGTGCAGGCTCGCTGGCCCGCCTCTGGTGGAAATCACTCCGGGCCATCGAGTGGCATGCATCCGCGCGGGCAGTCCGTAGTCAGTCGTTCACTGATTGCAGGCGTTGCCATAAACAACGGACAAATCAGTCATTCGCCGGCGCGGTTTCCTCATCATCCCGCGCGCGATTCATAGACTGGACGTTGATGCTGCCGGTATTGTGCAGGCTGCTGGTGTGATAACTGCCTGAGTTGTGCAGGTTGTTTGCCTGATAGCTGCCTGAGTTGTGCAGGTTCCCGGTGTGTTGAAGGCTGCCGGTGTTGAGGCTGCCAGTGTTTCGATAACCGTGACGCGAATCGGTCTTGGTGATTTCTTCGATGTGAGCGTCGAGCTCGATGAACTGATCAGCCACATCGATGAGGCGCGGGCTGGTGTTGCTGCGAAAACCCGCAAGCTCCACGCGGACGCCCTTGTAGGCGACGGCGTTTATCGCATAGGCGAAGTCTTCATCGCCTGAAACCAGCACCGCCGTGTCGTACTTGTCGGCGAGCGAAAGCATATCGACTGCGATCTCGACATCGAGGTTCGCTTTCTTGGTTCCGTCGGCGTAGGTCTTGAGTTCCTTCTCGACCACCCGGTAGCCGTTGCGACGCATCCACAGCAGAAAGCCCTGTTGGCGTTCGGCCCGCTCATCGACGCCGGTGTAGAAGAATGCCCTCAGCAAAGGGGAATTGCCGCGAAGGAAGTTCAGGAATTTCGCGTAATCTATTTCGACCCCAACCGATCTCGCCGCGTGGAATAGATTGTTGCCGTCAATAAAGATCGTTATTTTGCCCCTCATTATCTCTCCTCATATTTTATTTCTGGGCCTGTGAAGAAGCCGTTTCTTACAATCAATGTCTAACACACCATCAGTGGCCTTGCAAGAGAGTCGAGCCTGCACTCAGGTTATCGCCGATGACGGCCAGCCCCCGGTTTTGCATCCTGCTTGAAGCCCGAACACCCGCGTAGTAGTATGAAAACTGTCTCGCGCATCTCCCGTTGATCGCTCCTGACAGGACACTTTTCGGTATGCCATCCATCGCTATTTTATTGATGCTTTCTCTGTCGCTGCTTTCTCCGCAGGCGCAGCAAAACCCGGCTGTCGCAAAACAACTGCTGGCTGTGCGCGGCGAGGTCGTGAGTATCAAAACCCAAAGCAAGGGGATGCTGCTTATCACTGTCCGCCCCGCCAAAGGTTTTCCTGAAGTCACCGTGCTTGCGCGCGAAAACGATCTTGTGGGCAGCGCAGTCAGCCGCGAAGAAGGCATTGACGTTCTGGGGTTGCTCTCGGACGACGAGCGCGCAAACGAAATCATCACCGCTGCCGAACTCAACCAGGGCGATATAGTGTCAATCATCTACGATCCGCAAAGCCAGAACCGCGCCATTGAGATTTATCTGCGCTGACTTTGCGGGCTGCCGGAGGCGACTGTATAATCAAACACGGCATCACCCATCAAATACATGTAAAGGAGTCCGTAGAAATTATGCGCAAACTTTTCGCAATCTTTTTCGCTTTGATCCTGCTTGCAGCCGTAGCCTTCGCTTCAGACGAGGCAAAGAAAGCAGTCACCAACAAGAAATGCCCGGTGATGAATTCCGTCGCCAGCGAGCAGTACCGCACCGAGTACAAGGGCCAGTACGTCTACTTCTGCTGTCAGGGCTGCGTGAAGATGTTCGAGAAAGACCCTGAAACCTACGTCGCCAAGCTGTCGAAAGAAGACCAGGAGGCGATCAAGGCCAACGAAATCTGTCCCATCACCGAAGACAAAATCACCGACCGCACCCGCTTCGTCGAGCACGAAGGGCGCAAGGTTTACCTCTGCTGCGACGGCTGCGTTCAGATGTACAAGCAGAAGATCGCCGCCGAAAAGAAGTCCAGCTAACAGGTTCTTTGGAGGAGCATAATGGTCAGCGCCGCACGCCGCGCTCGCGCGCACGTGTTCGTTTCACTTTTGATTATGAGTTCAATAATTTCTTCCGGTTGCAACAGCAGCGGCGATCAGCCCGCAGCAGTTGAGGGCGGAGTCGGGGTGATCGAAACCGATATGGGGACGATCAAGTTCGAATTGCTCGTCAGTGAATCGCCGCAAACCGTTCAAAACTTCCGTCTGCTGGCCGAGCGCGGCTATTACGACGGCACGGTCTTTCATCGCACGATCAGCGGTTTCATGATTCAGGGCGGCGATCCGACAGGCAGCGGCGCGGGAGGCGAGACCGCTACCGGCAAGCCTCTTCCCAATGAAATCAATCCCAGCCTGCCCATCTATCAGGGGCCTTACCGTCGCGGAGTGGTGGCGATGGCCAACAAGGGAAGGCCCGAATCGGCATCGAGCCAGTTCTTCATCATGCATCAGGACTATCGCCTCCCGCCCAACTACACCATCTTCGGGCGGGTGATCGAAGGCCAGGATGTGGTCGATAAGATTGCCACCGCTCCCGCAGGCCCTCCGCCGCAGGGCCGTCCGGTCTCTCCGGCGGCGATGAGAAAAGTATACGTTCAATAAGGTGACGAGCGGGGAAAACCCCTCTCCTTTCCCCGCTCCCGCTCTGGTATGTTTGCCGCTCGCCCGACGATTCGATGCGTCTGACCGAAGTAAAACCCGAAAGCGAAACCGCCGCTTCACCCGCCGCGCGCATTGCGATCAAAAAGCGCGTCACCGTCTCGCTCGCCCGCTCGCTCTTCGCCGTCATAGTCGGCTCTCTGATACTGAGGCTCGCGGCTCAGACTATGGGGCAGATGTTACAGTTCTATTTCGACGAGATAGACCGCAATCACTTCCCTCTCTCGCACACCGTCACGGGACTCATCACCGCGTCTTTCTTCATAGCTGAGATGATCGGCGCTCCGGTGCTTGGAGCTATGAGCGACCGCTACGGGCGAAGGGTATTCATCTATCTCGGCCCGATACTCGGCGCGATAGCGGTTCAGATAACTTCGATGACCGTCATCATCTGGATTCTGGTTTTCACGCGGATACTCGAAGGACTCTCGACGGCAAGCTCGGTTCCGGCCACGCTCGGCTACATATCCGAAGTGACCGCCGGAAGACCGCGGCTGCGTGCGCGAATAATGGGATTGTTCGAGATAACGCTCGTCGGAGGCATCGCGCTCGGCGCGCTCGTCGGAGGCTATCTGTGGAAGTTCTTAGGTACGCCGCGCGACATAGCGGGCATTCAGATAATCAGCCCGGCGTTTTCCATCAACGGTTTGATTTACCTTCTGAGCCTGGCGGTATTCGTATGGGGGCTGAGGAACGCGCGCCGTTCGAAGGTGAAATCGTCGGCAGGCGCGGCGCATGAAATCCGTCGGCATCTTGCCATTCTTCGCACGCCGAGCGTGTGGCGATTCGTGCCTGCCTGGCTTGCGATCTTTGCGATCATAGGACTCTGGACCAATCACAGCCCTCGACTGCTCACAGGCAAGGATCAGATGCCCGATCAGGTGTTGATGGGCAGCATCAGCGCGCCGCAGTTCGGGAAAGGGTTCGCGGCGCTGGCTGTCTTTTTCGGCGCGGGCGTGCTGGTGTGGGCCTTCAATCTCGGCAGGTACAGAAAAACCTCCGTGATGCTCATAGCCATCGGCGGACTCTTCACCACTCTCCTGTCAGTCTACGTTATAAACCACGTATCCGCGCCATCCGCGCTGCTCTACTATCCGATGATCGAACTGCTGCTCATCAGCCTGCTGGTGTTGAGCGGGTTTACGCCTGCCGCGCTCACTTACCTTGCTGACGCCACCGAATCTCACAAAGAGGATAGAGGATCGATCATGGGGTTGTACGCGGTTTTTCTCGGAGTGGGGCAATTCGCGGGCACGGCTGCGGGAGGCAAGTTCGCCGACTGGGGCGGCATAGACGGATTGCTGCTGTTGAGCGCGATCTTAGGAGTGATTACGGTTTACACGCTCATCAACCTCAGAAGGCAGGAAACGCTCGTATCGAGCGCCATCTCCGAACCATCATCGAAAAATTGAGACAGGTTTTCTTCATTTCTGTCGATCATTCATCGATGGTTTGATCTGCGCTTACTGCGGCTCTGCCGCTTTGATGTGCGGAGAGG
>CAZPQE010000285.1:0-4712 GCA_964588615.1 uncultured Clostridia bacterium | reverse complement strand
CGTAACTCTATACTTTATGCGGCTGCGCCGCCTGGAGGCTTCGCCTCGATAAAAGAAAGTCAATTCTGAAACCAACGAGCTTTCGAGTCTCTGTTCTTGAGGCACAGCCTCCGGGCGGCGCAGCCGCATAAACATATCGCTTGCCGGGAAGTCGGAGACTTCCCGCACATCAAAGCGGCGCAGCCGCAAACAGCCGTCTTCTCTTTCTCCATCTTCTTCGCCGGTTCGCCTTCAAGGTCGAACGCAAGAAGCCGCGTTTCCACACATCGGCCCAGCCTTTTCCGCCTTCGTGTTTGTTTGCTCCGCGCTCGAAGGTGAACCATTCGCCTGACAGATCGACATCTGCTGGCCGAGGATGGGCGAACACATCACAGAGGTCGAGGAAATGCTGCTGAGAGGCCGAGCGTTCCGCAGACCCTCCGACATTTGCTTATGAACTCGGAAACAGTCATAAACGATTGCTCGACTCACCTGACCGAATGGCCGGGCACGGGATTGAGCGGCCAGAACAGGGGAAGCAGAAACAGCGATACAAAAATCAGAATGATCGTCAGCAGAAGTCCCGTCCTGAGAAAATCGATGAACTTGTACTTGCCCGGCCCGTAGACCAGAATGCACGACGGCTCGAATGGCGTGATGAATGAAACCGAAGCCGCAAGCATGATCCCTATGGCGAAGGTGCGCTCGTTGACTCCAAGCTGTCGCGCAGTCTCAAGAGCTACGGGAAGGACGACGAGCGCCGCCGCCGCATTCGACATCGGCTGAGTCAGAGCTACGGTGAGAATGAAAAATCCCGCCAGTATCGCCATCACTCCATAGTTGCCCGGCAATGCGGAAACTACGGGGTGCAGCGCATCGACTATCCACCTTGCCAGAAACCCCGCCGCCCCCGTGTGCGAATCGTCCATCGCCGTTCCGAACGCCGTCATCCCGCCGATGAGAACTATCAGTCTCCAATCGATGAACTCGTAAGCCTCATCAATCGTGATGCCGCCCGCAAGCACTGTCATCATCGCCGCGCACAGAAAAGCTATCGAAAGCGGAAGCACGCCGAACGATCCGATTATTATCGCTGCGACAAAAAATGAAATGGTGTAAAGCCCTTTGCTCTTGCGATAGACCGGCGGAGCGTACTCGCCCAATATCCACAGATCGGTCTCGCGGCGGAGTTCGTCCAATCGATCAGCCGGTCCCTGAATCAACAGCAGGTCGCCGAGGCGCAGGCGGATGCGGCCTATTTTTTCGCGCAGCGACTGCCCATGACGATAGATGGCAAGCGCGGTCATCTGGTATCGCATGCGAAAGTTGGCTTCTTTCAAGGTCTGGCCTATCAGGTCGGATTGCGGGGTGATGAGCACTTCGAGAATTTTGATCTTGTCGGTTTGAAGGTCGCGGTCGCCGAGTTTTACATCGGCGTGAATCTCGATCCCGGCTGCTTCTTTGACTTTGATGAGGTCTTCGATCTTTCCTTCGACCAGCAGCAGGTCGCCCGGTTCTATCAGGGTGCGCGCTTCGGGCAGGAACTTGTCTTCGCCGCGTATGACTTCCAGTATGCGAAATTCCATCTTCGAAAGATCGGACTCGAAAATCCTCTGCCCTATGAGGTGCGAATCGGCAGTGACTACTATTTCGCAGAGGTATTCGCGGATGTCGTAATCTTCGGTCAGATTATCATCCCGATGATCGGGAAGAAGGCGGCGACCGACCAGCATCATGTAAGCGATGCCGATGACGACGATGACGAGTCCGACCGGCGTGATTTCAAACAAACTCAACGGCTTCATTCCTACGCGGGCGATGTAGCCGCTGACGGCCACGTTCGTCGATGTGCCAATGAGCGTGCAGGTTCCTCCGAGTATCGAGGCGAAGGCGACGGGCATAAGCAGCTTCGAAGGGTTTATCTTCGACTGGCGCGCGACTCCCATCACCGGCGGGACGAAAATGGCCGTCACAGTGGTGTTATTCATAAACGCCGACACGCTGCTAACGAGCGTCATCATCGCCAGCAGCAACCGGTTTCCGCTGCGGCTGGCAAGCCGCTGGAGAGGTCGGCCCATGGCGTCGAGTATTCCGGTGCGCTGAAGAGCGCCGCTTATGACGAATATCGAGCCGAGTATGATGATGATGTCGTTGCTGAAACCGGCGAACGCCTCATCGGGTTTGAGAATGCCGGTGACGACCAGCGCCACCAGAAGCAGCAGGGTGATTATATCGACGGAGAGTTTTTCCATCGCAAACAGCGCGACAGCAATCACGAGCAATCCGAGGACGATGGCTATCTGCATAATCGCGTATCGGAAGGCGAATGCTGAAATTCATCGCAAGCCGTCAGTGCGACAGACTGATGTGCAGGGCCGGCGCTCCCGCAGGAAGAAAGAAGAAGGCTATGGCGAATATCACATAAACCGCCAGCAGCAGCGCCCCTTCGAGCCAGTTGGATTCTCCATCGACGGCGACCAGACTGACTATCGCAACCGCAAGCCCGACGGTTATGACCTCGAAGGTCGTAAACAACAGGTTCATCGGATTGCCCACTGCGTAGCTCAGAAAGACAAGCGCGGGGGCCACAAACAGAGCTATCTGCATGCTCGATCCGACGGCTATGTGATAAGCGAGGTCCATCTGATTTTTCATCGCCATCAGCACCGCCGTCGAGTGCTCGGCTGCGTTGCCGATGACCGCCACCACGATCACGCCGACGAATATCTCTGTCATGCCGAGCGCCTTCGAAGCAGGCTCGACCGCATGGACGAGCAGTTCGCTCATCCAGGCTATCAACCCGGTGGCGACGACCAGCACCACGACTGCGGTCTTTGTCTTCATGTGAACTGACTCGCTGTGCCCCTCGCTTGTTCCGAGGTAGAGGTCTTTGTGAGTGCGCAGGGAAAAAACCAGGCTCAGGATGTAGACGATGAAAAGCACGACGGCGATTTCGAGGCTCAGTTCCGCTTCGATCCTCGCCTGCCCTGCCGCGTCGTTGCGCGCCTGATCCTGGGTGACAAAGTGAAAGACGGCAGGGATGAGAAGACCTATCGCGCTCAGGGTCATCATCGTCGCGCTCATCGATGCGGCGGTGCGATTGAATTTCTGGCTCTTGTGTTTGAACCCTCCGGCCAGAACGCTCAGTCCGAGCACCAGCAGGATGTTTCCGAGTATCGAGCCGGTGATCGAGGCTTTGACTACTTCCGTAAGTCCGGCGCGCAATCCCTGAAAGGCTATGATCATTTCAGCGGCGTTGCCGAATGTGGCATTGAGCAGTCCGCCGATTCCGGCCCCGAGTTTTTCGGCGAGGCTTTCGGTCGAGCGGCCCATCCACCCGGCCAGCGGGATGATGGCAATCCCTGACGCCGCGAAAGTCCAGAGCGGCGGCTGATGGGTGTAATGAAAGATGACCGCGATGGGGATGAATATGAGCAGCAGGTCAAGTCCGTGTTCGACGAATAGCTTTTTCATTCTTTTCCCTCGTTTCGATTGTTGGAGGAAGTTAAATGAATGCTGCCGATAAATCAAGAAGCGTTGCGATATTTTGGGGCCATACGCTTAGGCGGGGGTGCGGTTTCCTAAAGTCGGTCGGGTAGTTGCCTTAACCTGATCCCGCGCTCACGCCTGGGCTACCGACACGCGGCGCTGATATGTGTCAAAAGAGCATTCCTCATCTGGTTCTGAAGAACATCTTGGATTCTGCGATTTCGGCCACACCCAGGTTTCTGTCGCCGGAAGGCGTATCAGGCAAGCGAGTTGAATTACCGCCTGTCCTGCTTGCAGCGGGGGAAGCGAGAGAAGTTGACCTCGCGCCGCTGATGGCAGCCGCAACAGGGCGAGATGATTTCAGGATGGCAAGCGCCGAGGTCGAAAATGATGGCCCTGCGGGGAGACTCATCGGCGCGTTGTGCAGGAGAGGGAAAGCCACCTCGATGAGCTATGAAGTGCCGCTGCGAGATTCCGGTCCGGCTCGAAGTTCGACAGGCAGCTACCCCTGGCGGGTGGATGGGGACTACTCGACTTTGGTCACAATCACCAACCTGAGCCAGAAGCAAGCCCTGTTTACGGTGGTCATCTCATATCCTGATGGTCAGTACATCCTGGGCCTGCAAAAAATTGAGGCAGGCGCGACTGCCATCTTCGATCTGAATAAGATACAGAGCGAGCAGATAGCAAACCGGGAAGGACAGACTATTCTGCGGTCGGTGACAGGAGGGCAATTCCTGTGGAGTGTCTTTACATGGAGGCAACGAGGTGAAGCTGATAGGGCGGATGCAAATTGTCAGCAGGGCGAATCGAGTGAGCATGAGCTATAGCTGCGAATTATGCTGCCCCAATTCGTTCTATCAATCAAGGCTTTCACCTCAATCGCTCACCGTGAATTCAGGCCCGGGCGCAGGGGTTAATGGCCAAGAGCAAGATATAAATTGCTATCAAAACGTTACTCCTTGGTACTCCTACCCAGAGCCAGCAAGTTGGGCATCAGATGACACGGGCGTGGCGACAGTGTCACCAATGTTTTTATCGTATTCCACGACAGTCACAGGGGTTTCAGGGGGGACGACATCTGTCACTGCTACCTGGTCTGTCCAGCAGTGGTTCTTTAGTGGCTCAATTGATGACTGCGTTGCAACTGAAGCAAGTTCGAGTGTAATGGTAGTGTGTACACCAACAGTTACGAGCGGATGTAAGGATTTATGTCCAACCGCGCGGCGGAGCAAATACGTTTC
>CAZPQE010000284.1:0-8943 GCA_964588615.1 uncultured Clostridia bacterium | reverse complement strand
AGGAACTCGATGAGGTTCTTGAGCGCGCAAAGCGCATGGTCGAAGAAGGCCGGGGAAGAGAGCTTGTCGGCTGGCCTGCGGTCGGGTGCAGCATCAGCGCCGCGACCCTCGTCGAGGGCGAAGGCTCTTTTCAGAAAATCTTTTTCACCGACGATGGCACTCCGACGGTTGTTTCCCAGGTGCGATGCCCGCTGCTGGTCGTCTACGGATCGGAAGAAAAAACGAGAGAATACATCCGGGCCGCGTTCGACACGATCCGTCGAAACGCTCGCTCCTCAGAGCGCATCGATGCGCGTGTGATCGAAGGCGCGGATCATATTTATTCGGGATGCGAAGCGCATCTGGCCGGAGCTATCGCCGAGTGGAGCGATGGGCTTTAGAAAGATTCACTGTTTGCATTTCTGCTCGACGAGTCGTCCGAGCGCCTGCGCGTCCTGATCCGCCGCGTCGATTTGCAGAGCCTTTTCAAGATACTTCTGCGCCGCCGGGCAGTCGTTTTTCAGAACCGAGATGCGACCCATCAGAACGTGAGCAGCCACCAGCCTGGGGTTCCAGAAGACAGCCGCTTTGAGCGCGTTTATCGCGCGGTCGAAATCTCCGCGTCGCTCATAGACTCTTCCCATCAACAGATGAGCTTCATGATTTTGAGGCTCGGCCTGAAGCAATCTTCCGAGCGCGGCTATCGCGTCTTCATCGCGCCCGGCGAAGAAAGCGTTTCGCGCGCCGTCAATCGACAGATCGATGCGAGGCGACTGCGCGGGCGTGGCAGTGGACGCATGCACTCTTTCATCCTGCTCGCGTTTGTAGCGATAGTAGTTCGCTTTGCTGAATGCGGTCTTCAAGCGCGCAAGCATCGGAGCGCCCCTGGTCTCCCATTGCGCGAACTGAGTCAAGAGCTTCTTAGCCTGATCGGAAGCTTCAGCCGCTCCGGGCGTGTCTCCGGCAGCGGCGAGGGCTTTGCTCAAAATGTAGTGAGCCTCTCCGTCTGAAGGGCGGCGCTCGATTTCTTTTTTCAAAATGGCCGAGGCGCTCGCGTAGTCTTTGGCGAGGAAGTAAGCGTAGCCAAGATTGAACAGCGTGTCGGTGTCGCGGGGGGCGGCGTCCGAAGCGGGCTTGAGATGAAGGATAGCATCGGCGATCTGATTTTTCTTTATCATCAGCACGCCGATGTTGTTATAGACCTCGAAGAGCGGCAAGGGAGTAGCGAGTTTCTGTTTCAACTCAAGCGCCTTGTCTGTCTGTCCGAGCGCGTCGATTGCCACTCCGAGATAGAACTGCGTTTCGTCATAGCGCGGGTACTGTTCGTCAATTTGCGAAAGCAGTTCGACGGCTTTCTGATAATTGCCCGCCTCGTAATGGAGTCTTCCCAGTTCGAATATGGCCGAGACATACTTGCGACCTGTTTTGTCGGCGTGCTCCTTGATGGCGCGTTCGAAGAAAGCGATGCGGGCTTCGCGGTCGTGGGTGAGAGTTCCTTTGATGAAGTTTTCGAACGAGCCGATGGGAGGCTGGGTGGCCTGAGATACGATCTGATCGCGCGAGAAGGGAAGAGCCTGATTCTGTTTGTAGAGAATTTCGTAAGCGAGGTTTCCCTGAAGGCGCTGCATTTCGAGGAGGTCGCCTCCTATGTTGTATTCGGCGATGAGGCGGCCCTCGCGGATATTGACGACGCGGGCGGTGATGGTGATGGTTCTTTCGATTTTCTTTTCGGTCTGGTGTTCAGGTTTTATTTCGGGCGGCTCATCGGATTTGATTTCAGGCTGCTCTGATTTCTTTTCGCGTTCGTCGTTGATGCGATAAGTCCCCATGATGACGAGAGAGGCGCCTGCGCGCTCGGCGATTTTTATCATCGTGGCGCGGGTCAGAATCGCGGTCGAAGGCAGTCCTTCCTGTTTGAAGGCGACGTTGCGCTCATCGGGTCTGATGGCGACAAGGCCCGGCTTGTCGAGCAGGTCTGAGAGTTGAGCGGCGAAGCTTTCGCCTATCCAGTTATATTCGGGCCGACCCGACATATTTTCGAAAGGCATCGAGATGATGGTGTCAGTAACCGCAGATGGAGAAGGTGATGGGACGAGAAAGGGAAAAAGAAAGATTGAAAGAACTCGCCTCAACATAAACAAAATCATAAGGCCGCCAGGTCGACTGCGCCAGGCGGCCCACGAACCGATAATTATAGTGGTGACTCGTACGGGATTTGAACCCGTGTTGCCGCCGTGAAAGGGCGGTGTCCTAGGCCCCTAGACGAACGAGTCGAAATTCAAAGCAAGTGATCCGTGCCGGACTCGATCCGGCTTAAAAACCGAAAGAGGGATTCTGCCGCATAGCCCCGTCCGGTGTCAACTGTTCATCAAACGAGGGGGGTTGCCGAACGCAGCCAGTCGCGCTGATCCGGCTTCAGAGGCCCGTGGCTGAGAAAAAGCGGGTTGTTGGGAAGCGCGTCTTCTGCAAACAGCCAGTGATAATGCACGTGCAGCAGATTGGGGAAAATAGATCCAAATGAAACAGGATCGATCCGATCGTGCAGGTGCAGGGGATAATTGTAGGTCGGCGGCAACTCCTCGACTCGTCGGGTGGCGCTCCATATCGCAAGCGACAGAGCCGCCTGATTCGATCCCCACAACTTACCCGCCGCAGGTTCGACCCACCCTGCTCCGGCCCGGAAGGAAGGGCCATCCGTGTATGGCCTTATGCCCTGTCGAACCGACCTGAAGAAGAAATCCGCCCAGCGGCGCAGGATTTCAAGCCCGGCTCGGACTACCACCAGACCTCCGTTGTAGTTGGCCTTGATCGGCTGCTGATCGACGAAGGAGCGGCTCCAGGGAATCTCCTCATAATCCACGCCGCAGCACCGGCACAGATCGCGCCAGTAAACGTCGAACGAATCTCCCGAACCGGCAGTGGAGATGCCTTTAACGTCTACCGGTCGCGCCGCCGCGTCCGTTTGGGGGAGAAGGATAAACTTACTCGGCTCTGCGAGAAAGAGCGTGTCGCTGTCGAGTATCACCAGCATGTCGTGTCGGCGCGTATCTTCGATGTGCGCGGCTGCTGCCACCCGATTGGCAGACCCGTACTGAGGACACTCTGTGTTCAAAACCTTATCGATGTAACACACGCCCATCTCGTCGAGCCTTCTTCGAGCCTCTGAGGAAATCCCGTGTCCGGCCCGCGGCGAGAGAGCATAAAGCGAACAGTTCCTGAAACGCCCCGCATATCGCCTGATGCTTTCGAAGAGGAGAAGAGCCTGCGACTCCAGCATCCCGCCTTCGATGCAGGCGACAAACCCTGTGTCAGGCTCTTCGAAAATTTGAGTGACAGGCTCCACGCCTGTCGTTTCCTGATCTTTCATGATTTCAGGGCAGCCTCTCCTGCCGATGCCTGATACACTGCTCCTGCTTCGTCGCACATTCTCAGATAGCAGTCCGTCACATCGCGCGGAACTTTGATTTCCGCCATCTCCTGAGTCGTAACCCGGCTGTGCCTCAAATGCGCAGAGACGGTCGAGCAGGCATGCTCTATCGTTTCTGAAGAGGCTGACATATCGAGCAATCTCAAGACCCGCTGCAACTCTGATGGCGGATCATGAAAATATGAGTCGTAGTGCGTCACCACCCGCTCACCCGTCCGCGTATCGGAGAGCAGGCGTTGATGATAGGCGAGCCAGAGGTTTAATCCGAAGGCGAGCGAAGAGTAGTTGCGTTTGCTCAGAGAGCGCGCGACCTCGACAGGGTTTCTGATGCAGACTACTATTCTCAGGTCGGGGATCAGTTTTTTCCAGAAAGGGAACATTATCGAATTGCGCGGGTCTTTCCATCCCCATAGTTTATGCGGGCTGAAATGACCGATGATCTCTGCCGCGTCGCCTGCGAGTGGGATCATCTCATCGTTGGATTCCCATCCTTGCCTGACCGCAGGGGGCAAATCCCATCCGCCCCCCAGTCGCGCCAGGGCCTCTTCGTTCAAACTGACGAAGCGGCGGTTTTCCCAGAATCCCGCTTCGTTATCGAAGGCGGCAGCCGAGAGGTCTGTCTCAGGCCCAAGATAGAGGCCGCACAGGTTAAGCAGCCTCGTCACCATCGAAGTGCCGGAGCGATGCATGCCGGCGATGCAGATAGGCATTTATACTCCTTCGCTTGAAGATTCAGGCAGAATCTTATCCCGACTCCGATTTATGCAGCAACACGGTCATGCCCGGTGAAAATGCGGCTTCCTTTGTGGTAGAAATTTGGATGCCGGCAGATAGCCATCTTGTGGAAAAAGGGATCAGGGAGGCGCGCATGCATTGGAGTGAGATAGAGGGCTGGTTTCAGTGGCGACCCGCGCAGGAAGAGGCCGCCCGCTGGTTTGCTGAAGGCAGTCGTTTCGTCGAAGTCGGAACCTACCTCGGTCGAAGCCTGTGTTCTCTGGGCGAAGTCGTCGAACGAAGCGGCAAGACCTTCAGCGTGATCGGAATCGACACGTGCCGGGGCAGCGGCCCCGAAGGGCCAACTCGTAAGGACTATCACGGCGCAGCAGTGACACAAGGCGGCGGAACCTTCGCTGGCACACTGCACAGGAACGTCATGGATTGCGGATATGGCGACATGATCACCTTGATCGTCAGTGATTCGGTGACCGCTTCCCGGTTGTTTGGCGACGCGTCGATAGAATGGGTTCATCTGGACGCGCGCCACGACTACGCCAGCGTGAAGGCCGACATCGAGGCGTGGCTACCCAAGGTCAAACCCGGCGGCTGGCTGTCGGGCGATGATTACGACGAGATCAAATGGCCTGATGTGGTGAAGGCCGTCAGCGATCTGCTGCCCGGAGCCAGGGCGTGGTCGACTCAACAATGGCGCTGGATCGTCGAGTGAGCCGGAAACCTGTTTACGTTTCTTTTGGCCCTCCGCCTTCGTGCTGAATCGAAGCGGCGAGGTCAGTGAGTGCTTCATAATCGACCTTCCATCCGGCATAAGCGGCAGCAAGACCGATCACGCCCCCTTCTCCAGAGTAAACTCCGCGGGATTGCAGGAAGTCCGCCGCAAGCGACCAGGCGGTGAAAAATCGCGACTCGCGCCCATCTCTGGTGACGGCGATGAGAGTTTCGTGACACCATCGCGCCTCGGCCAGAATGTCGGCATCGCCTGTGAGATGACGCGCCAACTTGACGAAGGCTGGCATCCGCCACGATCCGCATGTTTCCAGATGCTCTGCCACGCTCTTCTGCACGACCGGAATCACGGCAAGACCCGACGGGAAGACGCCGAGCGGAGGAAGGGCATCGATGCGAGAGTCTGCATCGACGTAGATAGCCGTGTCGAAGTTCTCAAGGGCGGCCAGCAGCGCGAACCGTTTGTCGTGATAAGCTGCCGCGCCGCGTCCCTCTCCGGTCGGCGGCAGATGCGCAAGATAATCAACAGCCATCGGACCGGTCGGAGCGTGTCGGATCGCGCGGACGGGCAGGGATGCAAAATCGTCCGGCTCGTCGGTCAGGACAACCCACGGCATGCTGGTCGCGCTGGCACAGAGGAGTCGCGCCCGTCGACGATAGGGCGCGTGAATGGCGAGCGTGCAGAAGCAGACAGATAGAGAATGACCGCGCCGACGACTGGTCTGGCCGATGCGCCGGAATAACTCAAGGAATGCGCGTTTCACCTGTCTCGTTGAAAATATGTTTCGTTGATAGAGGATGAGCCGTGCTGGACTCGAACCAGCGACCCTCTGGTTAAAAGCCAGATGCTCTACCGACTGAGCTAACGGCCCGACTTCACTTCAAACTGCATGCAAGCGCATGCTCTGCGAAATCAAAGAGGCATATTAGACGACCCGATCAATGATCGTCAACCCTCGCGCCTTTTTAGAATTCACTCGAATCTGTATGGGATAAAAATGCAGGAGAGATCATTGCCCAGACCGCTAAGAGCGCCAGGCTGCGGGGAGTTTTCCTTTGCAGCCTGACGCATCTCTCAGCGGCTGGTCGTTCCATGCGCCTCACCTCGCATCAGAACAACCACAGTTCGGGTCTGAGCGCGTGCCATACCTTTTCGGCCAGTATCAACCCTATCGGCTGCCGACCGAAGCTTATGCGCGCAAACCCCGTCATCCCCGGACGCAACATCCCCTCGGAATTCTCAACCATCGCCTCTACCGGATAAAATCGCTGCCCCTGCTGATTGACTATCGGTTCAGCGTTTATCTTCGATACCCTGCCGGTGAACGTCCTTCCCGGAACCGTCTTGAGCTTGAACCGAACGGGCGAATCCAGCCGAACGTCAGCTATCTCGCGCTCGCTCACCTCTACCCTCAGTTGAAATGTTTCAAGCTCTCCGATGCGGCATATCTCTTCGCCCCGGCTGTAGCGACGACCCGCGACTTTATGCAATTCGTCGCCGAGTATCACGCCCGCCCGCGAAGCCACTACGTTCATCCCATCGTATTCGCGGCGAAGTATCTCGCGTCGCTGACGAAGCGCGTCGAGTTGCTGTCGATTGGCCTGAAGCTCTGCGATGAGAGCTTCGAAGTTTGATCGCGCTGCTCGCGCGTCCGTCTCCGCTACGAGCGAAGAAGTTTCGGCGCTCGTCGTAAGGCGACGGTGATCTACGAGCGCGGCATCGAGTCGGGCGCGCGAGCTTTGAAGCTCTTTTTCGCTCACTCGCATCGCTGCAACCGCGCGGTCGTAAATCTGCTCGCCGACGAGTCCCTGCTCGAAGAGCTTTTTGTAGCGGTCGACTTCGCGGCGATTGTGATCGAGTTCGGTTTCTTTGAGTTCGATCTCCGATTGCAGAACGGCAAGCGAAGCAGGAAGAGATTTCATGTCGGACGAAGCGTGGGCTATCTGCGCGGATTCTTCTTTCAATTCGTTTGCGATTCGGCGGCGTTCGGTTTCTTTGAAGCTGGCCGAAAGCAGCGACTCGCTTCGCACTCTGAGTTCGTCTTCGATGCGCGAGGCATTGGCCGTGAGCCGCTCTATCTCGGAATCAAGCTGAGTGAGCCGGTCTTCGATCTCAGGGTTGGCGAGTCGAGCGAGCCGGGTTCCTTCAGCCACCGCGTCGCCGCGTTGAACGTAGATTTCCGCAAGCACCGCGTCGGTGTTGGCTCGCACTACGTTTTCGCGGCCCGGCGGAAGAAGCAGCGCGCAATCGCTTCCCGTCGATGCTTCCCACGGAGCGATCAGCGCAAGCAGGACGAGCGCGGCAAGCGACGCCTTGATGATGCGACGGCGGCGCGATCTGATGGTGGAATCCTTCGATGGTTTCGATTCTTCGGTGTTCGATTTTTCCATAGCCGGTTGCGCTGACATAACACGTCCTCCTGCGGCTGCGACGACAGCCGGTCTGGTGAAAAACTCTCGAACTGAGTGGAGAGCGGGTCTCCACCATTTCTGCGTCAACAAGGCTGCAAGCGCAATCGTGAGCATCACTCCCGCGATTCCCATCGCGCTCATCAGCCACTCGCCCGTCCATGTGAGTATGAGCCATAAGAGAACGACAGAATAAATGATCGAGCAGAGCCAGTAGGTCGAGTAAAACAGCGCGTGGCGCGAATCGATCTTTGTTTGCGAGCCATTGATTATGCGGCCAAAAAGAGCGCGGACGAATGCGGAAGATCGCGCCTGAAGGTTTTCTATGCCCATCAACTGCGAGAGCGCGTAGTAGCCGTCGAGTTTTATAAGGGGATTGCAGTTGAAAGCCACATTGAGCGTGCCGCCGATGAAAGTGAGAAATGCGAAATCGGCGATCACAGTGTGCGGAGTGGCGACAAGCCATGCGAGAGCGGCTGTTGCGCTTACTGACAGTTGCCAGTAGATTCCGGCGAAGATGACCCACAGCCTCTGGCTCTTTCGCCCCAGGCGATAGATGTCCGACACGTTGCAGTAAAAAGCAGGCAGCGCGTAATAGATCATCAACGCGCCGACCTCGCGCACTTCGCCGCCGAAATGTTTGCAGGCCAGCCCGTGCGCCAGTTCGTGCAGCGCGGTTATGACGAGCGCAAACAGTATTATCGCTGTCAGTCCGTATTCGGAATAAATGTATGAAGTGTAGAGGGCGACTTCATCAGCGCGGAAGAGCAGGCCGAGCGTCACAGCCAGCATCAGAGCGAACGAAGCGATGATAGCGGGCCGAGTCATCGCCCAGCCGAAATGTTTATCGATCCATGAAAGAAGACGGTCAGGATCGAACAGATGAATTCTCGGATAAAGTCCCTGCCTGGGCGCGTGAGCGACGGTTGAATCGTCCTGTCCGCCGCGCGCGAGCAGACCTAATGAATCGAGTTTCGAAAGGAAGCGGATGAGAGCAGCGGTTGAAACCTGCGGGCTTTGGCCTGCGCGACCTCCGCGAGAGATTTCTTCGACAGTTTGAGCGCCGTCGATTTGTTCGAAGATGAGATATTCAGGTTTTTTCAGTAAGAAGTAGCGCGCGGTCTTTCGGTTTCTAATGACGAATCGCTCCACGCCGTCTTCGACCTGTGGGGTGACATCGACCCAGTCGGCGATGCGAGGCGGATAGAGCGAATGAAGTCCATCTTGTTGAGGTTGAGCGCGCATAGTTTCATAAGGCAGGTGGTTGAAATGAGCGAGGGCGCGGCGTCATCGAACTTCGCTCGTCTCAGGGAGCCGCTTCCCCTCAGACGGCCCTGGGGTCAAGTTCGAATGAGCCGCGCCCTCGCTTCTGTGATTGCTGAGTGATCAGTCCCCGAGCAGAATTCCAGGGGCTATCACTTCTTCCATTTCTTCGATCTCGATTTCCCCGAGGACAACCCCTCTCTCTTTTCTTTCTTCAGCCATGACAGTCTCCTTAATTGGTTCCAGCAGTTTCGTGGTTCTAGCAGTTCTTAGCTTGCGGGTTGTCCCGGCTACTTTGGCAGCCTGCCTCAACCCTTCCGCTCAAAGCGATAATAAGTAGTGCAACAGGCGTACCATTCACACTGCACAAGCCGGTTTGTTTGGATTCAACAACTTGAATGAAG
>CAZPQE010000283.1:0-8962 GCA_964588615.1 uncultured Clostridia bacterium | reverse complement strand
TCGGTGATGTCAAGAAAAATCTTTGCGCGGCTGCGGAAAATCTCGTCTTTTTTTTCTACGCCCGGAGGAAGGGCTGTTGGAAAGCATCTCGACAACCCGATAGCCGAGGCACATGACTGCAAGCTTGAGCGTCCGAGCCTTCCTGAATATTCGCCAGATGAAGCAGGCAGGATGCCCGCGCTTCCGGCTTCGCTATGCTTTTTGAGGATCATCCCGACTTCGCAACAGCTATGGGCTGCGAAATCCATTCTGTTGACACCCGTTTTTGAAATGAATAACATAGACGCTCGAAGCAGGTCGTTGTAACTTATCGGCAAACTATGACTGGAAGGTGCGGCCTTCGAGATTTTTCTGACCGAACATCCGGTCATACGGGGGGCCATCATGAACATGGAAACCAGCACAAGGATTCCTGAAAAGCTCTTCTTCAGGATCGGAGAAGTCTGCGAGCTCATAAGAGTTCAGCCTCACGTGCTTCGCTACTGGGAGACCGAGTTTCCCATGCTCGCGCCTCAGAAGAACCCCGCCGGTCAGCGCGTCTACCGCCGCAAGGATGTTGAAATGGTCATGCGCATACGCGAGCTTCTCTACGATGAGAAGTTCACCATCGCGGGCGCGAAGAAGAAACTCATCGAAGAGACTCGCAGCAGCGCAGTGAAGGTCAAAGCCGCGCGGCCCGAACCCGCCCGCGTCGAAGACGCGCCCGCTCAGGCAGAAGCCAAAGCCGTTCCCGCCCCGACTGATGCGACCGAGCAGACGCCCGAAGCCAGACTCGCTATAAAAGTGCTCAAACAGAATCTGGACGATTTGTTGACGCTTCTAAACGGCGATGCTAACATCAAGGACTGATTTTTCACGGGACGTGGCGCAGCCTGGTAGCGCGCTTCCTTGGGGTGGAAGAGGTCGCTGGTTCAAATCCAGTCGTCCCGATGGGCCATTATGTTAAGGAACCTGCACGCGGTTTGGCCTGCACGCCTGTTTGGCGACTGATGCCTTAACGAAAACCCCCTCATCACCATTTCAGCAACTCTTCTTTTCATCAGTGGCGTACCTTGTGGGCGACGATTCGCCGCTGCAAAACATGGTTCTCGAAGTAAAAGGAATTTGAAAATGCCAGACCAGAAGCGTGCGCCTTACGGTTCGTGGAAATCCCCAATCACCTCTGACCTCATCGTGGCCGGAACTATCGGGCTTGGAGCCGTCGTCCTCGACCGGAAAGATGTCTACTGGATCGAATCGCGGCCCGCCGAAAAAGGCCGCAACGTCATTGTTCGAAGACGAGCAGACGGCCAGGTGAGCGATGTTACCCCGCCTGACTTCAACGCCCGCACCCGCGCTTATGAATACGGCGGAGGCGCTTACGTCGTCTTCGAGGGCGCGGTCTACTTTTCAAACTTCTCCGATCAGCGAATCTACCTTCAATCCCAGGACTCGCCTCCGCGGATGCTGACCCGCGCCGAGGATTATCAATACGCCGACGCCGTAGTCGATAGCGGTCGCAATCGTTTGATATGCGTCCGCGAAGACCATACCTCGCACACGCGCGACACCATCAACACCATAGTCGCCATCGATCTGGCAGGTTCGGAGTGCGGCGAAGTCCTGGTCTCAGGAAATGACTTCTATTCCTCTCCGCGCATCAGCCCCGACGGGAAGCATCTGGCGTGGTTGGCCTGGGATCATCCCAACCTGCCCTGGGACGGCACAGAGCTTTGGGTAGGCGATCTCGACGCGAGCGGCTCTCTGGTCAGCAAAAAGATGATCGGAGGCGGTAAGCAGGAATCAGTTTTTCAACCCGAATGGTCGCCCGATGGAACGCTCTACTTCGTTTCAGACCAGACGGGATGGTGGAATCTTTATCGGGTCAAAGGAGACGGCATCGAATCGCTGCTGGAAATGGAATCTGAGTTCGGCTCTCCTCAGTGGCAGTTCGGAATGTCGACGTTCGCCTTCGAATCCGACAATAGAATCTTATGCGCTTACTGCGAGCAGGGCACGTGGCGTCTTGGATGCCTCGAAACGGAAACGTTGAATTTCGAGCCGGTTGACACGCCCTACACCTACATTGCAAATGTGAAAGCGACCCAAGACCGGGTGTTCTTCTGCGGCGGCTCTCCTGCCGAACCTATGTCGATTGTCGAGCTTGAACTTTCCTCACACGAGACCCGCGCGCTGCGGCGTTCGACCAGCATCGAAATCGGTGAAGGTTATGTTTCGATTCCTGAGACCATCGAGTTCCCGACTGAAAATGATCTGACGGCGTTCGCCTTTTACTATGCGCCGCGCAACGATGACTTTCTAGCTCCGACAGACGAGCGCCCACCGTTGATAGTCATGAGTCACGGAGGGCCGACGAGCGCGGCAATCACGACGCTCAACCTCAATATTCAATTCTGGACGAGTCGCGGCATAGGCGTCGTCGATGTCAACTATGGCGGAAGCACGGGCTATGGCCGCGCATACCGCGAGCGGCTCAACGGCAACTGGGGCGTCGTCGATGTCGATGACTGCATCAACGCCGCGCTCTTTCTGGCGGAGAAGGGAAGTGCAGACCGTGATCGGCTCATCATTCGCGGAGGCAGCGCGGGCGGATACACCACTCTTGCCGCTCTCACTTTCAGAGATGTGTTCCGCGCAGGCGCGAGCTATTACGGGATCAGCGATATCGAAGTTCTTGAGCGCGACTGTCACAAGTTCGAATCGCGCTACAATCACTCTCTCATAGGCCCGTACCCGGAGCGGCGCGATCTTTACCGCGAGCGTTCGCCCATTCACTTCACCGAGCGAATCAAGTGCCCGATGATTCTGTTCCAGGGGCTTGAAGACAAAGTAGTGCCGCCCAATCAGGCGGAGATGATGTTCGAAGCGGTTCGACGCAAAGGGCTGATGGTCGCTTACCTCCCTTTCGAGGGCGAGCAGCATGGATTCCGCAAGGCCGAAAATATCAAACGCTCGCTCGACGGAGAGCTTTATTTTTATTCCAGAGTGTTCGGATTCGATCTTGCTGAACCGGTCGAGCCAGTTCAGATAGAAAACCTGACAGACCGCACATGATCCCGCAGGACTTGTGTTTGACACTCGCATATCGGGCGGGTAGCATTTCGTTTAATTCAGGCTTCGATACTGCGAGATCAGCATGAGAAAAAAAAAGCGCGCGAGCGCGCCGAATGATCAACCGAAAACCCAGTCCGCTTTCGCTTCGCCCCGCGCCTGGGCGCTTGCGCTCGTTTTAGCCGCTTCGTTTGCTGCGTTTGCCAACTCGCTCGCAAACGGGTTCGCATTCGACGATCAGTCGCAGATACTCAACAACCAGTTCATCCGCGACTTCAAAAATCTGCCGACTGCTTTCACCACAGAAGTCTGGTTCCGGCAGACGGCGCGCGATCAGGACCCAAACGAGCAGGCCGGGCCCAACACGCCCTATTACCGCCCCCTTTTCACTCTCTACCTGATGATCGGCTGGGGGCTGTTTCAGGATCAGCCTGCGGGCTGGCATCTGTTCAGCGTGTTGATGCACCTGCTGGTCACTTATTTCGTTTTTCTATTGCTCGAAAAAATCACGGGCGACCTCAAACTTTCGACCATCGCCGCGCTCCTGTTTGCCATTCACCCGCTGCGGGTCGAATCCGTAGCGTGGATCAGCGGCATAAGCGACCCGCTGCTGGCCGTCTTCGTCATTCCCTCTTTTTATCTCTACCTGCTCTACCGCCAGCAGAAGAAAAAGAGCCATCTCATCGGCTCCCTCGCGTTGTTTTTTCTGGCCCCTCTTTCAAAAGAGCCCGCTCTCGCACTCCCCCTCTTCACCGTCGCTTATGATCTTCTGATAATCGATCAGGACAAGCCTTTCAGTCAGAGAGCGCGAAAGGCTGCGCTTCCGACTGCGATTTTCGGCGTGCTGACTATCACCTACTTCGCGCTGCGATATAACGCTCTCGGATTTTTGTTGAGCGGTCCGAAGATTGCGACATTCAGCGCGGGCGAAGTGGTGATGACACTCCCGCTGGTGTTATGGAAATACATAGGGCTGATGTTCTTTCCGTTCACGCTGACGCTGTTTCATGGCACGCCCGTCGTCAAGACCCCGCTCGACATAAGATTCATCCTTCCGCTGCTGGGTCTCGCGGGGCTGGCCGTCGCGCTGTGGCGCTTGCGCGGCTCCTCGCTCGGGCGGTTTGCAATACTGTGGTTCTTCATTCACATGCTTCCGATCCTCAACATCAATACCTTCAGCGAAGATTTCATGGTGCAGGAGCGATACACCTACATTCCTTCGATTGGGTTTTCACTGCTTCTGGCTATGGGATTGATGAAGCTGCCGGTCGAGCGATTCGTCTCATTTCGCAATCGCCGCGCGGGGCCTGCGCTGGCCGTCGCCCTCGTTGTGTTGCTGCTGGGGGCGAAGACTGTGGCTCAGAATCAGGCGTGGAAAGATGATATGACGCTGTGGCTGCACGGGCTGGAAGCGGTTCCCGACAGCGAGTTCCCTTATTTCATACTGGGCCACAAGTACATAAACTTCAAACAATACGACAAGGCGGCTGAGACTCTGGAAAATTACATGAAGATCGATCCGAACAATCTGATCGTCATCACAAATCTGGCTGCGGCTCACAACCTGCTCTACGAAGCCACCCGCGACCGCGCTCACGTCGACCGCGCCATCGCACTTTCAGAAAAAGGTTTGAACATCGATGATACCAACCCCGCGCTGTGGGACACGCTCGGAGTCGCCTACACTTTCAACACCGAGTTGAAAAATCTGGACAGGGCGATTTTTTTCATCAACCGCGCCCTCATCTTCAAGCCTGATGACCCGTTGCTCAACTTTCATATGGGAGCGGCTCACGTTCAAGCGGGAAAGGCGGAGGAGGCCA
This sequence comes from uncultured Clostridia bacterium, assembly GCA_964588615.1. Lineage (GTDB taxonomy): Bacteria > Acidobacteriota > Blastocatellia > UBA7656 > UBA7656 > UBA7656. The sequence continues at coordinate 4,088 of CAZPQE010000283.1, read as the reverse complement.
TGCCGTTTCTGGAAAAAGCGAAGACAGGTCAGCCCGCGCTGGCTGACATTCATCTCTTCATAGCCTACGCTCATCACAATCGAGGCCAGCGCCGCGAGGCCATTGACAGCTACAACGAGTATCTGCGGCTCAAGCCCAACGCCGCAAACGCCGCTCAGATTCGTCAGGACATGGAAAAACTCCGCGCCGAACTTCAGAGCCAGCCTCTTCAAAGCCGCGCGCAATCGAATTGACCTCGGTCTGCATTGCCACTACTATTGATCCCTGCCGCAGGAAGGACTGTCGAGGCAAATGATGACTGATGATGATCTGGAAAAAGCTTTCGAGGCGATAAGCCGACAGCAGGCCCGCATCTCCGAAGAGATACTCAGGGTGGGCGAATCGCAGATAAAGTTTCAAACTCAACTCAGCAAAATGGCCGACGCCATGCTCACGCTGGTCGGGATGCTGGGCAAGGTCGTCGATGCTCAGGAAAGCACCGACCGCAAGCTCATCGATACGATTGATCGCCTGACCTCTTTTATCGAAGAAACCCGCGAACGCCTCGGCGAGCGGGACGGGCCGCAGAAACTACTCAATTGAAAAAAGCCTACTGACTCTTTTTTGCTTCCTCCTTCAAAGCGGCTTCTATGGCCGCTTTCAGGGCTTCAAGAGATGTGTCGCGGGCCCGGCGACCGTTGATGAACAGCGTCGGAGTGCCGGTCACGCCAATGCGCGCTCCGTCCTGAAGATCGCGCTGAACCTTCTCGCGGAACTTTCCCGTATCGAGCGCCTCATCGAACGCCTTTCGATCAAGCCCGACGCGGCTGGCGTACTCTTTGAGGTTTTCCGCCTCCAAAGCTGACTGATTGTCGAACACCACACTGATGAACTCCCAGTATTTGCCCTGCTCGCGGGCTGCTTCCGCTGCTTCCGCAGCCTTCATCGCGTGCTTGTGCATTTCGAGCGGGAAGTCTCTGACTACCAGCCGCACACGGTCGCCGTATTCTTTCATCAGCTTATCGAGCACCGGGTGGAATTTCGCGCAACTCGGGCACTGGAAGTCGGTGAATTCGATGAGCGTAACGCGCGCCGCAGCATTGCCCTTCGACGGCTGGTCGTCGGTCGAGATGTTGTAAAACGGCGCTTCAGGCAATGCCAGATAGACGCGGATCGCGGCTGACTTTCTCAACTCGGCGACGAAATCCGTTTCGCGTTTCTGCTGATTGAGCTTCTGAAGATAATCCGCGATCTGGTCTTTTACCTGCGCGAACTCAGCGTTGATGTTCTGGCGGTTCTGATCGTAAAAGGCGCGCGAGTCTTCTTCCGTGACGGGCTTCATCTTTGCCGACACTTCCGCGCGGAGCACTTCGTCAGGCGAAACCTTTCTCTTTTCGGCCTCCTGGTTGAGCAGCAGGTTGTTGATCTTCACGTCGAGCGCGGCTTTGCGCAATTCGTAGATTCGCTCGCGGGCTTCGAACTCGACCGGGCGAAGAGCCTCTTCCACATCGCCTGCCGTGAGAGGAACACCGGCGATGGTGGCAAGCGGGCGTTTGCGCTCGGCGTCAGTCGAAGGAGGTATCACATCCTCGACCAGAATCTTGACCTCGGTCTTCAACCGCAATCTGTCGGCGAGTCTGCGGATGCCTTCTTCGCGCCGTTCGTCTCTGAGGTATTTGATGATCTCAGGTTTGAGGTCGCGGTAAGCGCCCTGCAAGCGATCCTTGTTCTGAGTGTAGAAGGAAAGGGCCTCGCCTTCCGTAGGCTCAGTCATTTTCGATACGACTTCCTGCTCGATGAGTTTCTGAGGGGTGATGGCGCGCTTGCGGGCTTCGGCTTCGATCAATCGGGAATCGATCTGAACCCTTAGCGCGCGGTTGCGGGCATCGGCAAGCTGAGTTCTCACTTCAAGGAGTTGAGGGCGGATCGAGTCATCGATTTCGCGGGGCGAGATTTTAACTCCGTCGACTGTTGCGAACGTGTCAGGCGGAGAGCCAGGCTCGCATCCGCAGTCATCGGCTTTCTTTTCGACGACGGATTGAGGGACGGCTTCTTTAGTTGCCGGTTTTTGATCTTTGTTGTTTTTTGCCTGCGCAGCAACGCCTGCGGCCAGGAAGAGAATTAAAAGGAAAGAATAAAACTTTTTCATGACTTGCTTATGCAACTCCGAATGGTCTGAAAGGCACGGATTCAATCTCATTGCCGCTCGCAGGCGACCCCCTGATTTTGCACATCCGGGGCCGGGGCTGCAAGCTATGCTGTGGAGACTCAGCGAGCGATTGCAGACACATCCATACTTCACACGGGCACAATTTGAGCTTTTTCAAAAGTCTGAAAATTCAATGTGAGTAACGACTTGAGCTCATTCCTGTGCTTGGTCGAAGTCGCTGCCAGGCAATCGCTGATCGCCTCCTTCATCCACTTGAGCCGTCGTTTTCAGAGCGCGCAGTCAGAAGGTCGTTATGGAAATCGGGTCATGGCCCGGCAGAAACAAGCGCCGCATCGTTCACTTCACGATGCTCATCCTGCTCATGGCAGGGGGCCTCATTTACTATCTTTCCGGCGACGAAACGCCACTTCTTCTTATCATGGTTCTCGATTTTATCGCGCTTCTGTGGGAAACGAAAAAGCGCGTGGAAGAAGGCGATAACCTGTAGGCTTTCTGCCCATGGAAGCGATTCTTATCATAGGCATTCAAGCTGCGGGCAAGTCCACAAGTCGCGCAAGTAGTCGATAAACTGGCGAGGCTCGCTCCGGCCATAGTATATTTGGATGTCAATGCAGCGTCGCAGCTCCCATACAAAAAACTGGGTCAACGCAATCCAGATGATCGGATCAAGGAGAATTGCCCCGTTATGAAAATCAACAGGCTGGCGGCAGCCCTCACCCTGTGCGCGTTCTCAATCTCGCTCGTTTCGGTTGCGTCTGGCAGCCTTGAGGGCGATTCCATTTCTTCGACTGCACCGAGGGGAGAAGTCCGAAGGTGGGAAGTCACAGGCCCGTGGGGCGGCGACGCGCGGGCGCTCGTCGTCTCGCCCAATAACCCTGATCTCTTCTACCTTGGCACGAGCGACGGCCAGATATTCCGCTCCAGCGACGGCGCAAAAACCTGGCAACGCCTTCGTCCGGGGATCGACCGTCGCGGCCTCTCGGTAGACAATATCATCATCGATCCGCGCAACCCGCAGACTATCTATGCCGGAACCTGGTCAGTTTCTCCCACAAGCACTGACCAGGGCGTGTTCAAAACCGAAGACGGCGGTCAAAGCTGGAAGCTGCTCAAGGACACCAAAGGCCAGCCCATTCTTTCTCTCGTGCTGGCTCACTCGGATTCCAACTTCCTGATTGTCGGAACCAAGACCGGCGCGTTTCGCTCGACCGACGCCGGCCTCAGCTTCGAGCGCATCACCCCTGAAGACAACAAAGAGATTCAGAAAATAAATTCCATAGCAATCGATCCGCAGAACACCAACATCATCTACGTGGGCACTCATCATCTTCCATTCAAGACTTCGGACGGCGGCCAGACCTGGAAGCAGTTGACTCACAAGACCGGCATAATCGATGACTCGGACGTGATGGGGTTGTGCGTGAGCGCGGTCGATCCCAAACTGGTTCATATAAACGCCTGCAGCGGAATCTATCGCTCCGCTTCATCGGGCGAGAAGTGGGCCAAGCTGCCGGGAATTCCGTTCAGCGCGCGGAGGACTTACTCGCTGCTGATTCATCCTACGGAATCGAACGTCCTCTTTGCCGGGACGAGCGAGGGGCTGTGGAGGGCGACCGACGGCGGCAAAAAGTGGCGGCTGCTCACCTCGAAATCTTATGTCATCCGAGCTATCGCCATTCATCCCGACAACCCCAGGAAAGTGGTCATTGCCACAGATGACTTCGGCATCCAGGTATCGGAAAACCTCGGCGACGACTTCGCCGAGGCCAACGCCGGATTCATCCATCGCCACGTGCTCGCGTTGCTTCCGGACGCGACCGAGCGCGGGCGCATACTTGCGAGCATGTACCTGGACGGGGCTGGCGGAAGCGTGTTCGTCTCCTCGGACGGCGGTGAAAACTGGCAGCCATCTTCCGCCGGGCTGGGCAACCGCGATGTG
>CAZPQE010000282.1:0-8977 GCA_964588615.1 uncultured Clostridia bacterium | reverse complement strand
GATGTATTTCGATCTCAAGACCTATCTGGCCGATCACATACTGGCCAAAGTCGACAGCGCCAGCATGTCGGTATCGCTCGAAGTGAGGGTGCCTTTCCTGGATTATCGCGTGGTCGAACTGGCCGGAAGGATTCCGTCATCGCTGAAGCTCCGCGATGGGACGGGCAAGTGGATACTCAAACGCCTTGCCTCAGAATGGCTTCCCGAAGGACTGATCGATCAGCCGAAGGTCGGCTTCGACCCGCCTCTGTCAATGTGGGTGTTCGACACGGAAAGAGAGCGATGCCTCGACGAGCTTTCCGATAAGGGCGCGTTGTTTCGTCAGGCGCTTGACGGCAAAGTCGTTGACAGATGGATTCGGCGATTGCGCGATGAATCGATTGTGTATGTGCCACGCCGCGCGCCGTTGTGGGCGCTCTATCAGTTCGAACAATGGATGAGGATGCAAAAGAACTTCGTCGCGCCCGCTGCTTTGTGAGATGTCATCGAAAGAGAAGCCTCTCAATGCGTTGATCCTTACGCCGAGCTATCCGTCGCCCGACAATCCGCAGGCGGGAATTTTCATTCATCGCCAGATGGTTCATCTCGCCCGGTGCGGCGTTCGCTGTCGTGTGCTGGTTTATCGCCCTGCGCCTCCGCCGTTTCCCCGGTGGATTATTCGCCGTTCGTGGCTGCGGTACTACTGGGGCAAACTCGGATGGTCGCGCGCGCTCGATTCAGTTCCAGTCGATACGGTCTTCTACGATCGGCGGTGGATAAGGGACGAAGACATAGTGCCGGCAATCGGAGACGCGATAATCCGCCATGTCGAATCGAGCGTCGGGGTTGACGAGATTGAAGTCGTCTACGCGCATTTCCTGTGGACGGGGGGCGCGGCGGCGCTTCGATTGCGCGAAAGGTTCGGATGCCCGGTCGTTGCAATCGCTCGCGGCAGCGAGATGCACGAGTGGCAGGAATCGAATGTTCACTGTCGACCTCATGTCGAAACCGTTTTGCGCACCGCTGACCGCGTGCTGGCCAACTGCGAGCACCTGCGCAACCTGGCCGAAGCGATGGTTGCAGGGGCGGCTTCACGAATCGAAGTCATTTACAACGGCTGCGACGCGGAGGCATTCAGGCCGGCTTCCGACAGGATTGCTGCAAAGCGCGATCTCGGATTCAAACCCGATTCCCGGCTGATGCTCTATTGCGGATACATCGAAGAGCGCAAGGGGATATCAGAGTTGATCGAAGCGTGGCGTCGCTTTTCGGCCAACAACTCTGACTGGAAACTTGTCCTCATTGGGCAGCCAGTAGATCGCAATCTTGAATCGCAGTTGCGCAAAGCGGGTCGAAGCGTGGCGCTCGTCGGGCAGGTCCCGCACTCGCGCGTCATCGATTATCTCAAGGCTGCTGATGCTTACGTTCAGCCGAGTCGCTTGGAAGGACTGGCAAACGCTACGATGGAAGCCATGTCCACAGGGCTTCCGGTTATAACGACCAGCGCGTGCGGGCAGCGTGAGTTGATCGAAGATGGAGCCAACGGCTGGCTGGTTGCCGCAGGCGATGCCTGCGCTCTCGGCGAAGCCATGCAGTCTCTGGCCGCCGACCCCGATCGCGCAAAGCGAATGGGCGAAGCGGCCCGCCGCACCATCGAAAACAGGTTCAATCCGCGCCGGGAAGCGGCGCGACTTGCCGAAATATTGAGAGAAACTGCTCTGGCAGCCGCCGCCAGATGATGACATGAAAGAGCGAATGAAAAATGCGCTCATCTTCGCTCACGAATGCGCGCCTCACAATCGCCCGGAGTCTACGGTCGGCGCGCAACGTCCCGCGCAGTTCGCAAAATACCTTCCTGATTTCGGATGGCGCGCTATCGTCCTTTGCTGCGACCACGAGAGGCGAGGAAGCGCCGACAAGAGCGACCTTACCGGCATCGCTGAAAACGCACGGCGTCTTCTCAGGCGCGCTGACCCGCGCGCTTCGATAATAATCCCGACGCCGTCTCTTCGATGGGACGGCTCGCTTGATCATCTATGGCGCGCGACAGCCGACGCGAAAGGAGGCTTGAAAAAAATCGCTCGAAAAAGCCTCACGACCGCCAAGTTCTTCACCGGCGATTATTCTCAGAACTGGCAGCCCTGCGCCCGCGCCGCCGCCGAAGCCATAGCCGAAGAAACAAACATCGATGCCTGCATTGGCGAACATGGACCTGATGCTGGAATTTTTCTGGGGCGATGGTTTTCAAAAAAATACAAAACGCCGTGGGTGGCGGATTTCCGCGACCCGATTCTTCAACCGCTCACTCCGTTTGCCCGAAAGTTCTATCGGCCTGTTGCGCGAAGACTGCTTCTATCCGCATCCGCCACGATCAACGTGAATCGCATCTGGGCAGAAATGGATCAGAAAACATTCGGGCTTCCGTCGCGGTCGATACCGAACGGATTCGACACCGATGAGTTCGAAAGCGATTTCGAAACGCATCATTCGGATCGATTCACTATCCTCTACACCGGCAACATAATTTCGCAGCAGCGTGTGGAGATTTTTATCGAAGGACTGGCCCTGTTGCGCGCTCAGGATGAGGAAGCTTTTCAAAATGCGCGCTTCGTTTATCGAGGACTTGCGCGGGAAAAAGTCGCGGGTATGGCCGAGCGATTCGGCGTCGAAGAGATAGCCGACATCGGCGCGCGAATCGAAAGGGATGCCACCCTCGGCCTTCTCCGCAGCGCAAGCCTGCTGCTGCTGCTTTCAATCGCCCAATCAGAAAAAGAGGATGTTTATTACTCGAAGGGACTCTATCCGGCGAAAGTCTTCGAGTACTTCGGCGCGCGCCGCCCCATAATCTGCGTGCCGGGAGATAACGGTTTGCTCGATGAACTCATAAAAAAAACCGCGACGGGTGTTTTGCTCCGTTCTCCGCGCGAAGTCGCCGATTATTTGTCTGTCGTAATTCGACAATGGAAGAGCGGCTGCGAGATATTTCACAAGCCTGATGAAAAAGAAGTCAATCGTTACACGCGGCGCAATCTTGCCGGGCAACTAGCCGAAGTCCTCAACACCGTCACCGCATCAATGATCGCCGATCCATCACCTACAAAGGAAGCTGCTGATTTGTCATACACCACAGGCCGGGATATCTGATATGTGCGGTCTAGTCGCTTATCTCGGCAGTGACGCCGATGCATCGAAAAATTTCGTCCAAAGAGCGAATCGATTGCTCGTCCATCGCGGCCCGGATGATGAGGGCGTTTACTCAAGCAATGAAATCGCTCTCGGTCATCGGCGGCTCTCGATAGTCGATCTCACTTCAGCCGCGCACCAGCCGATGGTCTCTCCCTGTGGCCGGTGGGTGATCGCTTACAACGGCGAACTCTACAACCATCTCGATCTTCGCGCGAGGCTGTGCCGCGAGTGGACGTTTCAATCTCGAAGCGACACCGAAACCGTCCTGGCCGCGCTCGCTCTCAACGGGCCACGGGCCTTCGAGCAGATGGTCGGGATGTGGGCGCTTGCATTCTGGGATTCGAAAGAAAAACGGCTGCTCCTCTCGCGCGACCGCTACGGGCAGAAGCCTCTCTACTGGCGTTTGTCGGATGACGGCAGTTTGCGCTTTGCAAGCGAGATCAGCCCGCTCATCGAAGAGCGGGAGCGTCCGGCGATGTACGCGCCCGCCCTTGCCGAATTCCTCGCCACAGGCAACTACGGACATCTCGGAGACCGAACTTTCTTTCGTGACATTCGCTCTTTTCCTCCCGCGCACTGGGCCTGGGTTGAGGCCGGAGACCGCGCGCCCCAGCCGAGAAGGTACTGGCGTTTTCCCATAGCGTCGAATGGCGACCGACGACCTTATGATGAGACGGCGCGGCGCGAGTTCAGGGCCACTTTCGAAGAAGCCGTCCGCTCGCAGTTGATGAGTGATGTCCCGCTCGGCGCCACTCTTTCAGGCGGACTCGATTCCTCGGCGGTGGTCGGCTGCATGGCCGAACTCTGCGGCGACGATCAGATAGCTATCTTCACCGCTCAGGCTGAGGGGAGCGCATTTGATGAAAGCCGCTATGTGAAAGCGGTCGAGGAAAAATGGCGCGGGCGATTTAATACGCACTGGATTCGACTCGAAAGGATGATTCTCTCCGACGCGCTCGATGATACGATCCGCGCGCAGGAAGAGCCGTTCGGCGATCCTTCGATCATCGCTCACGGTCTGTTGATGAAAGCGGCCCGCGAGGCCAGAATCAAAGTCGTGCTTGCGGGACAGGGAGGCGATGAACTTCTTTTCGGTTATCCCTTCATGTTTCATTCGCTGCTATCGAATTCGATGCGCGATGGAAGTTTGAGATGGGCGATGCATGAAGCCCGCGCGTTCGGTCTCGACTGGAAAACACTGTTGCGGATGGGACTGTCTGCGCTCGCGCCCCAGGCGGAGCGGAAAGCGCGCATTCGCTCGCGCCTCAACCGCCGATGGTGGCTCACCGATGAATTGAAACAAGCTGTGACCGAAAGCTGTCTCGATTTACCATCGACGAGCGACGCTCAGGGAGTGTTGCTTGAAACGGTGGAACGCTCGGCTCTTCCTCATCTGACTCATTACGACGACCGCAGCGGGATGGCTCGTTCTGTCGAAGGCCGCATGCCGTTTCTCGATCATCGCCTGGCTGAGATCGTCGGCAGACTAGAGGCTGAGGCTTTCGTCGGCGGAGGAAGATCGAAATTGATTCTCAGAGAATCTCTCGCTGATTTCCTGCCGCAGTCTGTGATCGAACGGCGCGACAAGATAGGCTTTTTCACTCCGCTCCGCGATATGCTCAAAGCAGAAAGTCAATGGGTGCGTTCGCTTGTGACAGACGAACGGGCGCGCTCTTTGAAGCTTTATGATTGCAGCGTGGCGGGCTCCTGCCTTGACGGCATAGAGCGCGGAGAGGAACGGCCCGATGCTGCGCACCTGGTGTGGCGGGCTCTGGCGGTGCGTGCGTGGGCGGACGTTTTCAACGTGCGGGTATGAGCGATCTTTTGCAAAAGCCGCTGCGGGTTCTTGCCGTCGCCGACATCTGGCAGGGAAGCAACGCTTACGCCTTCGTGCGCGCTTTCCGCCGGATGGGACACTCTGTAAGGGTGGTTCCGCCTGAAAACTTCTTTCCGCTGTGGGGGCGAAAAGTGTTGCGGGTTGTGAGAAGACTGCTTGAGCCTGCGCTGGCGCGCGAGTACACAAACGCGCTCGTTGATGAAACGAAGGAGATGCGCCCTCACCTGTTTTTCGTCTTCAAGGGAAGGTATGTCTCTGCTCAGGCCGTAAGAGCTATACGCGATCTCGGAGCGGTGGCGATCAATTTTTATCCTGATGTGAGTTTTCTCGCTCACGGGAAGTACATCCCCGCTGCATTGCCCGTTTATGACTGGGTGTTTACGACCAAGAGTTTCGGCGTCGAGGATATGCAGCGAATACTTGGCGCGCGCTCAGTTTCTTTTCTCCCTCACGGCTATGACCCTGAAACCCACGCGCCGGTCGAGATGGATGAAGAGGATCGCCAAAGGTATGAGTGCGATGTGTCTTTCATCGGCACGTGGTCGCCCAAGAAGCAGAAATATCTCGAACACATCCGACGCGAGATGCCTTCGATAAGATTGCGCGTCTGGGGGGCGCAGTGGGAACAGGCGCGCGCGACTCTTGGATCGAGCATAGAAGGACGCGGAGTCTATGGCCGCGAGTACGCGAAAGCGATAGTCTCGTCGAGGATCAACCTTGCTATTCTGAGCGAAGCCCGGCATGGCGCGTCGAGCGGCGATCGGATCACTTCGCGCACTTTTCACATACCTGCAACCGGAGCCTTCATGTTGCATGAGCGCACGGATGAGTTTCTGGAATACTTCGCCGAAGGCCAGGAATGCGCCTGCTTCGAGACGATGGAAGAACTCGTAGATAGAATTAGTCATTATCTGGAAAACGAAGAAGAGAGACGGCTGATAGCTGCTGGCGGATTGCAACGCTCTATGGAATCGAGCTATTCGGTCGACAGCCGCGCAAAGAAAATAGTGGAGAAGGTTCTTGAGATAAGACTCCGGCGGTCTCAGGCGCTGACTGTATGACGCTTCGACTGGCAGCCATCGTGAGCCACCCCATACCCAACTTCGCGGCCTGGCATCGTGAAGCCGCAAAGATCGAAGCCGTAGACCTGAAAGTTTTTTTCTGCTGCGACTGGGGCGCTGAGGAATATATCGATCCTCAGTTCAAAAGACCGGTCAAATGGAACGTTCCGCTGCTCGAAGGCTACGAGTACGAAATACTGCCGATCCGCCGCAGGCCCGAACGACTCAGTTTCTGGGAGGTGGATAACCCGGAAGTGGCAGCGGCGCTTGATCGATTCGATCCTGATGTGGTGAAGGTTTTCGGCTACGCGCACCGGACCAACTGGAGGGTGGCGCGATGGGCTGACAAACGCCGAAAGCCACTGATGGTTTTTTCTGATTCGAATGTGAGGGCGGAGACCAGGGGGTGGAAGCGGCTGGCCAAGAAAATGGTCGTGGGGCGCTTTTACAGTCGAGTCGACGGGGCTTTGTTCGTAAGCGAGAACAATCGGAACTATCATGCAATGTACGGTGTCCCGAAAGAGCGACTTTTTCCGGGCGTGCTGCCGATAGACCGGGGCAGCCTGCTCGATTCGGTGAGTGACAGACAGGAAGCCAGGAGATCGATTCGAGAGAGTCTGGGGATTCCGGAGAGTGCCTTCGTCGTGATGTTTTGCGGAAAGTATGCTGCTCACAAAAGACCTCTAGACCTTGTAGCGGCGGTCGGGAGAGCGGCGAAAAAAGGGCTGCCCGTGTGGTCTGTGCTGGTAGGCGAAGGCCCGGAGCGCGCGGCTATCGAAGAGCATTGCCGGAGCGAAAACCTCGGCAACGCCATACTGACCGGATTCGTCAATCAGGCGACCATCGCTCGATACTATGCCGCCAGCGATGCTCTCGCTCTCACCTCCGCTTACGAGCCGTTCGGACTCGTCGTAAGCGAAGGAGCGTCATTCGGCCTGCCGGTGATCGTAAGCGACAGGGTTGGCTGCGCGGGGCCTCAGGATGTGGCCCGCGCGGGCGTCAACGCGATTGTTTACGAGTGCGGGAACGTGGAAGGACTTCAGGGCGCGATAGAATCAATGTATCTCGACCGGCAGCTTTATGAGAGAATGTCTGACGAATCGGTGAGAATCTCTCAGGGACAGGATGTGACTGTCGCAGCGAAGTGTCTGACCGCCGCCGCGCAGCAACTCCGTGAGATAGGCCCTCGGTGAAACTGCAATGACCATTAGAACGCTTGCCTTTCTGCTTTACTCTTTCGGCATCGCGCTCTCGGTGATCGGGGCGATGACGCAATCGATAGAAATGATGGCGGCAGGCACGCTCGCTGCTTCTATCGGATATGCGCTGAAGGATTATTTCAGCCGCGAGGCTTCAAGCATCACCCCGATGACAGTCAATGCTATTTTCTTCACCGGATGGATGGGGCTTGGCAATCTGATGGGGTTTTATGTAAGGGACACGGAATACGAAAGAACCTTCTATGCCTATTCGGATATGGATTTCCTCCTGCAGGCGCAGATGCTTGCGTCAATAGCGTGCCTCGTTACTTTGATAACCTACCCCTGGTTTACTAAGCTGATTTCCGGCCCAAATCATCCGCTGCCGCAGTTGCCGGCAGTGGGATTCAAAGTTTCCGACCGGGTGATGTTGATGTTCTGCTTCGCTCTTCTGGGCGTAGGCTGGGCAAGCAACCTTGCGATCACACTTGGTTCTTTTGGCACTTTCAGCGTTTTCATAGGCCGGGGATCAGAGATAGTGATCTTTATACTTGCCTGGCACTGGTTCGGTCCCCATCCGACTTTTCCGCGCTGGACCAGATGGCTGCTGGCCGGGGCTGTGATATCGGATGTCAGCTACTCGCTGCTGTTCAGCTATATGCGCGGCGAAGTGGTCTATCCGCTGCTGATGGTTTTCCTGGCGGTGATGATGCGGAAGGGAGTGAACAAGAAACATATAGTTTTAACTGTGCTGCTGCTGCCGGGGCTTGCTTTTGTCTATCGGGGAATCGGAGAACTGAGAGAGTACGGCATCTATGGCACAGAGCGAGTGACGAAGCTGACCGAGCAGTTAAAGCCCGGATCGATCAATGCTGATTCGTCTGAAGAGAAGGAAGGAATGGACGATGCGCTGATGTCGCTCGTTGCGCGAGGTTGTCAGTTCGCCCAGTTAAGCCAGGTGGCCCGCATCGTCGATGAGGATGGGTTTTATGACGGCGAGACGCTTGAGTATCTCACCTATGCTTTCATCCCGCGAATAATCTGGCCAGAAAAGCCTCTGATCACTCCGGGCCAGTGGTTCGCTGAAAAAATAGGAAAAGGGACCCGTATCAGCGACACACAATTCAGCAATTCCATAAATATGACCCTTGCCGGGGAGTTTTATCTGAACTTCGGATGGGTCGGCGCGATAATCGGAGTTGCCTTTATGACTTTCCTGTATGCCGTCTTCTGGGAATCAACAGGATTCTACCTTGAGGGCAACAACCCTGTGGGACAGATTCTCGGCATAGGCATATTGTTTCAGGCCACAGCTTCTTCCTCAGCGGCAGGCATACCGAATCTTATATTCCTCTACGGTTCCATGCTTGCTGTCAGTCGCCTGCTGATATTGGTGAAAAGAAGAAGACGCCTCGCCTCCACGCGGAAGGAAATGCCCCAAGCCCGCTTTATCAAGAGCGCTCCTTTTTGATTATGGTAAATATCACCGGCAGCCAGGTTGAGCGGAGATGATAGTAGAATGAGAACCAGCTTGCGTGAAAAAGCCGACTCCACCTGCGACCTTCAGGCAAGCGAAGCGGAGGAATCGGTCGAACTTTCAATCGTAATGCCCTGTCTCAACGAAGCCGAAACGCTCGAAGTCTGTATTGAAAAGGCGAAGGGGTTTTTGCGCGCTCACTCGGTCGCAGGCGAAATTATCATCGCCGACAATGGCA
>CAZPQE010000281.1:0-8997 GCA_964588615.1 uncultured Clostridia bacterium | reverse complement strand
CCGTCGTCGCCACTGCCCCTTTCGGGTTCTGTATTTGCTTCACCACTCCCATGTCGTAGTGATACTGCGAGGTCGAGGAATATCCGTCCGGGTCAGTTACCATCGTCGGATATGCAAAGGTGTTGCGGTTTATGAAATCCGAAAACGAATCCGCGTAGCTGAATGTCACCTGATGATTGAGCGGGTCGCGCGTGAAAACAACATTGCCTGCCGTGTCGTAGCCCGTTGCATACTCGATGTAACTCGTCGGGCTGGTCGCGTCATAGCGACGCATCCTTGTCGGGTTGCCTCGCCCGGCAATCAGGCTGATTCCATAATTCACTTCATCGTGCTGAGCAGGCGCAGCAGCGGTTGCTTGCAGCAATGCGCTGTCGTCATAAAAATACCCCGCCTTCGACGCCAGTGCCGTTTGCTCTCCTTCGTAGACATATCGCTCGGAAGGCAGTCCTATGATGCGGCGGTTGATGTAAGTGGAAGTCAGGTTGTAATCCGTGTGCGTTCGTCGCAAAACAGTGGCCCCGTCAGCGGCATACTCGCGAACATCGCTCGGCAAACTGTAAGACGTGTAGGCAATCGTAGTGCGACGGCGATTGCTCGCATCGTCATAAGAGTTGGTTTCGGTCACGCGAGGATTCAGCAGGTAAGAGACCGCCGTGTTGTCCTGCGTCAGGGTGACGCTCGTCCACTTCTTTCTCACGCCGAACGACCATGTTTCCGTTCCTGATGTCAGACCCCTTTGCCAGCCCGAAGTGAAAAAGAGTTCCTTGTACACAGTCCCGTCCGGCAATGTCACTTCGGTTCGCGATCCTGTCGGCTCGAAGTAAAACGAAGTAGTGACCGGGGTCGCAACACTGCTCTGCACGTTCCAGTCTCTAGCCCAATCCGTTCTTTGCGTAAAGCGCGGGCAATCGGAGAGCGCAGAACTTGCGGTCAACGGCAGATTGTAGGAGATGTAGTTGAGTTGAGTGCTGTCGGCGGCGTAGCGAGTGACCTGATAGACCTGCCCCCACGAAGTGTAGCTGAAGTTGAGCCGCGAGCCGTTGTGGAATGCGACCTGACTGAGCACGGGTATGGTCGTTCCATTCGGCGGGCCTGTTACATTGAGACCCGAAAAATTGGTTTGAATCGTGATGTTGGTATAGCCGAAGGTCGCCCATGTGTGAGCCAGCCCGTCCCATGTCTGCCTGATCGAGTTGAGGTTCAGGAACGAGTCGTAGTTGAAAGTTATCACTCGCGCCAGCGTGTCGGTGATCGTGTTGATGCGCCCGTCGCCGTGATAGCTGACGGAGATGAAGTTGCCGTTACGATCTTTGATCTTCACGCAGCGATACTCATTGCCGAATTGCAAATATTCAAGCTGAGAGCCATCGGTCGTTCTGAGGATTCCTGCGCCGGCGTCGAACTGGATGTAAGATGACTCGGCTGATTCGTAGACGCTTGTCGAGCCGACCTGCCGCAATTCAACGCGGCTGCCCGACGGAGTTATCAGCAAGTATGCGTTCTTGCCGACTTGCGAGTTGAAGTATTGCTGTTGAATGACAGGAAAGCCCAGCCTGAATCCCGGACCTGGAAATCCGTTATCGGCATTGAATTTGATCGCCGACCCGCTGCGAGTCCAGACAAGAGAGTTGTAGGAGAGCGAAAGCCCGAGGTCCAGGCCTGCTCGCCCAGCAAGGCCAAGCAGCGGAACACTCCAATTGAAATTGCCCGAAAAGAGGTCTTCACCCGGTTGCCCTGTGCGATTGCTCGGATCAAGGCGAGCCAATGAGAAGTCAGTGCCGGAGGACGGGTTCGTGACAGAGACGCTCGTTGTTGCGTTGCCAGTCGCGCCCTGGTTATCCGTGACTGTGAGGCTCACATTATAAAAGCCTGCCGTCGAGTAAGCATGTGTGGGTGCAGCGCCGCTGCCGGTAGCGCCATCGCCGAAGTTCCATTGATAACTGGCGATACTCCCATCGGGATCGAAAGAGCCGGAGCCATTGAATTGAACGGCGACTCCCGGCGTCCCCGTGTAAGGCCCTCCCGGATTGGATGTTGGAGAAAGATTTGAGCCTGTCGAGATCGTCGCAGTGGTAGTGGCGCTATGTGTAGCGCCCTGGTTGTCGGTGACAGTGAGCCTTACCGTGTACTGGCCTGCCGCAGAGTAAGCATGCGTTGTCGTAGCTCCGCTACCGCCCGTGCCATCGCCAAAGTCCCATTGGTAACTGCTGATAGTTCCATCCGAGTCAGAAGAAGTGCTGCCATTGAATTGAACAGCGACTCCGGGCGTTCCCGTGTAAGGACCACCGGGTCTGGCGATGGGCGGCTGATTGGCTGGAGTGCCCGCGCCTACTGTGATGTTGACCGCTGCCGAAGTTGATATTGCGCCGAGCGTGTCTGATGCCCTGGCGGTCAGACTGTAGCTGCCTGCGAGAACATTCGTCCATGTGAATGAATAGGGCGAGGTTATGTCCTTGAACAGGAGTTGACCGTTTCTGAAGAAAGCGACGTTGGCAATTCCGTTGCTGTCTGAGGCAGTGGCGTTGATAGTGATCGTAGCGGGCGCAGTAAAAGTAGACCCGTTGACGGGCTTGGTGATGCTCACTGTCGGCGGAGTGTTTCCTACTGCTGACAGGCTCAAGCTGTCGCCGCACTCAGGGTCATCGGGTGAGCAATTCGGCAGCGAGGAAGGAACAGGCTCGGGAGCCTGCGGTTCTTTATCGCCCTCATTCTGCTCCGCATCCAGGTCTGGAAGGTTCTCTCCGGGCGGTTCATCGAATACCGGCAATGGGTTTCGATTCGCAAACGCATAAGCGGCGATTTCATGGAGAGGGAAGCAAGGCGCAAAAAGCACGCAGCACAAAAGCGAACAGGTGGAGTGGAAGTACGGGGCATCGAGCGTTTCATTATTTTCTGGCTCCTTCCAGGTTTCAACATTACTCAGCCGCAGCAGTGAATGCTTCAACAGCGTGATTATCAGAGAATGAAAGCAGGCTCAGAATGAGAACGTCGCAAACCGGCTTTCTGCAAAAAGGGCGGAAGAAAACACAATTCAATCTGCGGGGAATGGTGAGAATCCTTATTTGCATAAACCTGTTCCCTTTCTATAGGCACACTTTTCACAGTACGCCGGATACAACTTGTTTTTCTTTTACGAATCTGCGGGTTGCCAACGCAGATTCCGCTATAGGGAGGCCGGATCATCAACCCCGACCTCTGACGGCTCAAATATACACGGGCTTAAAACGGGTCGAATATACGACACATTACCGTAGCGCGTTAACAAAAATATTCTATCGAATGTAAAATTTGTCTTGTGCCCCGGAAGTATTCAGCATGGTGATAGGTTGAGGCGTGAAGCCCGATCAGCGAAACTCTATTGGCAGTTTTGGGCTGCGCGCTCAGTCGGGCCGGATCGCTGAGTTCTTTGCGCGACTTATAGCGGGTTGCGATTGAATGTACGGGATTGAGATAGCGAAGCCTTTGGAGTGCGGTGACTTGTCACCGCTTTTAATTCCTAACCAAAGCGCCGACTTGTCGGCGCACTCCAAAATGTACCCGCCCCTACATCCAATCGAAAACCGATCTAAATCGAACCTTATGAGATTGGTACACCCAGGTGGCTCGGTGTCAGTAGCCCAAGCGTGAGCGCGGGCTTGAGCTTATGAGTATCCAGCCCTTACGGTCGGGCTACCGAAACACCTTGTGCCAGTGTTGTGTGGTTCGATTTAGCTAAATCGATCAAGACGCTCGATCACAGCCCCTTGCCAACAGAGGGAGTGATGCGCCTGAAAGCGCATCAGCCGTCTGCCTCCCGCACGCCGTCAGATGCTTCGCAGATGTAAATATCAGCCTCGATGCCTGTCGCTTCCAAATATCCTTGCCGCATCCGACGAATAAATTTCTCAACTGAATCAACACTGACCAGATTGATCGCACATCCCCCGAATCCTCCTCCGGTCATCCGCGCGCCATAGACGCCTTCGATACTTGCCGCTATCTCGACCAGCGCGTCAAGCTCCCGACAACTCACCTCATAGTCATCCCTAAGGCTTGAGTGAGAAGCGGCCATCAGACGACCGAATGCGCTGAGGTCTCCACCCGAAAGAGCTTCGGCTGATTTCACAACGCGGGCGTTTTCGCCGATCACGTGTCGGCATCGCTTGAAGATCGCTTCGGGCAGATCGCCGCCGAGACGTTCGAGGTCTTTCATCTCCACATCGCGCAGCGCGCTTATACGTGGGAGTCTTTCAGCGAAGAACTTCACCCCGGCTTCGCACTCCCGTCGGCGCGTGTTGTACTCGCCTGTCGCAAGCTGATGTTTGACCATCGAGTTGCAGATTACTATCTTCGCTTCCGAAGAGAGCGGAACCTCTCGGTAATCAAGCGAGCGGCAATCGATCATCAACGCAAAGCAGGCGCGACCCAGACACGATATGAACTGATCCATGATCCCGCACTGAGTCCCTATAAATTCGTTCTCGGCTCTCTGACAGAGTTTTGCCAGATCGATCAATTCGATCTTCGCTTCCGAAACCTCAGCAAGCGCAAACCCGCAGGCGATCTGAAAAGCTCCCGATGATCCGAGTCCCGCGCCCATCGGCCCCTGGCTTCGAATCAAAATATTCGCGCCGCTCAACCGATAACCCGCGCGTTCAATCTCGATAGCGACCCCACGACAGTAATCGCTCCAGTGAGCGGACGGGCGCGCGTTTCGATCATCGAGATCGAACTCGCGGCTTTCCGAAAAGTCATCGGAGCGAATGGCGATCCTTCTGTCTGCGCGCGGCGCGATGGCGACCCGCGTGTAAAGATCGACGGCTGCGGGCATCACCATTCCGTCGTTGTAATCGGTGTGCTCGCCTATGAGATTGACCCGACCCGGCGCGCGAAACACTCTTGCCTCGCCGCCGTAGAAATTCGCGAAGTCGCGTTTGAGTTGAGCTTCTTCAGTCAATGGCATCGGGTGCGTTTTATCGTTTTGAGCGCAGGAAGTCAAACCCGTCCGCTTTTACAGTTTCTTGACATATTTTGCGGCTTATTGACACTCCGGCGCAGCCTTTCAAGGTATACTACCTCGACAGAGTTGCTGAGAAGCCGTTGATGTGGAACCGTCTGCCAGGCGGTTCGCGCCCTGAAAGTAATATCCGCAGGCTGGCAGCCTGCTGTAGATTTTCGGAGAAGTTCAGAGCGCGTCAGGAAACTTTCGCGCGCGGTTTATAACCGTGATACACAGGAGGAGAAAAATGATAAAGCGCAGAATCACGTCTCTGGCCCTGATGCTTTGCATCGCGGCAATAGCTCAGGCTCAGGGAAAAAAGATAGGAGTGTTTCAATCGCCTACTCCGACCGAGCGGGCTACTACCAGACTGCTTTTCGTCGATCAGGAGAAGCGGGCTATCATCGGCGAAGTTGCAATACACTTCGGACAGCCGGTGTGGAAGAAAGAGTATGACGCCCTCGGAGCCTTCGACCTTCAGACCAAAGGCAAGGTGTGGAGATTCGGCAAGGACTTCTGGACTACTCTCGACACCAACGTGCCGATAAAGATCGCAGGCAAAGACATCGCTCCGGGCGCGTGGTATCTCGGCCTTCATCGCTCTGACGATGGCGCAACGTGGAGCCTGGCTTTCATCGATCCGGCAAAAGCGCGGGCGGCAAAGCTCGACGCTTTCGAGGCGGTCAAAGCGCCCGTCGAATTCAAAGTGCCTGTAACGACGATGGAAAAGTCAGCGACATCAGTAGAGAAGCTGATCGTGCATCTCTCTTCAGACAAAGATAACCCGACCCAGGTGACGTTGAAGATTCAATGGGGAACGCTGCAACTGAGCGCGCCCGTTGAGGTCTCGCTTTAGAGCGATAGCTGAGGCAGGCTGCCGGCTTGCCGTCTGTTGACAGCCTGCCTTTCAACACACAGAATCAGCGCAAGAAATTCTCCTGCGCTGATTCTTACGGTGGAGGAAGGATGAACAGATACCGCGCTGCCTGTTTGATTTTGTTCCTGCTCGCCCTGTCGCCGACATCTCTCGCTCAAAACTCTGCAAGCCTCTTACCCGAAAAGGTCAGAAAGATAGAAGAGGCGATCAACTCGGAAACGACCCGGCAGAAAACTTCAGACGGAAAAGAAACCAGTTATGGATTGGGCTGGAACCTTTCCGAGCGCAACGGAGTCAAAGAAGTCAGCCACTCGGGGGCGCAGCAGCGCGTGAGCGCGATACTTTACCTGGTGTCCGAAAATGGTCTTGCAGTCGTCGTGATGGTGAACCTCGAAGGCATGGAGCGGAGAAACGAACTGGCCCGACAGATCGCCGATATAACAACGCAGTGAAGAGTGAAGGGTGAAGAGGAGCAGGGGTGATGAGGTGATGATCGATATACCGACAACTGACCACTGGCCACTGACCACCGACCACCGTTTTTTGGAGGAGAGTTTGATATGAGCGACCATCGAAGCATGAAACGAGGAGTCGTCCTTTCATCGGTTTCATTTCTCCTGCCGGTCTTGTTGCTGGTTTCGACGCTGGCGACGGCGCAAGACGATTTCAGGGGGCGAAGCCAGCGCGAGGGCGCTAAGGCTGTGCGCGCGGGCGATTACCAAAAGGCCATAACGATCTATCGCGCGGCGCTCGACCGGGACGCCGAGGATGTTCAATCTCACCTGAGCATCGCGCTGGCTTATCTTAAAGCTCTGGATTATCGCTCGTGCTACGAGCACGCGACCCGTGTCATAAAAATCGCGCCTGCAAACGCGCGGGCGCGCGCGCTTGCCGGGGCGGCGCTGCTCCGTTCGGGTTTTATCCAGGCAGCGGCAGCCGAGCTTGTCGAAGCGTTCCGACTCGATACGAAAGAGCCGCTGGCATTCGGGGCCGCCGCCGAGATCGATTACTACGAAGGTCGCACGAAGGAGTCTCGCGCGAAGGCGTTTCAGGCTCACACGCTGGACCCGAACGAGCCTGATTATCTGATAACGATAGCGCGTTCGGCCTCGCGGTTGGAATACTTCGCCGAAGCCGCCAACGCTTATGAAAAATTTCTCGACATCGCGCCGATAACCGATTCAGAGCGGCGCGAACGTGTGCGCGGGCTCATACGCTTTTATCGCCGTCTGGCCGGGGAGAAGATTTATCAGGTCGGCGGCGAGCCTTCAGGGACGGCGCCTTTTCGACTGGGCCCGGATCGCAGACCGTACATAAGGATTTCGATCAACGGACGTGAAGCCAACTTTGTAATCGACACCGGGTCTTACTCGACGGTCGTGTCGAGAAAGGCGGCTCGACGGTTGGGCATAAGCGAGATAGCGCGCGGTGGAAATTCCGAAGGCTTTGGCGGCACGGGCAAATTCCCGATAGTCTATGGGCTGATCAAAACCGTTCAGATAGACAAAGTGAAGGTTCAATCAGTCCCGTGCTTCATACGGGATTTTCACGTCACCGAGGATCAGCCGGCTGAAGATCGGGAAGACGGGCTGATCGGGCTTGCCGTGCTTTCCACCTTTTTGACCCAGCTTGATTACCAGTCGAATGTTCTGAAACTCGACCCCCGTGAAGACCCGACCTTCCCGCCCTCGCTTCCGAGCGATGTCCGGGTCATTCCTTTTCGCACCACTCAAAACGGGCTGATAAGCATCGAGACCGAAATCGACAGCGCGCACCGCATCAATGCCATACTCGATTCAGCCGCAGGTTCTATAGTAGTTTCTTCATCAGCCGTCGAGCGATTCAAACTCGCTGATCGCAAGATCAAGGGCCAGACGAAAAAAGTAGTGGGGGCTGCCGGGATCGCCGATAACGTCGAGTTGTTGAGAGTAGCCAACTGTCGCGTTGCCGATCTTCAGGTTGAAAACATGCGGGCATTGATACTGGATTTCAGAGCGATAAACGAAACGAGCGGATTCGAGCAGAGCGGCATACTGGGCGGAGACTTTCTGAAAAACTACAAGGTGACGATAGATTTCGCTCGCGGCCAGATTCGCCTGCAGCCGCACACGCCGGAGAAGAAGCCCGCGCAGACCAATTCATCCTCCATCAGCGGCAGGCAGTGAACTGCGGGTTGCTCGAACAGAAAACGAGAGAGTGATTCGTATTTGAATGAGCGCGCCTGCCCGCCCTGGTTGATCTGAATGAGGTTGTTGAGCAGGTCGTAGGAATAATCGGTGTTCCAGTTGAGTTGCTTTGCAAACTACTTCGCTCTTTCGCTGTCGCCCCACTTGGTCAGTGACCGTAGTCTGCGCTCCGTTGTAGCTGGTTCCGTTGCCTGGCAGTTAAACAAACAGATCACTTCTTCATTCCAGGTTGTTCCAAAATCTCCTTCAGATATTGCTCGCTCTCGGCTCTCCATTCAGAATCGCGGATTCTTGAAACCTCGTTTTTCAGAGTTTCCATGAGTTCTTTATCGTTTCTTAGATCAAGAAACTTTTCGTGCATGTTTCGGAAGACCCGAATAAGAACAGTTTTGGCATAATCGCCTTCCTCCTGATTCAATCTTTCCAGTAAATGCGGGATGACACTTGTTCCATTGCTTGCTAACAAATCGACATACCTTGTACTGGGAGGCTCACGTTGCATTGCATAAAGATACATATCCACCTGCTTATCAAGCGGAAGTTTCCTGTATTCCTCTGCCTGCTGATCTAGAGGAAGGTCGAAAATCCTTGCGTATTCAGGAGGAGCGTGATAACCGCATTTGTTTTGCATAGCTATGCATGCAGCAAGAAAAACGAAAGCAACTAGCATGAATCTATTAAATAGGAACATGACATGAGCTCCTTAAAGAGATGACAAAGTTGCCTGCAAACTCCTTCACCTTGATAATAGAAATAGTCGCTATCACCTTATAGGTACTCCGCATGGATTCTGGCCATGCTTGCTCTCAATGTCTTTTGTAATGGCTTCTGCCCTTGTGTTAGCCTCTCTTTCAAAAGAAATTGCATTATATGCCTGTTGATCGCTCAACCCTCTCGCTTTACCTGCAAGATATTCTTGGCCATACTGTAGGGCGAATTTTAGTATGCCTTCGTAC
>CAZPQE010000280.1:0-9009 GCA_964588615.1 uncultured Clostridia bacterium | reverse complement strand
GCGAGAAGGTGCGCAATGCGTTCAACGAAACGATGATCGCGGAGGTGAAGCGCGTATTCGCCCGACTCATCCGAGAAGTAAGCGATCCAGCGCCCGTCGGGCGACCAGGCGGGGTCGCGCTCCATCACGCCCGTCGTGCTGGTGAGGTTTCGCGCGTCGCCTTTTTCCGCAGGCACGGTGACGATTTCGCCACGGGCTTCGAAGACGGCGCGCGCGCCCGAAGGCGAGATGCGGGCGTTGGAGATTCGATTGCCGACTCTCTCATAGCGAGGCCGAACGGAAGGGAGGTCGCCCGCAAGTTGGATGTTCACCTTTTGTGATTTTTCAGACTTGATGTCGAAGACGAAGATTTCGCCGAACCGCTCATACACGATTGCGTCCGGCCCGGCTGAAGCCGACTTGATGTCGAGTCCGGTGTTGTGAACCACTTCAACGACTCGCTTCGACGCGGTGTCGTAAGAGAAGAGCGTGGTCGCGCCGCTGCGGTCTGAGAGGAAATAGACCTTGTTGCCGATCCACATCGGGTTGAAGTCGTTGGAATTCTCTCGCGGTATTTTTTCGACCCAAGAATCCGAGAGCCTGGCTATCAGGATGCTTGCCGTCTGACCTCCGCGATAGCGTTTCCAGTCGGGCTGCCACTGCGAAAGCGGCTGATAGGCAAGTCGCGCTCCATCGGGAGAGAACGCGCCTTCAGTAGCCATCGGCAGTGGCACTTCGGCGGGAAAGCCGCCCTCGGCTCCGATGGTAAACAAACGGGTGAATCCAGAATAGCTGTTTCGCGCCGAACTCAGCAGCACCTGATGACCGTCTATCGACCATCCGGCAGCGATGTCTGCTCCCGGATGGTAAGTCAGTCTTCGCGGCACACCTCCCGACGCAGCGACCACATAGACATCGGTGTTGCCGTCGTATTCGGCGGTGAAAGCTATCTGCGCGCCGTCGGGAGAAAATATCGGATCGGTTTCCAGGCCCACGCCGTTGGTCAATCGTCTGGCGTTGCCGCCTTCGCGGGCGACTATCCACAGATCGCCCGCGTAGTCGAAGACTATGTGAGTTCGATTGATCGTCGGGTTTTGATAGAGCGTGTGGCCTTGAGATCGCCCCGTGTCATTGAGTAGGAAGAGGAGAGTAAGTGCAAAGAGCAACCTTTTCATTGAACAGACTCCTTTCGAGAGTGTCCGGCAGAGCCACCGCAGGCCGGACAGAGAAGTATCGTTTATCTGAGCGGGTTTATTCAACCGGTATTGAAGGTTCGTCGCAAACTATCAGTACGCCCGAAAGGGGAGGGAAGGTTCTAACAATCGTCAGCGGTCAGATCGTCAGTGCGAAGTCTTATAGCGGTTTGCCGCAGAGGAGAAGCTTTGCGCACTCCTGAAGGGTTCTCAACATCCTGCCCACTTGATCTACACAATGCATTGGCATCCACATTCGAGCGAAACCTTGACCGGTGACACAAGCCTGCGAGACCCATCCCGCCTCACGTGGAGGACCACCAGCGTATATGGATCATAAACGACTACATCCTTTACGCCCTGCGTGAGGTAGAACCTCGGCCCAATTTCAAGGTTTTTGGCCTCGTAGCCCTTGCTTATTACTTCGATCACCGCACGGGGAACCAGAGTTATCGCTTCCTCTTCTTCATCAGGGTCGCGGCAAAAGATGGCGATGTCCGGGCGCTTGAGTGAGCCATCCGGAAATGAAATATAAACGTCCGCTGCATGCACACATTCACAAACATCTGTCTCCGTTGCCGGCGCTGCTGCGCGAATCGTTTCTCGAATCCGGTCGACAGCTTTCTGAAGAAGAGGTACAGCAGGCTGGCAGCCTGCTGGTTCTTCAAATTTTCATTCTTTCAGGGCGTCAACCGTCTGGCCGACGATTGTACTTCTATGACCCGTCGGGATATGACCGCGATCATTATACCAAGAGAGGCGAGGAGGGGCTAAAAGGAGTTGGAAACCAAAACAGATTGTTGCGCAAGGCGGCCTGCCAGCGCCTGGCGCGTTCTGAAGGTTGGCATCGAATCAGATCGCCTTTTCGAGAGCAGGCTCCTGACAGGCGATGTCCTCGATGGTTTTGTAGAGTTCCTCGGTGCGAACGGGCTTGGAGAGATAGCCGTCCATTCCGGCGTCGAGGCATCGCTCGCGGTCGCCTTTCATCGCATAAGCGGTCATGGCGATTATCGGAATGGGGGGCGAACCGTTTTTCGAGAGCGCCTCAAGGCGGCGTATCTCGGCGGTGGCTTCCAGACCGCTCATCACCGGCATCTGCACATCCATCAATATCAGGTCGAATGACTCGCGCTTGAAAGCCTCGACCGCCTCTCTGCCATTGCCGGCAACCGTCACTGTGCATTTGCGCTTTTCGAGCATGCGGACGGCAAGCCGCTGATTGACCGCATTGTCTTCGGCCAGCAATATGTGCAGCACACCCGACTGCAGTGCGGGTTTTGCGGCGGGCGGGAGAGCCTGCGCCTGAGGCTGGCTCTCTCCAAGCAGGGAAAGAACGGCGCTCTTCAACTCCGATGGCTTGACGGGTTTTATCAGGTGGCGGATCGAGGTTTCGCTTCTGAGAGGGTCGCTGCTGCGGCGGTTCCTTGATGCGGAAGCCAGGAGGATAAGGGAGCGAACCACTGCGGAGTTGTCTTTGAAAACCTCGGCCAGCGCCAGACCGTCGCCTCCGGAAAGCTCGGCATCGATGATCGCAAGATCGAAGACGCGGCCTTCATCTTTGGCGCGAAGCGTTTCGCTCAATGCCCCGCTCGCGCTGCTTGCCGACGCGCAGCGAGCGCCCCAGCTTTCGAGCGTGCCGGCCAGTATGCTGAGGTTGGTCGCGTTGGCGATGACCAGCAGCGCATCCTTTCCGGCAAGCAGGTTTTGCGAGTCATACTCCACCGACATGGCTTCTTCTGCCGCTGCAAACCGGGCGGTGAAATGAAAGGTGCTCCCCTGCCCCACTTCGCTCTCGATCCTTATGTTCCCGCCCATCAGCGAGATGAGTTGCGACGAGATGGCCAGCCCCAATCCGGTTCCGCCGAACCTGCGCGTAGTCGATGCGTCGGCCTGAGTGAAGGCTTCGAATATAAGCCGATGCTTTTCCGGCGGGATGCCTATGCCGGTGTCGCTGACCTCGAAATGCATTTCGAACTCGCCTTCGGCAAGAGCGCGGGCTTTTATTGATACGACCACCTCGCCTTCTTCGGTGAATTTGAGGGCGTTGCCCGTCAGGTTGATGAGCACCTGACGGAGGCGGGTCGGATCGCCGAAAACGAGACGGGGAACATCCTCGGCTATATGGAAAATCAGTTCCAGTCCCTTTTCCTGAGCGCGCGGGGTGAAGGTCTTGATGGTGTCGCCCACGCAGTCCTCGATGTTGAACTCTACTCGGTCGAGTTGGAGTTTGCCCGCTTCGATCTTCGAGAAGTCGAGTATGTCGTTGATGATTTCGAGCAGCGAGTCGGCGGACATCTTCACCATATCGAGGTATTCGCGCTGCTCGCGGTCGATGTGGGTGTCGAGCAGAAGCTCGGTCATGCCGATGATGCCGTTCATCGGGGTGCGGATTTCGTGGCTCATATTGGTGAGGAATTCCGACTTGGCGCGATTGGCCGACTCGGCGGCCTCCTTTGCCCGCATCATGGCTTCTTCCATCTGACGGCGCGCGGTGACATCCTGAACTATGGCCAGCCTGACCGGGCGGCCTTCGGAAATGAGCGTCTGTGATGTCACCTCGGCCAGAATTATCGTCCCGTCTTTCCTGCGATGCCGCCACAGCCCGGTATGCCCCGGACTTTCGATGATGGCAGGCATGGTGTCGAGCAGGAGGGAAACGTCTTCGGGTGGGCGTATGTCGGTGATCTTCATGGCCAGGAATTCTTCCCGCGAATATCCGTAGTGGCTCAATGCGACGTCATTGACCGCCAGGAACGACAAAGTGTCAGGGTCGATGACCCAGGCGGGAAGTGGATTGTTTTCGAACAATCCCCGGTATCGCTCTTCGCTGTCGCGCAGTTTTTCTTCGGCCAGCTTGCGCTCGGTTATGTCGCGGGCGTTGACCACTATGCCGCGCACCGACGGGTTGTCGAGCAGGTTCTTGCCTATGCCTTCCATCACCCGCCACGAGCCGTCGGCATGAAGGAGACGATACTCGACCTTTTCAGTGACGCCGAATTTGCTCAACGCCTGAGCGAAAGTCGTCTGCACTCTCGACCGATCATCCGGGTGCAGGCGGTCGAAGGCATTGGTTGAGATCATGTCCTCCGGTTTGTATCCGAGAACCCGCTCGATCGACGGGCTTGAGTAAAGCGTCGCGCCGTCCGGGGCCATGATGGTTATGATGTCCTGAGAGTTTTCGATGAGCGAACGGAAGTGTTCCTCGCTGCGGCGGAGTTCCTCCTGAGCGCGTTTCTGCTCGGTGATATCGAGGGCAGTAGCGAGCACGCACTTCTGGCCGGCTATTTCTATTATCTCGGCTGAGAACAGGCACAACATCACGCCGCCTGATTTCATGGAGAACCTGGCTTCAAGATTTTTCACGAAACCCTGCTCCTTGAGGAGATGCAACGCTTCATTGCGGCTTTCATCGTCAGCCCAGATTCCTAAATCTTCAACTGTGCGGCCTATTACCTCCTGGCGGGCGTAGCCGGTCGAGAGAACGAAGGCATCGTTGACATCGATGTATATTCCTTCTCTGGCGTTGAGAATGCTCATTGAGCAGGGAGTGGAGTGGAATGACTTGGAGAACCTTTCCTCCGAAGCGCGAAGTATTCCCTCGGCCATCCTTCGCTCGGTGAGGTCAGCCATCGCCCCGAGCATGCGCACGGCCTGCCCTTCATCGTCGCGTATGACAAAGCCGCGATCCAGGATGTAGGCATAAGAGCCGTCGGCCCGACGAAAGCGGTATTCGCCGGTCCAGGATCGGCCTCCGCTGTCAATGACTTCATGAACGCTCGAAATGACCTCTTCTTTGTCCTCCGGGTGAATGTTTTCGCACCACCAGTTGGCGTCCGGCCCCACCTGATCGGGCGAGTATCCAAACAGCGTATTTACGCCTTCGTTCCACCAGACTGCATTTGTAGTGAGATCCCAGTCCCAGACCGCGTCATTGGTGGCCTGCGCGATGATATGAAAACGCTCTTCAGTCTTTCGCCTTTCTTCTTCAGCCTGTCTGCGCTCGGTGATGTCGAGCATCGTTCCGAGGACTGCCGGGCAGTTGTTGTAGATTATTCGCGTGCCGAAGCTCTCGATATAGCGGATAGTTCCGTTTTTGTGAATGGCGCGGAACTCCTTCGAAGAAGAATCATCGTCGCCCGACAGCCGGGACCTGATGGCGTAGGCCAGTTTTTGACGGTCGTCGCCTAAGATGATATCGAAGGGATCGATGCGGTCGATCATTTCTTCCGGCTCATAGCCGAGCATGCGGGCAAACGCCGGGTTGACGTAGCGGAGAGCCCCGTCCTGAATCACATAGACTCCCATCAGCGATTGATCGAGGAGGACGCGATGGCGGGCCTCGGATTCGCGCATCGCCTGATAGAGTTCGACGTTCTTGTTTTGCAGAGCCTCAAGCGTGGTTATCTGGTTCCTGAGAGATGACTCTCTGGCCGCCTTCTCGGACACATCTTCTATCATGGTGATGGTTCCCACGACGCATCCGTCTTCGATGAGCGGAGCTATCTGCGCGCTTTGCTGCATCTGAGGGAAGCCGTCGGCTGTCGAAGGCAGCGGCAGCAGATAGCGATGAAAGCGATGAGCCAGAATCTTGACGCGGCCCTGAGTCGCCTCGTGATAGTAGCGGTCGAGTCCGCGCTCGGTCAGATCGGGGTAGATTTCGAGCAGGCTGCGCCCCTCGACTTCCTCCTCCCGGAGATTGCTGCGCGATTCCATCCATCGGTTCCAGCTTATAATCTTCAACTCGCAATCGGTCGTGACTATGCCGACGGGCGCAAGCTCGTTGAACCACTGAAGGGTCGCCGCGTTGAGAGATTCTGATTTCAGTTCCTTCATGTATCGAGTAGCTCCCGCAGGACTCAGACTTCCATCTGCTCCTTCTCCCACCACTCAACTCCCTGAATCAATCGATCCAGAGAGGCGACGCCCAGCGCCATCACCAGGCAGCCGCTCACAAAGCTGTCGCGCAGTCGGAACGAGGTGTAGACGGCCAGCGCGTAGCGAAGCTCATCTCTTCCGACGACCACCGATGAGAGCAGATGGCCGAGGCTCTCGACGTGCAGTCGCGGAACGGAGAATTTCACATGCACCTTGAGCAGGTTTCCGAACACTCCAAGGCAGGCATTGAGCAATATGTTGCCCACCTCGGTCAGCACCTCGCGGGACGATTCGTTGAGCCGGGTGGCCGCAGAGGTTTCTTCCGTCAGAAGTTCGGAGAGCGCAACCGCGTCGTCGTAACCGAGCAGCAGCAACGCGTCGCCCGAAACCGGGCCGCTGAATATCTGATGAACCGAAGCGACCTCCTCTCCGACCATAGTGCCCAAATCTTTTGCAAGACGGCCTATTTCGGACACTGTGATTTTCGGCACATCCAGCAGCACCCTGTGCCCGGTCAATTCCGACAGCGAGGCCGCCGTGCGCGAAAAGGCTATGTTGATGAGCTCAGTGAGAGCCTCTTTGCGCTGTTCGATCAGGAGCATTGCCGGCCCCCTCTGAGCGCTTCGTTCACCGCGTCGAGCACTTTGTCGGAGGTGAACGGTTTATTGATGAAAGCCCGCGCTCCGGCCAGGCAGGCCATCTCTCGCGTCGAGCTCTGAATGTCGGCGCTTGCCACTATCACCCGCGCCTCGGAGTCTATCTCTCTGAGCCTGTCGAGCACATCGAGGCCGTACATTCCGCCCATCGTCAAATCCAGCATCACCAGGTCGGGCCGATCGAGGAAGTAACGCTCCAGCGCGACTATTCCGTCCTGAGCCTCGGCTATCTGATGCCCGGCTGATTCCAGGATTCTGCGCAGCGTCTTTCTCGACAACCCGTTGTCATCGACGACCAGAATATTTGCCATCACACTGCCTCCAGAATCGCCCGAGCCATCTCATCGAGCGCGACAGAGCGGTCGCTGAGGCCCGCTTCGACCACCGAACCAGGCATTCCATAGACGACGCAACTGCTTTCCGATTCGGTGAACACCGCTCCGCCCTGCGATTTGATCCAGGCCGCGCCCTGTCGCCCGTCCGATCCCATTCCGGTCATCACCACTCCCAGCACCCGGTTCTTGTAGACCTCGG
Source organism: uncultured Clostridia bacterium (assembly GCA_964588615.1). Taxonomy (GTDB): domain Bacteria; phylum Acidobacteriota; class Blastocatellia; order UBA7656; family UBA7656; genus UBA7656. Next base: position 1,772 of record CAZPQE010000280.1, on the reverse strand, counting down.
CGGCAGACTGAAACAGCACATCGACGGCGGGCCGGTGAGGAGTGTCGAACGGGCGCGCGTCGAGGTGAGTCACCACCGCGCCGTCCGGCCTGCGGTTGAAATAGAGATGACGCCCGGCCTGAGCCAGCACCACCAGGCCCGGTTCGACCACTTGGCCTTCGCTGGCTTCGACCACGCGGAGAGCGGAAATCTCATCCAGCTTGCGCGAGTACATCTCGGTGTAGCCCACAGGCATGTGAAGCACTATTCCTATGGGCACGGGAAAATCTGCGGGCAGGCGCGGGATCACCTGCTTGAGCGCCTGCGGCCCGCCGGTCGAAATCCCTATGACCACCGCGTCAAACATCGCTGTGTCGCGAGCAGACGTGGAAAGCGCAGTCGCTTTGCTTCCATCTTTCGACGCGGCGGAGTCAGCGACGGCCAGATGAGAGAGGCGAACGCCGGCTGCGGCTTTGACTTTTTCTGTCAACTCGTCGCTAATCTCGAATACCTTTTCGGTCGCAAGCGCGGTGGGCTTCTGAATGAAATCTATCGCGCCCAGATCGAGGGCCGCCAGCGCCGCCGAGCCGCTTTGGCTGGCTATGGAGACGACTATGACCGGAAGCGGACAACGTTTCATCTGCTCGGCCAGAAAACCCGCTCCGTCGAGTCCGGGCATCAGCAGGTCCAAAGTCACCACGTCAGGTTGAAGACGCTCGACCATCTCAAGGGCTTCTTCTCCGTCGCGCGCCGTTCCGACTACTTCCAGAAACGGGCTGCGCGAGAGCATCTGCCGCACCACCTTGCGCACGTAGGCCGAATCGTCGACGACCAGCACTTTGATAATTTTGCTCATAATCTCTCCCGGTCTCGAATATGAAAACTATCTCCTGGCGTAAACGAAAGCCCCGCCGATTTCCATAAGCTCGAAATCAGCGGTCAGCTTGATGAGCGATTCGCTGGCTGCCACGCACAGAAAGCCAGGCGCGGGCATCAGTTCATGAAAAAACTTCAGCGTTCTGCGAATCGAATCATCGGAAAAATAAATGAACACGTTCCGGCAGAAAATTATCTGCGAGCGGGCCAGGCGCGCTATCTCGGCGCGAGAAACCAGATTAGCCCGCTCGAATGAAACCCGCCGGTGAATCTCCGGCGCGATCTTCCACCCAGCGCCTTCCTGGGTGAAATACTTTTCGCGGAGCAAAGGGGGCAGCGAGCGAAAAGACCTTTCGCGAAAAAGCCCACGCCTGGCTTTTTCTATGTTCACCCGGCTGGCGTCGCTGGCATAAATTTCTATCGGCGCGCGATCGAACCATTCCCGCTCGTTGAGAGCCAGAGCTATGGTCAGCGGCTCTTCGCCCGTAGCGCAGGCCGCGCTCCATATTCTCAACGGCCCGGCCTGAGCGGAGAAATACTGCGGCGCTATCTCATCGGCGAGGGCGTGTATTTGATCCATCTCGCGCCAGAAATAAGTCTCCGGCACGGAGAGCGCATCCATCAGCCTCTGCCATTCTGTGTCCGACTCCTCGTCGTATTTGAGCAGGTAATAATAGTCGAGCGCGGAATCCAGTCCCCGCTCGATCATCAGCGGGCTTATGCGGTCGGCCAGCAGCGAGATCCTGCCGTTGTGATAAAAAACGCCGGTGCGCAGGTGTATGAGATCGCGCAGCAGGGCGAATGCGCTTTCGGGCATATTCACGGTGTCGGAGTATGATCGCATAATCATCGTCTATCGTCTGAGCGCCTTCTGAGCAGCCTGTCGCACCCTGACCTCCGGGTCGGTGCGCGCGAGC